>CAMAVD010000018.1 GCA_945861575.1 Akkermansia muciniphila
CGTGCAATGGAACCCAATCTTCGAGGCCCAGATGCTTACCTACCTCCGTCTAACAAATCTTCGACTCGGGCTCGTGATCAACTTCGGGGAGCGCTGGGTGAAATCCGGGATACACCGAGTAGTGAACGGTCTACCAGAGACGCCATCCCCCTAACGATACTGAAGTTGCTCGCCCTTCTTGCGCCTTTGCGCCCTGTCCCGCGCGCGTTTACTTCCCCCCCAGCCACAGACATCGACGGTAGAGTACGAGTGGAATGACAAGGAGCCTCATTCAGCCCCACAGCTGTCGATCCAGGGAACGCAGCTGGATCGCCTCCCAGACATGATCCGCCACGAGGGACTCCACCCCTGCCAGATCCGCAATCGTACGCGCCACTTTGAGAATGCGATCATAGGCCCGGGCGCTCAGCTTCAAGTCCGTCATCGCGTGCTTGAGCATCTCGTGCGTGCCTTCATCGAGAGCGCAGAACGAGCGAATCTCCCGACTTCCCATGCGGGCATTACACGGAATACGCGGCCGTCCGGCAAATCGTCTGTGTTGAAGCTTCCGGGCATCGACCACTCTCTGGCGGATCTGCAAGGAACTCTCCCCACCCGGCATGGACGACAACTCGGCGAAACGAAGCGAGGGCACCTCGACGTGAATATCGATTCGATCCAGCAAAGGCCCTGAAACTCGCCCCAGGTATTTCTGAATGGCACGAGGGGAACTGCGCGACTCCCCAGGCATCTTCCCGTCGGGCGTCGGATTCATGGCAGCGACCAGCATGAACTGCGCGGGAAAAGTCATGCTCCCCGAGGCGCGCGAGATCGTGACGCGCCCTTCCTCCAAAGGCTGGCGCAAGGTCTCCAAAACACCGCGTCGAAACTCAGGAAGCTCATCCATGAAAAGAACCCCGTGATGGGCCAATGAGATCTCGCCCGGAGTGGGGTGGATGCTGCCCCCCAACAAACCGGCATCACTCGCTGTATGATGCGGAGCTCGGAAGGGTCGTCGTGTGATGATCGGCTCACCCTGAGGAAGCTTTCCTACGCTGCTGTGGATCTGGGTTGTCTCCAAGGCTTCCGACAGGGTCAGCGGCGGCAGGATGGTAGCCAGCCGCTTTGCCAGCATGGACTTACCGGTGCCCGGTGGACCTATCATCAGGACATTATGGCCTCCCGCCGCTGCAATCTCCAGGGCCCGCTTCACCGACTCCTGCCCCTTCACCTCGGAGAAATCCATCTCTTCGTCTCGGGGTTGATCGAAAAGCGCGTCCATATCGGTCACCACGGGTGTGATAAGGAGCTCACCCGATAGAAATCCAACCGCCTCACGCAAGTTCCGGACCGGAATCACCCTCAAGCCCTTCACCACCGACGCCTCGGCGGCGTTCTCCGCTGGAACAAGCACCCCAGTGCGACCCTCCGCCCGAGCCCGCAGGGCAATGGCAAGAGCCCCCTTCACCGGACGCACCGCTCCCGAAAGCGCCAACTCGCCGACGATCAGGAAGTCCGGCAAGGATGCGGAGGCCATCTGCTCCGCGGCCTGCACCACACCTAGCGCGATGGGGAGATCGAAGCTTGGCCCCTCCTTTCGCAGATCCGCAGGGGCAAGATTAATGGTTGTCCGCCCCATGGGCACGCGGAACCCCGAATTGTTCATGGCCGACAAAACGCGCTCGATCGATTCCCGTACAGCAGCGTCCGGCAATCCCACAATGATGAGTTTCAAATCACCCACCGCTGAAGAATCTACCTCCACCTCTATGGAAAAAGCGTCGATGCCGAGAACTGCGGCCGACCCCACCTTGGCTAACATCGGGCGAGGTTATGATTCAATCGGCAGAACAGAGCAACTGGGAAATTGCACTCCCTCCCCCCTTCATGAGACGGTCTGCTGATGTCGTGGAGGGACACATTGCAAGGCTGGTGGGCTCGTCTTCTGAATCAGGGCGCGGAGGAAGTGACCCCGCTCAATCTCCGTCGAGGGCGACTCGGTGAGAAGTCCGCCCAGATCTTCCTCGAAAGACTTGGCTACCGCTTCGTGCTGGCAAATTTCCGATCGAAGCGTGGCGAGATTGATCTCATTTTCACGCACGAGGGCTGCGTGATTTTTGTAGAGGTGAAGACCCGGTCTTCAGAAAAGTGGAAGCGGCCTGCCGACGCCGTGAACTGGAAGAAGCAGCGCCGACTCTCGCGCGCGGCCCTGGACTATCTGCGGACGTTGAAAAACCCGCGCGTGGCATTCCGCTTCGACATCGTCGAGGTCATCCTCTCCCGAGACTCCGTAGTGGAGATCCGCCACATCCGCGATGCCTTCCGCCTCACGGCTCCCTATCGATACGGCTGATTCAGTTTCACCGTTTTGGCCTTCTTGTGCATGCGAATGTTGAGCATCTCCACCAGAACCGAGAACGCCATGGAGAAGTAGACGTAGCCCTTGGGGATATGCTGATGGAATCCCTCAGCAACCAGGAGCACACCAATCAAAATCAGAAAGCTGAGCGCCAGCATCTTGATCGAAGGATGCTTGTCCACAAAGTCGCTAATCTGGTTCACGAAAAGCAGCATCGCTAACACCGCGATCACCACGGCAGCGATCATCACACCCACCTCTTTTACCATCCCCACGGCCGTGATCACAGAATCGAGCGAGAAGACGATGTCCAGCAGGGCGATCTGAACCAGAACGGAGCTGAAGGAAGCCGCCATCCCCTTGGTTTTCTCCCCATCCACCCCTTCAAGCTTCTCGTGAATTTCAAAGGTGCTCTTGGCAATCAGGAACAGGCCTCCCACAATGAGAATCAAATCCCGCCCAGAGATGGCGACCTTCCACTCCCAAAAGGTGTGTTCAAAGAAGGGCTTCTCGAGCTTCACGATCCACGCCAATCCACACAGAAGCAGGATCCGCGTGATCATCGCCAACGCCAGACCAATCTGTCGGGCTTTCCGCTGCTGCTCAGGCGGGAGCTTCCCGCTCAAGATCGAGATGAAGATGATGTTGTCGATCCCCAGGACGACCTCAAGGAGCGTCAGGGTGATCAGACTGATCCAAATTTGTGGCTCGCTGGCCCAGCTGAAATCCATTGTGATAAGAGGAAAGGTAATCCTGCTGACCCCGGGCCACACGCCCAGGGTCAGCGGGAAAGCGTTAATGTGCTGAAAACTTGTGAACCGTGGACGAGCGGAAGACCTGGCCCGGCTTCAACACAGTGGTGGGGAACTGCGGCTTGTTCGGTGAATCAGGGAAATGCTGGGTCTCCAGGCAGAAGCCCGAGTTTTTCGGATAGGCTCGCTTGGACTTGCCCGTCAGCTTTCCGTCCAGGAAGTTCCCGGTGTAGAACTGAACCCCCGGCTCGGTGGTGAAGATACTCATGGAGCGACCGCTCTTGGGATCATGCACCTCAGCCGCCAACGTCATCTCGTTGGGTCGGATCTGGCTGATCACGAAATTATTGTCGTAGCCGGTGGGTGACGCTTTCAGCTCACTCCAACGCGCTCCGATGGCGACAGGAACGGTGAAATCGAAGGGCGTCCCCTGCACCTTGACCACATCTCCTGTCGGTATGCTGGTCTCGTCGAACGGTGTATAACGTTCCGAGTTCAGCTTGAGCACATGGGACAGAACGCTCGGCTCTCCCTCTCCAGCGAGGTTGAAATAGGAGTGATTGGTCAAGTTGATCACGGTGTCCTTATCGGTCGTCGCCTCGTAATCAACACGCAACTCGTCGGCGTGGGTCAGGGTGTAAACGATGCGAATCTTCAAATTCCCGGGATACCCTTCCTCGCCGTCGGGACTCAAGTAAGTCAGCTCCAAGGCGGGCCCTGTAGTGGTGCTGATGTCCCGGGCGTCCCACACCTTCTTGTCGATCCCTTTGATCCCGCCATGAAGCGAGTTGGGACCATTGTTCGCAGCGAGCTTGTACTCGACACCGTTCAGGGTAAATCGTGCGTTGCCGATGCGGTTGGCGTACCGGCCAGTGGCAGCGCCAAAGAATGGATGCCCCTTGAGGTAGTCCTCCAGGGTATCGAAACCGAGGACAATGTCACCCAGCTGGCCTTGGCGGTCAGGAACATGGAGCTCCGTCACGATTCCTCCGTAATTGGTGATCTTGGCCTTGAGACCGTTGCGATTCACCAGCGTAAAAATCTGCACCGACTCACCCTCAGGGGTCTTGCCAAACTCAGCCTTGTCAATCATGGGGGTATTGCTCTTGGACATAATGTGCTCGTACTGCCAGGACTCGGAAGTGTGGGTGCAGCCGGAGAACATCAGGGCGCCCGCACACAGCGCGCCCAGGATCGTGCGATGCCTGGAATTCATGACAGTCATATCGGGTAATCGATGCGGCCAAACTCGGCAAGCCTTCTCCCAGACAAGGGGGAAGGAGAAGAGCTGAACGCTGCCTGCTTATAGGTTGGCCGTCCAAGGGGTGTCAAACGGGTTTTCGTCGGCCATCCTCGACTCCGACGGGGGAAGCGTGTAAGACTCAGCCCGATGAGATGGGTGCCCTACGGACCGCATGCCCTGCTGTTCTACTTTGCCGACGCCGTCGGCGAGGACGCTTTTCGCAAAGTCCGAGCCATCACTGCCGACCTGGAATTGCACCCCATGAAAGGGCTGATCGACTTCATCCCCAGCTTCACTTCGGTGCTGCTACATTTTGATCCGAGCGTGGTACCGCAGCCGCAGCTGCACGTTTTGGAGTGCTCCGCTCGCCTCAAGTCAGCCATGCTGGCGAAGCCCCCTGAATTGGAGACCAAATCGATACCGGTGCACTACGACGGGCCGGATCTCAAGCGGGTCGCCGATCACACCAAGCTCTCCGTCGCCGAAGTTATCGAGCGTCATAGCCGTACAATCTACAAGGTCTATGCCCTGGGATTCGCCCCCGGCTTTGCCTATCTCGGCGACCTAGAACCCCGCCTGCACACTCCCCGGCTTGCCACGCCACGCGCACGCGTCCCAGCGGGTTCGGTAGGCATCGGAGGTGAGCATACCGGCATCTATCCCCTCGACACACCGGGGGGGTGGAACCTTATCGGCCGAACCCCCAGGGTGATGTTCGATCCAAGCCGAGCAGAAACGTCAGGCAACCACCAGGATGCATTCCTCCTACATCCCGGAGACTGCGTACAGTTTCTACCCCAAGGACGGCCGTGAACCCCGAGGTGCTCTACGTGATGGACCCCGGACACGGCTGCCATCTGCAAGATCGCGGCCGCCTCGGTCTGAAGCGCTTTGGGGTGCCCTCGGGAGGCCCCATGGATCCCCATGCGGCCGAATGGGCGAACCAGCTGCTCGGCAACCCGACCGATGCCCCCATACTCGAACTCGCGCTGCAGGGAGCGAAGCTCGCCGCTCTCCAAGCCGTATGGGTCGCGGTCACGGGTGCAGACGCAACCGCCAATTTGCCGCTCTGGCGTGTGCTACGACTCGATGCGGATGATGTCATGACCTTCAGCAAGAACGTGTCCGGGGTCTGGACCTATGTGGCCGTGGAAGGTGGTTTCGTTGACACGCCAGTCTTAGGCAGCGTCTCCACGTCACCTCGGATTCGCCTCGGACGCAGCTTCAACCGAGGGTCCATGCTGCGACGCAACAGTCAGCACTCTTTTTCAATGCCCCAGGGCGTCGCAGGGCGTATGGCCCCCATAGCTGAACAGCGCAACTACGCTCAACCCCCATCCATCCGCATCTGGCCAGGTCCCCAATGGGACCGCTTCTCCGCCACCGCGAAAGAGGCCTTTCTCCACCACGGCTGGACCCTCAGCCCCCGGTCCGATCGAACGGGCTATCGGCTGGAAGGCAAGCCGATAGCCCCGATGCTAGGTCAGCTGATCAGCGAACCGGTGATGGTCGGCTCTATTCAGATCCCCCCCGACGGACTTCCCATCGTAACGCTGAACGACGGTCCTACCGTGGGCGGCTACCCGAAGATTGGCTTGGTGGACCCGGCCGATCTTCCGTGGCTAACGCAGGCCCGCCCTGGCCAGCGACTCCGATTCCACCTCGCATGAGCCCGTCTGCCTGGGACTTGAATTGCGATCTGGGTGAGCAGGAGTCCCCGAGCAGGACTCGTTCCCTGATGCGCTGGATCACCTCAGCGAATATCGCGTGCGGCGGGCACGCGGGAACTGTGGAATCGATGGAGCGCTGCGTCCAGCTGGCGGCCGAGGCGGGGGTTCGACTAGGGGCTCACCCCGGGCCCTGGGATCGAGCCAACATGGGACGAGGACATCTCGCACTGAGTCCCTCCGAACTCGACCTCCTACTTCTTCAGCAAGTGTCGGCCCTCGCCCAGCTGGCCCGCAGGGCCAACTCCCGACTCCATCACATCAAGCTGCACGGCGGACTCTATCACGCCGTCGAAGGATGCACTCTACTGGCCAAGGCGTATGTGCGGATTGTGCAGGAGCGCTGGCCGCGCCTGAAGATCTACGCCCGACACGGTGGCGAGGTGTCCCGGGTCGGCGCGCTTCAACCCCACGGGATCACGATCTGGGAAGAGGCATTCGTGGATCGCGGCTACACAGCCGGGGGCAACCTGATCCCACGCGGCGAGGTGGGCGCGCTTCTAGAAACCAAGAAAGAGCTTAGAGAGCGCCTGCGTCAGATTTGCGACGAAGGTCGAATTCGGACACGAGAGGGCAACTGGATCCCCTCACGTCCACGCACTCTTTGCATCCACGGCGACACTCCAGCGGCACCCAAACTAGTCCGCTGGGCGCATGAAGCCCTGCGCCTCAGCTAATCTCCCCCCTGCCCTCTCGCCTGAAGCTTCTCTGCCCGTTTTAGTCCCCCCCGCCATCTGTGGATCACGATTCCTCGCAGTCCCGAAGTTAGGTCACCTTCCACGTTCCGCAAAGCCGGGCATGTCGCCAAGGCTGAACTCTGGAAGGGGTCGCTTCACAACGATAAAACCCATACCTCATCCGCTCCAGAAACCCGGATTCTTCGCACCAAGGCACTAGGTTCACCAAGCTCCGGGCCGGGCCAGACTGGATGAAGAAAAGCTAGGCCTCCGGTCGCTCCAAGACGAGCAAGCTCTCAGTCTCGCACTGGATGAAATCGCGAATGAGCGCATGTCTTGATCGGAGTAGATCCACAATCAATCGAGTAGGACAATTGCCGACGCGAAGCCAAACAAATTTGGGCGGGTGGCCGAATAGGATGCTCCTGTAATAAAAGTCGGTGTCCTTCGAGACAATGGAGAATCCATGTTGTTTCGCCCACTCCGATATAATCCTATCATCCGCGTGTGCAAGACCGACCGTCTTGATGTGTGTGGATTCGGGGAACAGCTCTAAAATGTGGGGAACGATTCTGTCCGAGAGATTCTCGTCGAGTAGCAGTTTCACGCCGGTGCGACGAATAGCTTTCGTTCTCGGTCAGCTGCGAACGCCAAGCAGGCCTTGATGTCGTGAGCAGTGAGCTCGGAAAAATCATGTAGAATTTCGTGCTCAGTCATCCCACCGGCCAAATACTCAAGAACATCCTGCACGGTGATTCGCATGCCACGAATGCATGGCTTGCCGCTCCGCTTACCTGGTTCAATCGTAATGAGCTTTGAATAATCCACTATCGAAATATAGGCTCGATACGTAGAAGGGTCAATCGCGGGTTTTACGCATAAGGCCTAGACCCTATGGCTTGAGATGGGTGGATTGAGCGTGGGTGGCGGCTCATTGGAACGTGGGTTCAGACTCTGTTTTAGTGGAAGGATCCTGGAGGGATCCCAGGCCTCGGCAAGCGATGATCCGTATGGGGGACAGGAGTTCCCTGCCACGATGAGGTTTGAAATTCTCCCGGACCTAAATGGACACAGGTGTTGATCGGGAGACTTTCGAGTAAGGCATCGAGACGTCCTCCACTCCCGTCCCAGGGGTCGTTTTGCGTTCCCGCACCTAAGCCTCCATCGCTGACCGCAGCCGACTTACGTCGATCAGCGATCCAAACATTCACGCGAACCGGATCCAGTAAAAATGCATCGAGGAGGGACATGAGATCAGAGCAATTCTATTTTATTGAGAGGACATGGTTCTAGGTGGAATGACCAGCCCAGGCTGTGGGCTGTCCCAAAAGAGGCGGAAATATCGATCCTGATGGGATGGAACTCTACAGGAATAGGAGGATCCTGAGCGCCCACACGGAAGCCGCAAGCAACCAGAACCGACACCAATATGAACTGGAGAAAGAGTTTCATAGCTCAGAACAATGCCAAGGTCGCCGCATCGTCACTCAAGGTAGCCAAATCTGGCCACTGCTGGACCAGGACTCCTTTCAAAGTCTGGCCAACGGGTCCATGAGGAATGAATCGGTCAATGACATGATAGTATCCTCACGTTCAACAGGGGCTTCCTCCTCGAACCCGCCCACCTCCGAGAAAAAAACAACCCAAACTCAGACCTGACATCCGGCCAGCAAGCCGCCGAGATCTGAAAGTAGGGGGGGGGGTAAAACAAACAGCTCCGAAGCCGCAGACCGCGTCAGACTCTCCAGAGTTGAAGTGAGCTTTTCCAAGAGCACGTCAGCAACTAGCGACACAACTCGGTGAATTGCAAGAAATAGTTTCACAGAAATTGTTCGCCGCACGTGTCTCAGATTTTTGCGGCACACCTCGTAATCGGAACCGGGTTTTTCCGGGCACAACGTCCTGGCTTGGAGATCGTCCCGTGGCGACCAAGACGTCGAAGGCGGCCGCACATTCCAAGTGATGAAAGTCAGGGCCGCCAGACGGCGGCTCATGTGACTCCGATTACGATTACGAGTGCGAGTGCGAGGGGAAGCGGGATGACGTGAGCGCAAATTAATGACATGCGCACAGAACTGCACCTGCGGTATACGCCCCCCTTGCATCCTGGGTCCACCCTTCCTACATTTCAGCCGATGTCGCGCCCACACCCCGCGCCGGCCATCCGCCTCCGCGGTGTTCGGCAAAACAATCTCAAGAACTTTGACCTGGATCTGCCGCTCCGCCAACTCACGGTCATCACGGGACTCAGTGGATCGGGTAAAAGTTCCCTGGCCTTCGATACGCTTTTTGCCGAAGGACAACGCCGCTACATCGAGACCTTCTCCCCCTACGCCCGACAGTTCTTTGATCGGATGGATAAACCCAAGGTGGATCGGATTGAGGGAATCCCGCCCGCCATCGCCGTCGAGCAGCGCAACTCCGTTCGCTCAACCCGGTCGACGGTGGGGACTATGACCGAGTTGTGCGAGTACATGAAGATCGTCTGGTGCCATCTGGCCACCCTCTACTGCCGGGGCTGCGGAAAACCTGTCCGACGCGACCCGCCCGGACAAATATGGGTTCAGCTCAATGCCGAATCCCCCGCCCCCACAGAGGTGATCGTGACTTTCGACCTTCCCCTCAGTGCCCAACTCAGCCTGGAGGAGTCCCTGGCCTTGGTGGAGCGACAGGGATACCAACGCCTGCTGCTCTCGGGAAGCGTGTTGCGAATAGAAGATGCCCTGTCCTCGCTGAAAAGCCGAACACCCGCTCAGATCACGGTCATTCAAGACCGAGCCACGCTCAGCCCTTCATCCCGAGCTCGCTTCGTGGAAGCCTGCGAGCAGGCCTATCACTTCGGCAAAGGTCGCTTGACACTCTGGTCGTCTTACACCGAGGCAGGCCAGCAGAAGGCAAAGAGCCCCCGTCCCTTCTCCAATCAATTTCACTGTGCGGATTGCGAGTTAGTCTACCGGGAGCCCTCGCCACCGCTCTTTAGTTTCAACCATCCGATCGGGGCCTGCCCAGCCTGCAAAGGCTTCGGGCGCATCATCAGCATCGACTATCGTCTGGCCATCCCCGATCCGACCAAGACCCTCGCCGGAGGTCTCGTGAAACCCTGGCAGTCGGGCGTAAGCGCTGACTGCCAGAAAGATCTGCTGCGCGCCTGCAAGGCGGCCGACATCCCCACCCAGATTCCCTTCAATCAAATGAAGCAGGCGCATCAGGACTGGGTCGTCCAGGGCGAGCCCGACTATGGGAAGGATGAGGAGCATCAGTGGCCGCACGCTTGGTACGGTGTGAAAGGCTATTTTCGCTGGCTCGAGTCCAAATCCTATAAAATGCACGTGAGGGTGCTTCTTTCCCGCTACCGCGCCTACACCCGCTGCGAGACCTGTCAGGGACAGCGTTTCCAGCCCGACAGCCTTCGTTTCCAGATGGAATGGCCTGAGGGTTGGACGCTACCAGGTGAACTCTCCCCCGATAGAGTTTCCCCTGCGACCAAGAAGGGCACCCGCCAGCGGCGCTGCACGCTTTCCGACTTCTATCAACTTCCCGTAGAGCAGGCGCTGCGCTGGACGGAGGAATGGATTCGGAGATGCGACCGTCCCCAGCGCGACCCTCTTCGGGTGGTGCTAGGAGAGGTTCGCGCCCGGCTTCTCTATCTCAACGAGGTCGGCCTGGGCTATCTCACTCTCGACCGCCCCACCCGCACTCTCTCCGGCGGCGAAACCGAGCGGGTCAATCTCACCACCTGCCTGGGCACACGGCTGGTGAACACCCTGTTTGTGCTGGACGAGCCGAGCGTCGGCTTGCATCCCCGTGACACAGAACAGCTGGTGAAAGTTCTCCTCAGGCTTCGTGACACAGGCAACACCGTGGTGGTGGTGGAACATGAGGCCAGCGTCATGCGCTCCGCGGATCAGATTCTGGACCTGGGCCCCGGGCAGGGCGAGCGAGGCGGAGAGATTGTCTTCCAAGGCTCGTACAAAGACATCCTAAAACACACAGCCTCGCTGACAGGGCAGTATCTGAGCGGCCGCCGCCGAATCGACCCTCCCACCCCGCGTCCCGTCGATACCGCCAAGCGAAGCAGCCTGAAATGGCTCCGAGCGAGGGGCGTGACGGCTCAAAACCTTCAGGGAATCGAGATCGAAATCCCGCTGGAGCGACTGGTCTGCCTCACCGGCGTGAGCGGCTCTGGTAAAACCACGCTGGTGCGCGAAGTCCTGCTCCCCGAGATCTCAGCTCGACTCGCAAGTGCGGACAGCGCGGCAGCAGGTGACGTGGAAAACGATGCGCCCGACTCCGGCAGCCAGGAGGACAGCGAAGCCGAGGAACGCACGGCGTGGCTGGACAGCCTATCAGGCTACGAACATCTCAAGAAGATTGTGATGGTGGACCAAACCGCCCTCGGCCGCACTCCACGGTCCAACCCGGTGGTGTATATCGGAGCGTTCGAAGCCATCCGAAAACTCTTCGCGACCACACCTCTGGCGAAGCAACGAGGATTGGACGCCGGCGGGTTCAGCTTCAACTCGGCGCAGGGCCAGTGCGAGCGCTGTCGAGGTGCGGGCTTTGAGAAAATTGAGATGCAGTTCCTCAGCGATGTCTTCGTTCGCTGCTCTGACTGCAATGGCCGCAGGTACCGGGAGCATGTGCTCGAAATCCGCCTGACACCTCACACCTCTGGAACCGAAGGGACAACGAGAAAGCGGCGCATGTCTGCGACCTATCCGGCGCCCCGCACCGAATCACTCCTCCTGCAGGAAACCCTGATCGCACCCAGTCGCGAACGTGGTGGACCGTCGCAGGTAACGCCGCAAACATCCCAAGTCGACTCGGGTTGGTCGATCGCGGACATGTTGGAGGCGACCGTGGACGATGCGATCACCTTCCTGGATTCGTTTGTCGAGAGTCGCGACGCAGCAACCGCCGCCCGCAAACTCCGTCTACTCCAGGAGGTCGGTTTGGGCTATCTGCGACTGGGTCAGCCGATCAATACCCTTTCCGGTGGTGAAAGCCAGCGAATCAAGCTGGTAAGCCACCTGGCCGAGTCTGCGGCGAGCACGCGGAAGAGCCCCGACGCGATCGAAGGCACAAACACCAACCTATCCCCCACCCTGTTTATCTTCGACGAGCCCACCACTGGACTGCATTTCGAGGATGTTCGTGTGCTCCTGAAGGTCTTTCACCGCCTGGTGGATGCCGGACACTCCCTCCTTATCATCGAGCACAATCTGGATGTGATCCGCTCGGCGGACTGGGTCATCGACCTGGGTCCGGAGGCGGGCTTGGCGGGAGGACGCGTCGTGGTGACCGGGACACCCTCAGACGTCGCGGCCTGTGCCACCAGTCATACAGGAGCCGCGCTGCGGCCCCTGATGTTGCCAGCCAACCCGACCTCATCCCGTTCCAAGAAGGCGTAGCCCCATGAAGAAAACCCCTGAGCCGACGCCCCGCTGGGACGACGCCATCGAAATCCATGGTGCGCGTGAGCACAATCTCAAGAACATCTCCCTCCAAATCCCACGCGACCGCTTCGTGGTTATCACTGGAGTGAGCGGATCCGGCAAGAGCACGCTCGCCTTCGACCTGCTCTTCGCCGAGGGGCAGAGACGCTTCCTCGATTCCATGAACACCTATGCTCGGCAGTTTGTGGAGCAACTTTCCAGGCCCGACGTGGACCTCATCACCGGCGTACCCCCAACGGTGAGCATCGAGCAGCGAACCAGCCGTGGGGGCGGGAAGAGCACGGTAGCGACCGTAACCGAGATTCATCACTTCATTCGACTGCTCTTTGCACGGTTGGGGACCCAGCATTGTCCCGACTGCGGCTGCGCGGTCGAAGCACAGACACGCGACGAGCTGGTGCGACGACTTTCCGCCGAGGCGGCCCAGCGCGGAGATCTTCTCCTCCTCGCGCCGCTTGTAAGAAATAGGAAAGGCTTCCATAGCGACCTGGCCGAATGGGCTTCCTCACATGGGTATGCGGAGCTTCGGGCGGACGGGAAAATCCATAAAACCTCTGAACCATTCCGTCTCGACCGATTCAAGGAGCACGATGTCGAGGTCGTCATCGGCGTCTTCGACTCGGGGAAGAAGAAGGTGCGAAAGGCGGAGAACCCACCCTCCAAAAGCCCACGGGATCTGGCGGAGGAGGCCCTCAAGATCGGCAAGGGCACCCTCTTCGCCTTGGACAACACCCATGGACTGACGGTGCATTCCACAGAGCGTGCCTGCCCCCAATGCGGCCGATCCTTCACCGCGCTCGATCCGAAGATGTTCAGCTATAATTCAGCGCAAGGATGGTGCCTCAAATGCCGTGGGTTCGGAGAGACCTTCTACCTGCCGGAGGTGGATCGAGGCGCGCGCGCCGATGCCATCGAAGAGTCCTGGTTCGGCTGGACCGAGGGCAAGCACGAGCCCTGCGATGAATGCCATGGCGCTCGACTTAACTCCACCGTGCTGGCGGTACGCCTACACGCGAAAGGCCTTCAGATCGCGGTGAAGAACAAGGAACCGTGGCCCTCTATCGATGATTTTGGGACCATGTCCGTCTCCGAGGCTCGCAGCGCTTTCAAAAGCGTTCGCTTCGAAGGAACAGGAGCACAGATTGCGCGCGATATCGTGCCAGAGATTCAGGAGCGCCTGAATTTCCTTCAGGAAGTGGGACTGGGCTATCTACACCTGGGTCGCGCGGTCACCACGCTGTCCGGTGGGGAGGCTCAGCGCATCCGCCTGGCTGCCCAGCTGGGATCCAATCTGAGCGGCGTGCTGTATATACTGGACGAGCCGACCATCGGATTGCACGCACGGGACAACGAGCGACTCCTTCAGGCGCTGGAAATGCTAAAGGCACGAGGCAATTCGGTGATTGTCGTGGAGCACGACGAAGAAACGATGCGTCGGGCGGACTGGATCATCGACCTCGGACCTGCCGCAGGGGTCCGTGGCGGACAGGTGGTCGCGCAAGGCACCCTCGCAGAGCTGGCGCGCCATCCCGAAAGCATTACCGGCCAGTGTTTACGCGCCGAGCGCCGCTTCCCCATCCGTGGGGAACGTCGCCCCGTAGAGCACCGCAAAGGCTTGAAAGCGGAGGACCTGCCCTCGTGGTTGGAAGTCGGCCCTGCTTCGATTCACAATCTCAAGAAAGTGAAGACCAGGATCCCGCTTGGGCGCTTCGTCACAGTCACCGGCGTCAGCGGCTCTGGCAAAAGCACACTCGTGCGCGAGGCACTCCTGCCCGCCCTGCAAGCCTCACTCACCAAGGCAGGCTCCTCGCCGATTCCCATCCTGGGCTACGAAGGCATCCGGGCTGTCTACGAAGTCGATCAGGCACCGATCGGGAGAACACCCCGCTCCACACCCGCCACCTATGTAGGCTTCTTCAATGACATCCGCGATCTGTTTGCCCAGACCTCGGAGTCTCGCATGCGCGGGTTCTCCTCAAGCCGCTTCTCGTTCAATAGCAGCCAGGGCCGGTGCCCGACGTGCGAAGGCGCCGGACTTGTGAAGCTGGAGATGAACTTTCTTCCCCCAGCCTACGTGAAGTGCGAGACCTGCAATGGAACCCGTTTCAACTTGGAAACGCTCGACGTGGAGTTCAAGGGAAAGAACATCGGTCAGGTCCTCGATCTTTCCGTCGAGGAAGGCATCGAGTTTTTTGCGAGTCATTCGAAAATCCTGCATGCCCTCAGAGTGTTGAACGACACAGGGCTGGGCTATCTGAGGCTCGGCCAGACCAGCCCCACACTCAGCGGAGGTGAGGCACAGCGTGTCAAATTGGTCACTCATCTGCTCGGCGGTCTGAGGGACAGCGCCCAACCCGACCGGCGCAGGTCGCGGTCCTCCGGGAAGAATTTCTTCGTCCTCGAGGAACCCACAGTGGGACTGCACATGTCGGATGTAAAACGACTGGTCGAGGTGATCCAACGACTCGTGGAGGGAGGGCACTCCGTACTGGTGATTGAGCACAATTTGGACCTCATCGCAGAATCAGATTGGATCGTAGATCTAGGACCTGAGGGAGGCGGAGGCGGAGGGACCATTGTAGCCGAAGGAACGCCCGAATCTCTCGCACGAGAAGGCAAGTCCTACACGGGACGCTACCTGCGGGAGCTGCTCCAAAAGCAACCCAAAGCCTAGCAGCCTGTCACGACGGTTCCTGAGTCCTGATTCAGCACAGACGGGCTTCACAGTCAGACTCAGGTCCGGTGGTGTCAGGTCCGGCAGGCTGCCGGGCTTAAAAAAAGCCTTCTGCGCATCTTCTTAAGCAGGAGCGCCAGTCTGTAACGCCCCTGTGGGAGGCAGTGCTCCTGGGGCCGGTTTGACGGGCTCAAGAGCGGGAGCGGACAAGGGCTCGCGGGATTTTCGAGCCACGCCACCGTTGAGGCTAATACTTAGGCCCAAGGTCCCCGTAAAAATTGCCAAACCGTTGGTAAAGGCCCCATAGACGAAGATGTAGAAAAACGTCTGCGTTACAAAGAAGGTGAACAAAAACGTATTAATCTTCTGGAGTTCGGGAGGGCCGTAGCGATGGTTTCTGTAGAGTGCATACATGCCGGCCACCAAAAGCCATGTGAACGCGAGGGCCCCAGGTATGCCCAGAGGAACCAGGACTGAGAGGGGACCGCTGTGATAGTCCCCTGCGATGTAGAGGCCTTCGAAATCGCTGATAAATCCACGACGGGTGGATTCCTTTACAAGATAGAGATCCGTCGCATTCCCACCAAAGCCCTTGCCCAACACCAGATACTTGGGCATCTCCTCCACGACCACCTGCCACATGCGCAAACGCCAATCCGTGGAGGCCCACGCATCAAACTTCACCTTCGCGCTAAGCCGCACGGGCAGATAAGCGATCGCACGCTGAACGACCAGAGGCAGCTTCTCAGTAAAAGGCACCAAACACGTCGCCAGTGCAATGGATGCTCCCAGGAGAATGAAAAACAAACGGGTCCGGTGCAGCTTCTCCACAAAAAACTGAACGCAGAACATCAGCACAAATAGAATCGGCATGGACCGAAACCCACCGAACGTGCTGATAAAAATGGTCAGGCAGAAACCAATCAGCCGCCAGGGCTGATTGACATAGAGCGTGCTCTTCCGTCGGATCGGAAAAAAGCTGAAGCCTTCGGAGAAATCAAACAGGCCCTTCACGCCATGGCGAATCAACAGATAGCAAAAGGGCGCCATACAGCCGAAGGCCACTCCGCTCAACCGGGAGAACGCGTTATCCTGAGTGCTATAGTCGGCCTGGATCTGCATCACAGCGTTGTCGATTGGGAAGAGCCAGAAAAGCCAATACAGCTGGAAAGAATAGGCAATATTGCTCACCACGTGGGTGATGCCGGACAGAAAGAAAATCATGCTATACAGGAGCGCCCGGTGCGGAGGGATCTTCTGCCAGCTCAGGGCAAAGTAGCCTAAGATCGCCAGGAAAGCGTCGGCATACTTTCGTCCACCGAAGGTGCCACCTCCGAGGGAGGTCAGACCAAAGCCATCTCGTAGCCTCGCGGTAATGAAGATGACCAAAAACAGCACGATCAAAGGAGCCGTTAGCCAAGGGACTGTTTGCAGCCGCTTCTGCTTGTTCATCACCCGATCTAGGATCGAGAAGGCCACGCTCGCGAGTGTGAGAACCATCCAAAAACGTGGATGCCCTGGCAGGAAGAACGCATGAATCGTGGCATTCCAGACGAGGATCAACAGGAAATGATGCCATCGGAGTAAGACCGGTACGAGCAGAAGTCCCATCACCGTCGTAACCCCCAGGACCGAGATAAGGTCCAGCGGAGTCGTCAGGAGATAGCCCATCAGCATCGCTATGGGCACACAAAGCCCATAGATGATGACAACCCGTGGTATCGCGACGTTGCTATTCATTCGCCAACTAGTAATCGACCAAGCATCGCCTAGCTTGAGCCACACTGACTCAAGCCAAGGCCACACCGAAATGATGGACAAGGCCAGGAGGCTGGCCACTCAAAAAAAGGACTCCGACAACTTTCGTTCCCGACAAACTCCCACCTCATGCTGTCTTTGGCAACCAGGCACGCTAGGTGATTCCTAAAGAACCGCCTCCGTGGCCCCCACCCCATCCTGACCAACGGGGCGGTCATCTCAATCCAGCCCCAACTGCGCTCTCAGCTGTGCGAGGGCTCGGGACCGATGACTTATGCGATTTTTGACGGCAGAACCCAACTGGGCAAAGGATGCGTTTTCTCCTGCCGGAACAAACAAGGGATCATAGCCAAATCCGCCCCCGCCTGTGGGCTCCAGAAGAATTCGACCCTCGCAAACCCCCTCGCAAAACCGGAGCGAGGGGGCGACCTCGCCCTCCCCTACGGTCGCCAAGGCGAGAGCGCAGCGGAAACGCGCACTGCGCCCAGGCAGGGCAACCTCGGCCAGCAGGCGCAGGAGCTTGCGATTATTCTCAGCGTCCGGGCTGTTCCCCATGGATCCAGGCTGATCCAAACCGGCGAAACGAGCAGAGTAAATGCCGGGGGCTCCCTGCAAGGCGTCCACCTCCAAGCCCGAGTCATCTGCCAGCACCCCGAACTTGGCCGATCCCGACACCTTCCTTACAAGTTCTGGCCGACCGGCAAGCCACCTGGCGACGGCAAGGCACTTCTTCGCGGCATTGTCCCGGAAGGTCAAACCGTCCTCAACCGCTTCAGGCACGCCTTCAAACTCGCTCAACCCCCGACACTGGATCTTGCCCTCTAAAACAGCAGCCATTTCCTCCACCTTGTGCGCGTTCCGTGTCGCAACGATCAGAACCTTCATGGGTGGGGCACCGCAGGAAACCAGCGGTAAAGCATGAAATAAATGAGGACACCCGTCACCGACACATACATCCAGATAGGCCAGGCAATGCGTGCGATCTTCCGGTGCTTATCGAACTGCTCTGAAAGCCCGCGACGAATAGTAATCAGTGCGAGGGGAACCACCGCGATGGCGAGAATCACATGCGAAATCAGCATGGCGCGATACATCCATAGGATGGCTCCTTCGGCTCCCAAGGGAGTGTGCACCCCGCGCACCAAAATCTTGTGAAGCACGTAGGTCACAAGAAAAACGCAGGAACAGGCGAAGGCACTGATCATGCAGCGACGATGGGCCTGGCGTCGGCCGCTTCGAATCAGAATAAGGCCGGAAAGAAGCAGGATGGCTGCGATGCCGTTGAGGGAAGCGTTTAGAGTAGGAAGGTCGGAGATAGACATGATGCTTAATCGTGGAGAAGGCGCCCAATATAGTCGTCGAGTTTCGCTTCACTGCCCTCCTCGAGAACCTCAACCGAGGCACGCAAACGCCCGTGGCGGTCTATGACAACCGAGATAGTGCTATGAACGAAAAGATCCTCTGGCTTCTCCCTGGCGGAGGGCGGGTTTTCCTGAGCGCTTAGTTTGAGTCCGTCCATGGCGAGCCTTGCGATCTCATCCTTGGGACCGGTAAGGAAGTGCCAGCGTGCGGCGTCGCCCTCAACTCTTTGCAAGTAAGCCTTCAGTATGTCGGGAGTATCGTAGTCCGGGTCGGTAGTCAGGGATACAAAACGAAGACCTGGTTCCGAGGCCCAGCGCTTCTGAAGGGCTGCCATCCGGCGGCTCATTTGTAGGCAGGGGCCGGGGCAGCGAGTGAAGATGATATTCGCCACCCAAACGCACCCCTTAAGGTCGGAGAGCCTCACCGCCACGCCCGACTGATTCGTCAAGGTGAAGGCTTGAAGTTGGTGGATCACCGGCAAGGGGGGCAGTGTCTCGCGCATGAGCCAGACCATGCCTAGGACTAGAGCGACCACTACCGCCAGTCCGAGTGGAATCAGACGAAGCGATCGGTCATTCGGAGTGGTCGTCATATTACTCGGCCCTATCACACCCACACACCCGAAGCGCTAGACTCAACCGTTAAGTTGCTTCGAGCCCAGCAGAGGTCGCAACCGGAGGAACGCAACCAACAGATATCCGTGCGCCGACCCCGACATAGAGGAGGGAACGAATCACTCGAAGGTTGCCCCAGCTGCACCACCACCCTCGGAGGCTTTCTTAGCAACCCATTGATCGTAGTCGGGCTGAGACAGCACTGTGAGGTATCCCTGCGCCATGCTGGCGTGCCCACCCCCGCAAAGCTGCGCGCAGTTGATTTGATATTTACCCTCTTGAGTGGGAGTAAAATGAGTCGGGATTCGCAGGCCCGGGATCGCATCCTGAGTGACGCGCATCGCAATGATCTTGAACGAATGAATCACATCCTGCGAGCTGAGGTATCCTAGGACAGGCTTTCCCACCGGCACCGTCATGTCATTGTCCGTCTTGATGTCATCTTTGCCATTGGGATCGTCGGCCACAAGGCCCATGGGATTCAAAGGGGTCACCAAGCGCATCTCCTGCTTTGAAAATTCCCCGTCTTTTCCGGCATAAAGAAAGGTCCAAGCAAACTGCCGCGCAATGATGCGAACCTGGGTGGATTCCTTCGGCGAAGGAAGCTGGTCCACCACTTTTGCCCAAAGCGGAATGGCAAAGCCTATCAGGAGGAACGCTTCCACCACGGCCACGGCCCCCTCGACATAGGTGGAGACATGTGACTTGGTGCCATGATAGTCCGCCTTCGGATTCTTCCCTGCTCGAAAGCGGAAAAGGACATAGATGAAATACAGTCCCCATCCAACGAACAAGGCCAGCATCAGATAGTGAACCAGCAGGATCATCTGATCCACGTCATGTCCGTGCTTCGAAGTGACTACTGGAAGGCCTAGCAGCTCTTTCATTTCAACAATATCTCAGTTCTAACGGTTGGGAGTGGCGGAGGGGGCATCGCTGGCTGACAAGCCACTATCCCCAGTCTCACGCGAAGCCCGATCCTCCGCCTCGATCTTGGCGGAACGCCGGGCCACAAAAACAAAAAAACTACAGATCCCGGCCAGCACGCAGTTCACCACAACCAGCAGGACGAAGATGCCCCAGTTCAAACCAACACCCAGCGGCGAGTCCGTCTGCCCGAAGCAAGTGGCGCAGGCCTCGGCCTTGCCGGCTGCGGTCAACACCAACATCGCAACGATCGACTGAAGGATGCTCTGACAGCTGGTTGATTTCATAGGTAACTCACGTCGCGAAGCTTTTTGAGGAAATAGCGGCCATAGACCAACAGAGCCACTCCCAGAACGCCGGAAGTGATTGCCATACCAAGATTCAAGTCTCGGCTAGCCTCCTCATTCAAATAGGCCTGATAGGCCCAAGCCGCAAAGCCAAAGCAGAGCAGCGTGGAAGCCAGGATGAAGAGGATATGGATAGCCTTGAGTGACATTCTTAGTGAAATTGAGTGGTCGGGGGCATGTCATGCATCGCCCAGATGGTTAAGCCCATCAGCCCGATAAAGAAAAAGACGGTCGAGGCTAGGATGCCATAGATCATCTTCTTCTCATCCATAAGATGCATGAAATAGCCCGCAACAAGGAACGCTTTGATGCTGGCGATAAAGAGCGCCAAAGCCACCGTCAGCGCCACGGAGTGTATTTCGAGGAAATAGGCACCCACGGTGAAAACGGTACCCACAATGAGTGCAAGGAAGATGATAATATACTTCCTCTTAACGGCTTCGATGTCCTCGTGACTGTGATGATCGCTCATAAAAAGGGGAGTTGTGTCTGCTAGAGAAGATACAGGACAGGGAAAAGAAAGATCCAAACCAAGTCAACGAAATGCCAGAACAAGCCTGAGACTTCAACCCGGTTGGTATAACGTTCGGGATCCGTTTTCCACATTCCCGCCCCAGGCCAGAGGATGTATCCGATGACCAAAGCGCCACCAATCACGTGCAAACCATGCAGGCCGGTCAATGTGAAGTAGATCGCGGTGTAGGTATTGTGCGCCGGGCCGTAGTTTCCAATCTTCTTGATGTCCGAAGTCTTGATCTCGATCTCCTTGTGAGGCTTGTGATTCGGCCCATGACCGCTGGCTTCCATCACCCCATGCGCCTTCCCCTTTGAGGCGTCGATCTCAAACCCTGAGAGCACCACCAACTCCTTGTCCCGCTTGATCAAATGCCCATCAAACACCTTGCCGTCATTGGTGATCACCTGATAGTGCGTGAACTTGTCGTAGTACTCGTAGGACTTAATCCCCACAAACCCAAACGCACAGAGGATCGTAATCGTCTGATACAGACGATAGCGGGCGAAGTTGTTTTGCTTCAAAGCCGCCCACCCGAGCACGACCGTCACCGAGGAGGTGATCAGAACCAGTGTGTTCACCGTACCGATGGGAACATTGAGCAAGCGTTGAGGCCACTCGCCAATATCCGCCCCCACGCGCAACATGATGTAGGAGGAGAACAACGCACCGAAGAGCATCACCTCCGATGCAAGGAAGAGCCAGATCCCAAGCTTCGCGTTGTAAAGGCCGGTATCTCGCCGGGGCTGTACTGTGTATGGAATGTCCATGTCTTAGGTCCCTGCTGCTAAAGTTTAGGAGTTTTGATTCTGGGGCACGAAATCCTTCGATGCACCCGGCAGACTGTAGTCATAGGGCCCACGAACAACCTCAGGCGTCTTCAGGAAATTACCATGAGGAGGAGGCGTGGGTGTTTGCCATTCCAAGGTCGTCGCATCCCAGGGATTGTCGGAGGTGACTTTCTTCCCATGAGAGATGCTCCAGAAAAAGTTAATGATAAAAGGAATCTGAGCGAGGGCCAATCCCCAAGCAGCGTGTGAAACGAAGGCGTTGAGCTCAATCATGCGGTCGGAGAGCCCACCAATAGAACCAGCTGCAGCCTTGGCCGTGGAATACATCGCCCCACCGTCGGACATGCGTCGAAGCATGCCCGACATGCCCTGGATGAACATCGGGAAAAACACCAGGTTCATGAAAATCAGGGACAGCCAGAAGTGAACCTTGCCCAGCGTTTCGTTCATCATCCTGCCGGCCACCTTTGGATACCAGTAGTAGATCCCCGCAAACAGGCCGAAAATAGTCCCCGGAGCCACCACGTAGTGGAAGTGGGCTATGACATAGTAGGTGTCGTGCAGATGAATGTCGCTGTAGTTGAATCCAAGAGGTAGGCCCGTCAAGCCACCCAAACCAAACATCGGCAGAAACGCGAGGGCGAACAGCATCGGCGTGTTAAACCGGATGGCTCCTCCCCAAAGGGAGATGAAAATACAGGTCAGGATGATCACCGACGGAATCGAGATGATCATGGTGGTGGTCTGGAAGAAGGTGCTGATCTTTGTTCCCATGCCCGTGAGATACATGTGATGCGCCCAAACAATGAAGGAGATGAAACCGATCGCCAGCGTGGCATAGACCATCGACTTGTAGCCCCAGAGCGGCTTGCGGGTATTGTTCGCGACCACTTCGCTGACAATTCCGATGGCTGGGAGAATGAGAACGTAAACCTCAGGATGCCCCAGGAACCAAAATAGATGCTGCCAGAGCAGTGGGCTTCCACCCCCGCTGATATCCGCCAAACGCCCCCCTACCGCCAAGCCCGTTGGCAGGAAAAAGCTCGTCCCCAACACATTGTCCGCCAGCTGCATCAAACCCGCAGCCTCCAAGGGAGGAAAGGCCAACAAGAGCAGGAACCCGGTCACAAACTGAGCCCAAACGAAGAAAGGCAACCTCATCCAGGTCATGCCAGGAGCACGGAGCTGGATGATCGTCGCAATAAAGTTCACCGCGCCCAAGAGCGACGAGGTGATCAAGAGCACCATTCCCGTGAGCCAGAAGGTCTGGCCATGCCCCTCCACCGAGGTCGCCAAAGGCGAGTAGGAGGTCCAACCGGACTGGGCTGTGCCTCCCGGAATAAAGAAGCTGACCAACATCACGATACCGCCTGCCGCAAAGCACTGGTAGCTGACCATGTTGATGCGGGGAAACGCCATATCAGGCGCACCAATCTGGAGCGGCACCACTAGGTTTCCAAACGCTCCGAACGCCAAAGGAACGATCGCCAAGAACACCATGATCGTGCCATGCATCGCGCCGAACATGTTGTAAAGGGTGGGCGACATGATGCCCTTGTCGGCCAAGGGCCCGAAGAAATGCGCCATCAAGCCCCCGATGATCGGAATCGGCTGTCCAGGGTAGGCAATCTGAAAACGCATCAGCATCATCAGAATAAAACCGAGAAGCAAAAACACCAACGCTGTTATGCCGTACTGCACCCCGATCACCTTGTGGTCTGTCGAAAATACATACTTCTTTAGAAAACCCCCCTCATCGTGGTGAGCGTGGTTCTCGTGATGCTCATCTGAGCCATGAGCATGCGAGTGAGCGGATGTTGTTTGCATTTTTTTGTGCCGCAGGGCGATCCAACTAAAAACCGAAAGCCAGATCACCCTGCAATATTTCTAAAAGATAACCCGGTGACTCTCTACGATGTCAACGGAACAAATTGGTCAAATTCAGAGTTTAGTTTTATCTATGACCATCATCAACAGGAGGAGGGGCAGGTAGAGGATGGAATAAAGGAAGAGCTGGCGCGCACCGGCCCGATCGAGCCGACGCGAGAAACGATGAGCACTGTAGATGAAGCCTAAGCCGAGCAATAGCGCACTCACAAAGTAGAGGCGCCCCGACAAACCGAAGGCGAATGGGCTTAAACTGATAGGCAGTAGCCCCAAAGTGTGGCTGAAAGCCTGCCGCGCTGTCTTACGTCCATCTTCATCTTGCACCGCCAACATCACAAACCCTGCGTTGCGGTACTCCTCACGGTACATCCACGCAATGGCGAGAAAATGGGGCAATTGCCAGAAAAACAGGATCGCGAACAAGCCCCATCCCTCCACGCTAAGATGCCCGCGAGCCGCTGTCCAACCCATCAGCGGCGGCAAGGCCCCAGGAACCGCGCCGATCGCGGTATTGAGCGAAGTGACCCGTTTCAGAGGGGTGTAAACCAGCAAATAGCTCACCGACGTCAGAGCACCCAGAATGGCGGTAAGAGGGTTCACCCACCGCCAAAGCTGAATGAACCCCACCACGCTCACTACCAAGCCGACGGTAAACACCATCATGGGCGTCAGCTTCCGTGAAGGAAGCGGGCGATGCTCCGTTCGAGCCATCAGAGCATCATGGTCTCGCTCGAGCAATTGATTGAGCGCGGCAGCCCCAAAGGCCAGCAGGGTGGTCCCACAAATACAGTGGAAACCAAGGATCCAGTCGACGTCCCCCTGATAGCCCAGGTAGAAGCCGGCCAAGGTGGTGAGCACGACCAAACCACTGAGACGCGCCTTAAAAAGCTCCAGCCAGAGACCGATCCCAATGGGAGAGACGGCCACCGAGGGGGCCACATCTACACGCGACAGGCCTGCCTTCATGATAACGAGGCCATGGCCGCCGAGTTCGAGGTTTTTCGGGGCGTTTCCAAGCGCGGCGTGCTTCTCATTCCAGAGTCAATAGGTCTGGAAAGTCGGACTGCCACCAAGGTTAGCAAAGCCGTCCACGCGAGGCAGATCGCGCCCAAGACAACGTGGAGGGTGGCAATATCGTCCGCTTTGCCGGTCCAAACCGTGCACGCCCCTAGAATCGCTTGAGTCACGATGAGACATTGCCAGATAGCCACTCCCTTGCTCAGCGGCGACCCAGCCCCAGCGGCCCTGAGCAAACGCCGCGTCAGAAGGACGCTGAACACCAAAATCGCCAGCGCTCCCAACCGATGCAGCATGTGCAGATGGATCTGGTAAGACGTGACCGGCAAGAAACCTCGGGTGAGATTGAGTGCGCTCAGCGTCTCGGGATCGGTGGCAGGCCATAGACGTCCATAGGCAAGCGGGAAATCCGGCACCGCCAAGCCCGCATGCTCGTGACGCATGGTGGCTCCCAGCAAGAGTTGAACGAAAATCAAACCTGTGAAGCCACCCAGCCAGGTGACGGCTTTCGCGGTAAGACCAGCCCCCGGCATTTGCCGCCACCAGCGAGAGCGATACAAAGCGATCGCGCAAAGCAGCACCAGGAAGGCTTGCGCCAGTCCCGCGTGAAAAATCCCGATTTGATCCAGGATTAGCCTCACCCTCAGACCACCGAGAACTCCCTGAAAAATCACCAAACCCACGGCAAGATAACTCAATCTACGCAGCCATTTTCGGGGCTCTTCCCACCACATCCAAACCGCCAGAACAACCGTGATCAGGCCCACCCAGGAGGCAAAAAGCCGATGGGTGTGCTCGTAGAGAATGCCCCCCTGCCAAAAGGAAGGAGGGAACAGGAACATATTGTAGCCGTAGGTCGTCGGCCAGTCGGGAACCGCCATGCCAGCCCCTTTGCTGGTGACCAATCCCCCCAGGGCGATCAACAAGAGCGTGTTGACGGCGACGAACGCCGCAAAACCTGTCAGCCATCGATTGTTTTCAGATCGCGTCATGAACCTTCTCACTTCTGCCGAACTCAGGGTAGCTTCGAAACCAAGCAACCACTTAGCTAAACTGTAGAATGATGGCACCAAAGCTCAAGGACGAACCCCAGGAATTCGAGGCAACCGCTTTCCTGTTAGCCAAACTACTCGGGAGCATGCATCCATGTTTTAAGGACAGGCCCATCGCGTCAGAGCAGTGCCGTTCTGCCACATCCAAAATACCTAGAACGAAAAAGTTGTCTTGGCGGGCACTCTGCAGAACGCCATTCAAAGCACAACGGCCTGCTAGGCTGAACCCGATCGGGGGCGACGCCGCGCGGGTACCGGGGGACCGAACAGCCTCTCATACTCCTGAATGGCGTAACGGTCTGTCATGCCCGCAAGGTAATCACAGATCGCCCGAGGCCAACCGATCTTCCGCGCCCGACGCTTCACGAACACGCTCAGCTCCGAAGGATTCGCCTGATAGTGCTCGAAAATCGCCTTGAGCATTCGCACAGCACGCAGGTTGGGCTTGTGGACTACCGGATTATAATAGAGATGGGTGTAGAGATACTGCCGCAACTCCAGGTTTAGCTCCCGGCGAAGAGGGCTGTACTGCACCAGGGGTCGCGGCTGACGACGCGCATCATCCGACGTCCTAACCCGCGCCTCCTGAATACGGGAAAGCGTGGTGAACACCACGTCCTTCACCTGACTGTCGATCAGACAACGAATGATGAAATAACGGCGACACTCATCCGGGAGGCGTCCGTGCTCACGCCGAACACTCTGCGCCGCCTCACGCCACAAGCGCACGTTGCGGCTCAGGTGTGTTTCCGAGATCAGCCCCCAATCCAACCCATCGTCGAGATCATGGCTGTAATAGGCAATCTCGTCGGCCTGATTGGCTGCCTGAGCCTCCAGACTGGCGCAGGGAGCAACGAATCCCAGCGGAGAATCCAAGGCGGCCGATAGCGGCTCATGTTTGGCGAGCCCCTCCCGAGTTTCCCAGGTGAGGTTCAAGCCTGGAAAACCAGGATATTTTTGCTCAAGTTCCTCTACCACGCGCAGGCTGTGACGGTTGTGTTCGAAGCCCCCATGCTCCTGCATCAAACCATTTAACGCCTCCTCTCCCTTATGACCGAAGGGAGGATGGCCGAGGTCATGCGCCAAAGCGATGGTCTCGGTGAGGTCTTCGTTGAGGCGCAACGCGCGGGCGATGTTTCGAGAGATACCCGAAACCTCCATGGTATGCGTCAGCCGGGTGCGAAGATGATCGCCCGTGCCATTTAGAAAGACCTGGGTCTTATACTCCAGCCGACGGAAGGCACGGGAGTGGATAACGCGGTCCCGATCGCGCTGAAACTGCGTGCGCCACTCGGGAGGCAGCTCGGCATGCACCCGCCCGCGGCTCTCGCCGCTAAACTGAGCAAAGCCCGCCAGCTGGGCAGATTCCCTACGCTCCAGCTCTGCCCGGGTGCATGGCTTCATCGCCTTCAGCAAGGAACTCACGTGGTCAGAGATCAGCTCGGCGGACGGATCTGCACAGGCTCAACCCCGCGCAACTCGAACAGCCGACGAATGGTGTCCTCAATCAAATTGTTGGGGCAGGACGCTCCAGCAGTCACCCCCACAACCGCAGTCCCCGCAGGCAGCCAGGCGCGCGTCTCGAGGTCTCCCTTCCGATGAAGATCATAGTGCACGATGAGATCGGTACTGACCATCTTGGCCGCATTGCTGATGAAGTAGGTCGGAAGCCGCCCCTCTCCCATCTCCGCCAAATGCGACGTGTTCGAAGAGTTGTAGCCTCCAATCACAATGAGCAGGTCGAGAGGCTCCTGGAGCAACTTCTCCAGCGCATCCTGCCGATCCTGGGTCGCCCCGCAGATGGTGTCGAAGAAGCGAAAGTGCCGGTCGATGGCTTCGGTGCCGTACTTGCTCTCCATGGTGGCGCGGAAACGCCGCTGCACCTCTTCGGTCTCACCGCGTAACATCGTGGTCTGATTCGCCACGCCGATGGCTTGAAGATGGATGTCGGGATCGAAACCCGGGGAATGCGCCCCCTTGAACTTCTCCAGGAACTCCAGCTTGTCGCCACCATTCAAAACGTAACGGCAGACATAGTCTGTCTCGGCCAGATTGAAGACCACCAAGTAATGCCCATCAGGCTGTGCGGTCGCCTGGCTGCTGGTCGCCAGGGTCTCCTCATGCCAGGCCTTGCCATGAATAATGCTGGTCACCGACTCCCGTGAATACTGACGGACACGCTTCCAAACGCTCATCACGTCCCCACAGGTAGTGTCCACAAATGAGCATCCGCGCGCCTCCAGCTTGCGCCGGGTGGCCACCTCGGTCCCAAAGGCTGGAATGATAACGATGTCCTCAGGCTGCAGTCCCGCGATCTCCTCGTCCGACGGCTTGCTCGCGATCGTCACGATGCCCATGCGGCGGATCTGGTCGTTGACCTCCGGATTGTGGATGATCTCGCCCAGCAGCGCGATGCGTCGATCGGGATACGCCTTGCGGGCGGCGTAGGCCAGATCGATAGCGCGCTCCACACCGTAGCAAAAGCCAAACTCCTTGGCCAATCGCACCGTCAGATCGCCCAAGGTCAACCTACCTCCCGCGGCTCGGATTCTCTCCACCAACTCGCTCCGATAGTGGGCCACCACTTGGGCTTGCACGGCGGTCATAATGTCGGGGCGACGCAAATTGATTTTCTGAGGCGCAGGCGGAACAGTTGATGACATAACAGGCCGCAAACTAGCAGGCCACTCCCGGAGGGCAAAACCTATTCTTGTCTGGATTCTAGGCACCTTCGCCCGGACGAATCCCCATCACGCAGCCATGTGGGGCTCACTCAAAACAAATCATAACATCCAGCATTACAGCAACTTGCACAAAGGAACACCCCAAGATCTCGGCATCGGTTCTGTTCGAGAATCGTCCCACCCACACCACCCAGTGGTTGCGTGTCCAGATGCTCAACTCATTCTGGGTAATACTTTTTGCGAAAACGCCCTAAGTAGAGTAGGAACATACGAACAAACTCATGAAAATCCAGGCCCTCATTTTTTCTCTAGGGCTGGCGTGCTCCCAAACCGCACTCCTACAGGGGGCGGACCATAGCGTGGCCCGCATCTGGGACGAGGAGATCCTCTCCGCCATCCGGATCGATCTCCCGCATCCGCCGGTGCACGCACGCAATCTCTTCACGCTCTCGGCAGCGATGTACGACGCCTGGGCCGCCTACGACCCGGTCGCCGTGGGCTTCGTGCACCATGAGAAACACAGCGCCGCGGATGTTGAGGCTGCCCGTCACGAGGCTATTAGCTACGCGGCCTATCGCATCCTTAAGGAGCGCTTCGCTCTATCGCGCAACGCAGTCACCACGCTCGCCGCGCTCGACGTTCGGCTTGCCGCTTTGGGCTACAACAAGAACAATTTCAGCGTGGATGCCTCCACTCCCGCAGGCCTAGGCAATCGGATCGCGGCCGAGGTCTCGTCCTATTTCCTGAACGACGGGGCGCTCCAATTACGCGCCTACGCAGACTACCCCGCTTACCCCGCTTCGCTAGGAGGCTACGCCTCGGTCAACCGCCCCTTGATCACAGGCAGCCGCGAAAGCCTGGCATTCGACGTGAACCGGTGGCAACCGCTGGTCATCACCAATCAGGTCAGCCAGAATGGCATCCCCCTTGAGGCAATTCAAAAGTTTCTCGGAGCGCAGTGGCTGAGCGTTCGTCCCTTCGCCCTGACGCGCAACGACGCCAGCAAGCCTTGGATCGATCCCGGCCCCCCGGATCGCCTGGGCGGAGCCGGGGACACCCGTTTCCGGAGCGAGGTCGTGGACGTGATCCGAGCCAGCAGCATTCTCACGCCGGACGACGGGGTCAACATCGATATCTCCCCCGGGGCCACAGGAAACAATAGCCTTGGAACCAATGACGGACAGGGGCATCCAGTGAATCCAGCCACAGGCCAACCCTACCCTCAGAATCTGGTCAAGCGCGGCGACTTTGCTCGAGTGCTGGCAGAGTTCTGGGCGGATGGCCCCAGCTCGGAGACCCCTCCCGGACACTGGAATACCCTTGCCAACACCGTCAGCGACCATCCCGGCTTCCAGAAGCGACTAGGCGGAGTGGGTCCAGTGCTCGGCGCACTCGAGTGGGATGTGAAGGTGTATTTCGCCTTGAACGCAGCCGTGCATGACGCGGCCTGCGCTGCCTGGTCGCTCAAGCGCTATTATGATGGTTGGAGACCGATCGCTGCGATTCGCTACATGGCCATGTTTGGACAGTCCACCGACATCTCCAGCTTCATATACCATCCCCGTGGCCTGCCCCTCGTGCCTGGACTGATTGAGGAAGTGACCCAGGACACGGCCGCACAAGGAGGAAGACATGTGGGTTTACCTGTGGGGGAAATCGCGATCTATGCCTGGCCTGGGCAGCCTGCCAATCCCGCCACTCAATACAGCGGTGCCCGCTGGATGCTGGCAGTGGACTGGCTTCCGTTCCAGAAGAAGAACTTCGTGACACCAGCGTTCCCCGGCTACGTCTCCGGACATAGCACCTTCAGCCGATCCGCCGCCGAGGTGCTCACCGCGATCACCGGCAGCCCCTACTTCCCAGGCGGACTGGGAATCTTCAACGCCCCCGCGAATGTCTACCTCACCTTCGAGAAGGGCCCCAGCGCGGATATCCAACTGCAATGGGGCACCTACTACGACGCTGCGGATCAGGCGGGCTTGTCTCGAATTTTTGGCGGCATCCATCCCAGCAACGACGATCTGGTCGGACGCGAGACCGGAGCGCTCTGCGGTAAGGCCGCCTGGAACTTGGCCCGCCAATACTTCGACGGCTCGATCCTGAACACGCCGCTTGCCATCACCATGGTTCCCGTCGATCAGGTGCAATGTGAAATCCGTTTCAACACCCTGCGCGGCTTCCACTACAAACTGATGGGGTCCCCGGATATTCACGGAGAATTCGAGGAGATACCCTTCAGCGGCTTCCAGGCGGTGGACACCACCTACTCTCGCGTGGATGCATTCCTAGGGATCCAAAAATTCTTCAAGGCCGTCCGCGTGGAATAAGCCAAGACCTGCTATTCGGCACGGATTCGGTAGAAGCGCATCGAGGGCGCAGGCACCGTCGCATCAACCTGCTCCAGTCGTCCACTCACTCCAAGGGTCACCTCACGCGAAACCGTCCACTGCTCCAGGTCTGCCGACGCCTCCAACAGGTATCGACCAAACGCGCGGCCCTGCATTCCCAAACGAATCGCTCCCCTCTCCTCCAATCGCACAAAACTGAAAGCGGGCGCAATAACCGGTATAGCAGCCGCCACCAAAACATCGTCAAGCCGGAGCTCCGCCCGAGGACCGGAAACACCGGAAACATGATGATACACCCAGCGAATCTGCACATACGGACGATTGAGCAAGACCGCAGGCAAGGTGTAGGGCCCTAGGACCCGGGCGTGTCCTTGTCGTTCTGCCCTCTCATAGGAAATGGGTCGCCCCAAAGAATCGGTCCAATCCGTAAACGCTCCTGAGTTCCCGATGCGGTATTGGAGCCGAAGCGCATAGGAACGGCTATTGGTCAACACAGTGCCTGCGGTGAACTGGATCTGTGCCTGCGTCACACCTAAGGTATTCAAACCAAGGACCGCCGCACCGACATATCCCCCGCCATCCAGCTGACTATCGCTGGTATTCAAGAACCCAACCCCCTCCTCTCCCAAGCCGAGGACTCGAGACCGGCTCGGACGATCGTAGGGCAGCGTCCAAGGATCGTCGAAGGCAGCGTCCGCCACCGGCTCCGCGACGGGTGTCTGCTGGAAACGCATGTGAGGGGGGTAACTCCCGGCAGGTTCCGACGCCGCCCATCGCTCGAACAAATAGGGACCGTCGGCCAAGGGCCAGGCCTTTGGAACCTGAGTCAGAGTGGACGGATCTAAAACGAAGAGCGCGGTGAGCGCGAGGTCTTGGTCCGGTGTCAGATTCAAGGTTTGCGCCGCGCCAGGGCGATCTCGCCACCCAACAAAGCGATACCCTGGATTGGCAATCGCGGTGGCCGTCACCGGATGTCCTTTGAAGTACACTCCGGTCCAGGGTGCCTGAACAGATGCCGAGACATCAATGGAGTTCAAACGAATCGCCCCAGCAGCAAGCTCATCCACCGCCAAGCGGACAACGACGCTGCCAGCGAGACCGAAGCGACTAGCCAGCTGTTGCCTCATGGCAGCAGGTCGCCGCACGGCAAAGTCCCGTACCACTCTCACCTGATTACTCCATTCGCTCAGCGTCGAGGGGGCGTGCCAGCGGTCGACATGCTCCCTCATCTCGGGGGCAAGCTGGGTGGCAAATGAGTCGATGCGCGCAAGAACATGATTGGTATGGAAGGTGGTGTTCAGCAGATCCGCCCAGCGATTGATCCAATCACGACGAAAGCCCTGATTCGTCAGCAGTGTTCGCAACAGATACGTCACCACGGGGCTGTTGTGATCATTGCCGCCCGGGTTGGACGAATACTGCGTCCAGGGTCCATTCGCTTCCAAATCATAATTCAGCATGGGAAAAGACCAGGCTGGCGGCACCGCCCAGAAGCCGCCCCAACCGACGTCGCAGTCGAAGAGGATCCAGCGGAATCGTCCTTCCGGAGTGCGCGGCCGCCAGAGACGATGGTTCCCGATGTCCCATCGATAGTAATAGATCTCACAAATTTTGAAGTCGCCGAAGTTCTCAACCTGCATGAAGTCGCGAACCTGAGCGAACTGGCCGGGATCGGTGAGATCATGCGTCTGAAGAAAGCTCATCAGTTCTGACCAGCGCACCCCATCCCCCTCGACCGCACTTGCAAACCCTTCCAAATAGTCCACATTGTCAGGATCTACGCCTGGCTGGTGCGCGGCAAAGTAGCCTCCCTCAAAGGCCTCCTGAAGATGGTGGATGCCCCAGTACTCCCCATTGATGAAGAGCACGGCCGGTCGATAAGCCTGCGTGTCCAAGCCCAGCTCCGCCCCCAAACTTTGCATGAAGATGTCGCGAAACATCGTGAGATTGTAGTCATGGCCCGAGGGCCGCAGAAGAAGGCGATTGTATCGGGTCACCGGTCGCTCGGGGAAAATCCGATACTCAAACGGACCCGTACCCGGGAAGTTCAGCGGATGCAGGCGAAGCCCTTTGACAGGGAAGTAGAACGAGGTGTTGCCATGCATCCGGATGCCAGTCCCTTGCGAGATGACCGCCACTCCGTTGGTCTCAAAGAGATCCACATGCCCCGGACGCTCCCACAAATCTCCCGACTGGGCGTAGTTACCGCCAGCCGCATTCCCTGGAACATAAATGCCCACGTTGTCATCGAAGAAGTTGGCTCGATCGCTGACCAGGGACACCACCGGCATGGAATAACGGCTTCCGCCCTTGGGGTGAATGAGATAGGAACGAGTGGCGGACGGGGCCGAGAGTCCGCCCTCCTTGAACGCACGGGCTCGCACGACGGTGAGCTTGTTCACCAGGCCGGTGGGAGGAGCAATGCCTCCAGGCACGGTGGGAATCAGGGACAGCACATTGGGCAAAGTGGCTCGATTGGTAACCAGAAGCGGTGCTGTGTAGACGAGAGACTTTGTGCTCGGCTCGGAGCCGTCCAGGGTGTAACGGATAATGGCTCCCTGGTTCGTCACGGAAAGAGTGACTAGGAACGCGTTGGAGTAAGCACCGCTCGGATGGGAAAAACTCGGCGCTCCTAGCAACTCCGTCGCAGAAACCGTGAGATTGGATGCACCCGGTGTAGGGCTCTGGAAAAAGGCCCAGGGCCCTATCCCATCGAGCTTCCGCCCATAGGATACGTCGCGGGGAAGATCCCCAGGGTAGCGAATCTCGTCGGACTTGGAACCGTCTGGCCGTGTCAGCACCACCGATTCGCCCCCGCTGCCCAAGGCAAAGGAAGCATGAAGCGATGAGCGTGGCAGCAGGCGATACGATTCGAGGAGAAAACGCTGAAGCCCGAGCATCTCCGCATCGCTCAAGGCGCGACGAAAAATCAGCAGCTCGGCAAGATCGCCCGGCCAGGCACCATAGGCACCGGAACCCAGACTGGTCGGTGCGAATACCTGGGCGCGTGGGGAACGAAACCCCACGCTGGCAAGAATCCCCTGCCAGAACAGATCGGGAGTCTTGTCGCGATACCTCACTCCAAGGACCTGGTAGGCAGAGCCAAACGACCCCGTCATGACCGCCAAGGCGGGCATGTAGCCATCCCCATGCTCGTAGACGGACACCCCATTGGTCCCCATAGAGAGCCCCATGCCGGAGTCCAAGGTTCCCCCATGATTCGCTCCGAAGAGATAGCGCTGTCCCGAAGTCCCACCCGTCCCTGAGGCCGAAGCCGAGTCTACCTCGTGAGTCGCCCTGCCTCTCGCGACAAAAACGATGCTGAAGTCATTGGTGCCCAGCGGTGCCCCCAGCAACATCCCATCGTCATTCCCATCAAACCGAACCGTCGCGGGAAGCAACCCGTTCGCAGAGGCCGGGGTAAAAAGAGGCTGTTGAGAGGTTAGAGTCTGGTTGAAAGCCTGCCCGTTGCCCCGCCCGTCATTCCAGCGTCGGAGATACAGTGCTGCGCCCGACTTGCGAACAGAGGCCGTATCGTTGGTGACCACATCCGACGCTTTGAACCAGGCGGCCAGACCCGGGATCTGATCTGGAGTGAGCGCAGGATGGCTGAGCGACTGACGGTCCTTTCCATCTGCATACACCACCAAAAAGCCCTGTGGACGCAGGGTTGCATTGCTGATCACCCACTTAAAAGGGAGCGCCGGATCATCTGAAAGACCATAGCCGGCCAAGCGTACATCGTCGTTCCCTGGATTGAACAGCTCCACCCAGTCTGGAGTGCCGCCGGATTCATCGACCAATCCCCGGCTATTGCCAGACACCAACTCATTGAGAACCACCCCCTGGGCCGACGAAGCGGCCAGAGAGGCAAGAAACGCGACCAGCGGGAAAAGTCCCCCAAATCGGTAAGAAGAGCACAACAACGTCATGGCGTAAGAATGGGTGATAAAGGCAGAGCCATTTATAACCCGCCCTCAGACCAAATACAAGGCTGGCGTGGACAGCAGTTCTGAGTTCGTCGCCAGTGGGGCGGGTCTCCGACCTGCCGGTTCAAGGAGTCTCCGACTCCGTGCGGGATCGAAGCCCCCCCACGATCCGGCCTTGTGGCCCAGTCGCGCTTGCCTACACTCTTCGCCGTAGCCCGTCTCTCTGCTGCCTGGGGGCATCCAAGATCTCAACCTAGGCGCTGTGAGGCCGATGAAACATCTGAGACAATGCCTGTATTTCTACATAGCTTTGAACGTCTCGGGACGCGCGGTCCCGGCACACGCAGCCGGTGCGGCTTCCTAACACTGCTCCTCATCGCTCTCATGGCAGCACTCCCGGCGGCTCACGGGACTGGCGCGCTGCCCCCACTAGCCTCAGACATCCTGCCCTAGAGTGGAATCAGGCTGAACTCATCTGCAATGCGCCTGATCCGTGAGCAGGTCCATGTAAAAGAGAGTGTGAGCGGTTTCAACTTGGGGGAGGTCGGACCAAAAGCACTGGAGACGCTGTGGCTTAGAGGCGGGTTCCCTCGATCCTTCCTCGCCGCGAGCGCTGCGAGCAGACTTTATCCGAACCCTTTTGGAACGCGACATGCCACAGCTTGGTATCAGGACTCCCTCGGAAACGCTTCGTCGTTTCTGGGCCATGGTCGCCCACTACCACGGACAAGTTTGGAATGCCGCTGAACTTGCCCGCGCATTAGGCTCGTCGGAACCTACAGCGAGGCACTATCTTGACATACTCTGCGGCACCTATGTCGTGCGTCGCCTTCAGCCGTGGCATACCAATCTCGGCAAACGCGAACTCAAGGCACCCAAAGTATATGTCAGAGATTCTGGACTCCTGCATCGCCTACTCGGGATCGACACGCGGAGAGAATTGCTCACACATCCTAAGCTTGGCGCATCGTGGGAAGGGTTTGCCCAGGAGCAGGTGCTCGCCATCACCGGACAAGATGACACCCACTATTGGGCGACTCAGAATGGAGCCGAACTGGATCTGCTGCTTTTCCGGCGAGGCAAAGCTTGGGGAGTGGAGTTCAAGGTAGGCGATTCACCGCAGATGACCAAGTCTCTGCACATCGCACTGGGCGACCTAGGATTGGAACGGGCCTGGAGTGTCTATCCCGGCACTCGGCGATATCGAGTGCATAAGGAGGTAGAAGTCTTGCCCCTGGCCGAGGTAGGGGAGCTTGCCAAGTTCTTGGGCGCCGGAGCCTGATGCCCCTGATCGATGGCAACGAGCCCCCGTTGCAAAAGTCCGGCTAGAAAACTTCACGACCATTGAGGAGTCGCACGGGAGCGGAGCGGATCAACAGTCGCTCAGTTCGACGGTCAGATCACCTCTCTGTCGGAGCCGACGTGAGAAGGCCTCGATATGGACCGGTACCAGACGGTCGTTTTTTCCCCTGCCTTGCCCTGACGTACGTGGACAGTGCATCGAATAAAGACGCCAGGACGCAAAGGTGGGAAGAGGATTGGGAGAGGAATTTAATCCTAAAAAGGAGAATGGAGGTGGGCGTGAGGGCGGATTTTGCACCTTTCGGAGGTGCGCTACAAAAATAGAAGACGCGCACCTTGGAATCAATGACCACGTCTTCACCGTGGACGTCTTCCAGTTTTTCTGCGTTACTTGACAGGTCGTCCCCGTGACTAGTCCCTATTCCTGCCCCTCTCTGGGCAAGGCGGAATCAATAGCCCGGTGGAACGTCCTGCTCTATGATCAAACTAACTGGCAGAGGGTCAATTACGACCTGCGATGGGGTCACCCGACGCGATTTTCTACAGATCGGCACGCTTGGAGCGCTTGGCTTCAGCATGGCGCAGTACGCTGCGGCAAAGGCGGCCGGCAATGTCGAGGATCGGGCAGGCGAAAAGGCCTGTATTCTCATCTTCAACCTGGGAGCGCCGAGCCAACTCGACACCTTCGACATGAAGCCGGATGCGCCGCGCGAAATCCGCGGCCCTTTCAAGCCGATCCGCACCAAGAGCAGCGCCTTTGAGATCAGCGAGATCCTACCCAAACACGCCGCCCTGGCGGATAAGTTCTCACTGGTCCGCTCCTGCTATCACACCGCAGCCGCCGTGCACGACACCGGGCATCAAATGATGCAGACGGGCCGTCTGTTCACAGGCGGCATCAACACGCCGCATGCCGGCTGCGCCCTCAGCTATCTAAAGGGTCGACGCAGCGAACTCCCCGCCCACGTCATCCTCCCCGAGCCAATGGGGCCCACCGGCGGCAATATGCCCCATGGACAGGATGCAGGCTTCCTCGGCAAGGCTCACGACCCCTTCGTGCTCGACGCCGACCCTTCTCTCAAGAACTTCAAAGTCCCCGACCTCCTGCCCCCAAGTGAAATCGGCGAAGCCCGACTTCAGAGGCGCAAGGAGCTGCGGGAGACCGTCGAGGACAGCCTGAGGAACTTCGAGACCAGCGAGTCTGCAAAGCGGATGGACGCGAACTTCGCCGACGCTTACCGCCTGATGAGCAGCCCCAAAGCGCGCGAGGCATTCGATCTCAGCCAGGAGCCCCTAAAAGTGCGGGAGCGCTACGGCATGACGCGCTTCGGACAGTGCTGCCTCCTGGCGCGCCGCTTGGTGGAACGGGGTGTTCGCTTCGTCACCATCAACACCTTCATCACGGTCTTCGACGAAATCACCTGGGACATCCACGGCTCGAAACCCTTCACCTCCATCGCGGGAATGAAGGACATCGTGGCACCGATGTACGACCAGGGCTATAGCGCACTGCTCGAGGATCTCTTCCTGCGAGGCATGCTCGACAACACCCTGGTCACCTCGCTGGCAGAGTTCGGTCGGACGCCCCGAATCAACCCGACCGGTGGTCGCGACCACTGGCCCCAGTGCTGGACCGTGAACTTCGCCGGGGGCGGCGTGAAGGGCGGTCGTGTGGTGGGCCGCAGCGACGAGATCGGAGCCTACCCCGTGGAACGACCTGTCCAACCGAAAGAGGTCGTAGCCACAATCTACCACTCGTTGGGACTTGATCTCGACACTCACCTTCCAGGCCCGGCTGGCCGGCCATTCCCCTTGGTAGACTTTGGCACCCAACCCATCCGCGAGCTATTCTAGGCTGCTGAACCACTCCCTCGCCGCATGAGCTCTCCGTATCCTACCGATGTCATCCGACGGTCTGTTCGTCTGCCAGACTGCAGCCCGTATCTTCGCAGGATGGTT
>CAMAVD010000019.1 GCA_945861575.1 Akkermansia muciniphila
GATGAGAAAGAATACTTCCGACCCGGCATGTCGGTGACCGCAGAGATCGAAACCCGCTATCGAACGAATGCACTCACTATTCCGATCCAGTGCGTGACTACCCGACTTCAAACGAACGCTGCGGCAGCCATGGTCACCGCGGCTTACAACGGCTCCCAGCCAGCCAAGGTGTCATCGGCCGGCAACGCGGATAACAAGCCTCGCGAACGCAACCGCCCGGTAGAGGTGGTGTTTTTGCACGAAGACGGCGTGGTGAAGTCCGCACCTGTGAAGCGGGGTATCAGCGATGACGCATCCGTGGAGATTCTGGAAGGACTATCCGAGAACCAGGAAGTGGTCAGCGGCAGCTACCGCGCCATCAGCCGCGATCTGTCCGACGGTTCCAAGGTGCGTTTGAGCAAGGAACCGACTGCTGCATCCGCCGCGCCCAAGCCCTAACGGCTCACCAGGCCATGCCCCTTATCTCCGTGGAGAATTTATCGCGCCGCTACCTGATGGGTGGCGAGACCATCCATGCGCTCCGCGACGTCTCCCTAGCGATCGAATCCGGCGAATACCTCGCGATCATGGGCCCTTCGGGCTCTGGCAAGTCCACCCTGATGAATCTCCTGGGATGCCTCGATTCCCCCAGCAGCGGCCGATACGAGCTGAACGGCAGCCGCGTCAGCGAGATGGACGACGACCAGTTGGCCGAGATCCGAAACCGCGAGATCGGTTTCGTTTTTCAAACCTTCAACCTGCTCCCGCGCTCAACCGCTCTTCAGAACGTCGAGCTGCCGCTGGTCTACTCCGGGATGCCCGCCGTTGCTCGCCGACAGCGCGCCATTGAGGTGTTGGCCCAGGTGGGGCTGGCCGAGCGAATGCAGCACAAGCCCAACGAGCTTTCGGGCGGACAGCGGCAGCGCGTGGCCATCGCCCGAGCCCTGGTCACTCGCCCTTCCATCATCCTGGCGGATGAACCCACGGGCAACTTGGACTCGCGTACCGGAGATGAGATCATGTCACTCTTCGCCGAGCTTTCCGTCAATGGGAACACCGTGATTCTGGTGACGCATGAAGAGGAGATCGCACGGCATACCCGACGCATCATCCGGATTCGGGACGGACTCATCGCAAGCGATCAGACCAACATCTCTCCTCCCCCAACGCCCGGCGCGCACACCGATACAGGACAGCCTATGGTTCCTTAAACGATCATGGGCTGGCTCCTCGAAATTAAAGAAAGCTGTTTCATTGCATGGGAGGCCATCCGCGCAAACAGGCTGCGATCGGCTCTGACCGCGCTGGGAATCATTGTGGGCATCGTGACCGTCACCCTGATGGGAATGACTCTAGAAGGCCTCAACGTCGCCTTTCGAAGCAACCTGGCCAAGCTAGGGGCGGAAACGCTTTATGTGCAACGGATACCCTGGGAGATCCGATCCTATCAGGAGTGGCTGCGCTATCGGCGGACCCGACGGGAGTTCGACTGGTTCCAAGCCCGCCAGCTGGAGCGCCGGATCACCAACGCCGCCGCGTCCACCCTGATGACCGAGGGACGGTTCACGGTCACATACCGGGATCGCAGCGGTAGCCGAGCCTCGGTCATCGGAACCACCGCCGATTACGAGCTCACCACCGGAGTGGAACTGGCTGAGGGACGCTTCCTGCTAGCCCAGGAGTGTGACGGGGGGCGCCCTGTCTGCGTCATCGGTTCCCTCGTAGCCAGCAATCTTTTCCTCAATGAATCCCCCATCGGAAAACGCATGCGGGTGGCCAGCGAATCGGTCGATGTCGTCGGCGTTTTGAGTAAACGGGGAAGCTTCATGGGCCAATTCAGTCTCGATAATCAGGTGTTAGTCCCGGCGAAGTTCTTCGTGGAGGCCTTGACGAGGGACTCGGAATTCAGCCTGCAGATCAAGGCTCGAAGCGCGGCCCATCTTCCAGCGCTCGAGGAGGAGGTCCGTGCGGTGATGCGCATCCTGAGGCGCGTGCCGCCCTCCGCAGAAGACGATTTTGCGATCAACCAGCAGCAGTCAATCCTGGATTCCTTTGGGCGCGTTTCCACCATCATAGGGAGCGTGGGCTTTTTCATCAGCGGGCTCTCGCTGCTGGTAGGCGGAATTGGCATCATGAATATCATGTTCGTCTCGGTTGCAGAACGTACCCGTGAGATCGGCGTCCGCAAGGCGATCGGTGCGAAGCGCCGGGTGATCCTCATCCAATTCCTCACGGAAGCCGCCACCATCTGTCTCGCGGCCGGCTTGGTGGGCCTGGGTATTGCTTGGGGTGTGTCCTTCGCGCTCGCGTCCACCTTGCCTGTGTCCATGTCACCCGGAATCGCCTCGCTGGCGATCGGCGTCTCGATAGCGGTCGGAGTGATCTCTGGCTTTCTCCCAGCGTGGCGAGCCGCCCGCATGAACCCAGTCGATGCCCTCCGCAATGAGTAAGGCCTCCCCCATCCGCTTGAGCGAGTTACTCGAAAGCGCCCGCATGGCGATCGAATCGGTACGGTCGCATAAGCTGCGGTCGGCTCTCACGCTTCTCGGGGTCATGGTGGGGGTCTTCTCGATCATCCTGGTGATGACCACCATGCGAGCAATGCAGCGCTCCATCGAAGGAGAGCTCGCGGCTCTAGGTGCCAACACATTCCAAATCCAGCGCTGGCCGGCACTGAGCTTCGGGGGGCCGGGCTCTTGGGAGAAATATGGGCGGCGCAAACCCATCTCGATGTCCGATCTCCGCCTGCTCCAGGAGCGTGCGACGCTGGCTATCGCGGTGGCCGCGCAGGACAATCTCGCCTCCGGGGAGGCCTCCTCGCGCTTCGACACCACCCCTCCCAATGTGAGGCTGATCGGAGCTACCGCGGGCGTGTTTCCCGCCAGAAACTGGAATATGAAGGAGGGTCGCCCCATTCTGGATGCGGACGTGGAGTCCGCGACAGAAGTCTGTGTCCTCGGCTCAGGCTTGGAAGAGAATCTATTCCCCTTTGGCTCAGCCCTGGGCGAACGCATCAAAATGGATGGAATTCCCTATCGGGTCGTCGGTGTCTTGGAAAAGAAAGGAGCGTTGGGAGGATCGAGTCAGGATAACTTCGCGGTGATCCCCCTTACCACTGGTCTTAACCGTTACGGACGGATCTGGCGCAGCATCGAACTCCTGGTTCAAGCCCAGGATCTTCAGCGGTATGAGGACACCGTCGAGCAGGTCCGTGGCATTCTCCGCACCGCGCGTAAGGTACCTCCGGGTGCCGAGGATGATTTTGATCTTTTCTCGAATGACTCACTGATCAGTCAGTTTCAATCCTTCACCCTCACCGCTCGAATCGGAGTGGCGGCAGTAAGCTCCATCGCGCTGATTGCGGCGGGCATAGGGATCATGAACATCATGCTGGTGTCCGTGACGGAGCGCACCAGGGAGATAGGCATTCGCAGAGCCATCGGAGCCCGGAAGCGAAACATCCTGACTCAGTTCCTCACGGAGGCGGTGGTCCTTTGCGAACTAGGCGGACTGATCGGGGTTGCCGCTGGTTTGATCGCGGGGAACATCGCAGCTCAAGTTCTGAATCTACCGGTGGTGATTCCGGTGGATTGGGTCTTCCTTGGCCTGTTGATCTGCTCTGCCGTCGGGATCATCTTCGGTGTCTATCCTGCCACCAAAGCGGCGAACCTCGATCCTATCGAATCGCTCCGTTACGAATAGCGCTTCTAGGTTAAACTCAGAACCCCTGACCTCCGGTTTCAACCACGCTCGACTCCCCACACAAACTGACTCCCCCAGCCGTTCTCATTGTGGCAGGGAACTCCTGTCCCCAATACGGCTCATCGCTTGCCGAGGACTGGGATCCCTCCAGGATCCTTCCACTAAAACAGAGAACCGGTGGTGTCGTCCCGGAGGTCCTCAACCGACCGGCTATGGGCTGTGATCCCTTCGGGATCGGGAGCGGAGAGCGGGGCCACTCGTGTGAACGATCGCTTGGGCCGCCGACCCCGGAGGGGTCGAAGCCGGTAGCCCCGGGTTGACCGAAGGGACACCCGGGGTTGCCGCCCAGCCAACGGCACGACCCTGGCGGGGTCGCAGGGGAGCGGAACGGATCAGAGGGTAACCACTCCCAGAAAGAGTCACGCCGATTTTCATAATGAGAACTGCTGCGGCCCCCCACACAAACTTGCCAAAGCAGACCGAGCGAGCCAGTCTGACCACGATATGGCTAACTTCGACGCGATTGCACCCCGCATTGCCTGCGCACTGACTCTGTCCCTGGCGGGCTGCAACGAGGCTCCGACAGCCCCAGCCCCATCCACAGGCCAGCCGCCAACGCACAAGCCAGCCACCGTCTCGCGCTTTCTTCAACCCCTGGACCACGCGCAGGCCAAACTCCGAACCGTCTTACTGGAACTCGGAAGTCTCAAGCTAGAGACCGAGGTCTGTTCCGAGCCCGTGGAGATTCTCACAGGGATGATGTATCGAGAGAAGATGGAGGACACCGAAGGCATGATCTTCGTGCTCCCGGGATGCCCACGGAAAGCGTCGTTCTACATGCGAAACACGAAGGTTCCCCTCTCCTGCGCTTACATCGATTCCGCCGGACGGATCCTGGAGATCCACGATCTTCGTCCCCTGGATGAAACACCGGTCGAATCCGCCACCGAGCAGATCTGCTACGTGCTGGAAGTGCCGCAAGGTTGGTTTCAGCGGAAGAAGATCGCCGTGGGAGAGTTTGTTCGCACCAGCAAAGGAAGCCTCCCCGAAGCTCTCCCATTGCCGCGCTAGCAGGCCGTCGGACTTAGAATATCGTTCTGCAAGGTGCCCGCCAGGGCTAGTGTTAGGTTCTCGGGTTTTTTGGATGCACAGCCTGCTAGCATTCAAAATCCGGCAGCCGGATTTTGAGGATGAAGTAGCTCAGGGGGTCGCAAGGAACCTAATCACGCAGCGGAATATCTAGCAGCAAACAGCGCCTGCACAAGAGCCCTGCTTGAGCGCCGGGTCTTACTCCAACCCTCGGTCAGCAAGTTCCTCCTCATCCAAGCCGAGATAGTGCCCCAATTCATGCAGGAAGGTTATACGCACCTCCTCATCAAAGACGTCGAATCGACCCTCTGAGAATTCGACGAGGTTCTCGATGAAGAGCGTTACCAAGGGAGGGAGATTCTCGGCACCTGCCCTTTGCTCTTCCCAAGTGGAACCGGTAAAGAGGCCCAAGCTGTCGGCCTCGACCCCCTCCTCGATCCATGCGGGACCCGGCACCCACTCGTAGGAAAGGGCGAGGGCTCGCGCCCGCTCACGGAGAGGAGGAGGAAGCGACGACAGGGTCTCCGCAACCACCTGTTCAGCCCGCTGGGTCCATGCCTGGAGGTCGTTCAAAAAATGCCCTCGCAAGATCCGTCAATCGTCATCACGCGCAGGAATAGTGAGTGTCATCCAGATTGGGCGTTGATCGGAGCAGGTTCGAAGTGCCTCTGCCACGTTTCCGTCAAACCAAGTTTGCTCAAAACGATCCACTCCCGACTTACCATGAAACTCTGTTAGATTCTGACTTTGGAAGAAGATATGCGCAAACGTGTGATCTCCCTCCAGAGTGGTGGGCTGGTCGGGCCGGGCAAGGTCAACCATACCCGGAAGGGAAAGAATCTCGGCGAGAGATGGCGTGCCCACGTCCCGTTGGAAATTTCCCAGGAGAATGAAGTCACGATCCTTGGGATCCTTGCCTAAAACGCCACCTAGCACGTCCCTTAACCCCTCGATCTCCGCGTCCGTATAGGCGTGCGGCTTGGTAGGGAGTGAACCCGACTTATCCTTGTTGGGCAGGCTCCGCCGCGTCGCGTTCATTACCATGAGCGTGAAGTCAAACCTCTGGTCCAAGGTGGCGAACTTGCAGAGGAAAGGACGGTGCTCGATGCGCTGTCGCCCCAAGCGGCTGGACACCGTGGAGTCAGCTCTGGACAGCGTGTAAGCATCGTCGACAACCTCCAACCGATCCGAACGATAGAGGATGGCATAGCGTTCACTGGTGGCATGGGTAAAACCAACCCTTCGCTTGTTTTTCACCTTGTTCCAGCGCCCGCCAAGAATCGTAAGTTCGTTGGCCAGCTTCGACAACGCACGATCATCATAAACCTCGGTCACCGCGACACAATCCATCGAATGGAGAACGCCTGCAATGGCTCGAAAATCGCTTCGCTCATGGCCGAAATCACGGAGATTTCGTAGCTTCCAAAAGCCAATGCGAATGTCCTGACCTGCCTGACTCTTCACCGAAGACGCCGCCACGTTAAGCCCTACGCCTAGGCACGAGAGCCAGGCAAGCGCCGAGAGCAGGCCGCTTAAGAAAACGGCAGCGAGGGATCTCTTTAAGGTTCTGCTGGACGAACCGCAGGAGCAAGAGCCTCGCACCGTTGCACGTAACGTTCTGGAGATAGCGTTCATCATTGGGCTGGGGTAACAACCGGAGACACCGCCGTCGCGCCGCGAACCACGGCCCGAACGCCCTCGTTGCTTAGGCTCAAGATCCAGTGAGCGCAGCGTGATCTGGGGATTCTCCTGAGAAAGAACCTGGCACGCAGCTCCAGCCAAAGACCACGCAGGAAATTCAATGTCCTGTCCTACCACCTCCAGAGAACCCATCGTCACATCCAGCCCACGCAAGCGCAGCCGCGCATCGCTTGATGCCCAGGCCTTGATGAGATGCATCCAGCGACAGAACCCGGCTTCGCGGGCGCGCTCGACTTGGCCTCTCATGTTCCCTCCCGGCTGAAGGCCACTCAGATTCAGCACTCTCCAGTCACCTCCGCGCCTGCCCAGAAGGCGCGAGACCAAGGCGGAGTAGTCCTCAGGCGAGGCCGGATTGATCTCATACCCACGTTCACCTCGATCCGCAAAACCCGCCGCATCCCGGACCCAGACCAGATGTTCCTGCGGCTGAAGCCGAGCCTGCAAGGCTTCAGACAGGGCATCCCCCGGATTCCCGAAAACCAAAATCGACACCGGATCGGGTGTTGTCGGATCTGGCGTCCGTGGAGCGCTTCGCTTCCAGGACGGCACATAGGACCACTGGGACAAATCTGGGTGTCGCAAAAACCTCGGCTCCGAAGTCGCGGTCGACATCCCCTTGCGCTCCAGCCAATATCTCTGTCTCTGGAATGCATAGGTCGGCAGCTCCACCTTCAAGCGCCTCCTGCCCCCGTGCACACCCTTCCAATCCACCTCCACTCCCCAACACCACAACTGCCCCAACCCTCCCAGCACCTCTCTCCTCTCCTCCTTCCACAAACTCGTCACACTCCGCGCCTCGACCTTGGCCTGCTTTACCAACTGCGCCAGCGTCCTCCCCGGCCCCACCTCCACATACACACTCCCCTCCTCCTTCTCCAACTCCTCCACCGCCCCCACAAAATCCACCGCACTCCTCAAGTGCTTCACCCAATACCCCGCATCCGTCGCCTCCTCTGCCTTCACCCACTTCCCGCTCACATTGCTCACATACCTCTTCTGCGGCTCCTTCAGCTTCACCCGCTTCATCACCTCAAGAAACTCCCCCATCATCGGCTCCATCATCCCCGAATGAAACGCGTGCGACGTCGTCAACTCCTTGCATCCCACTCCTCGTCCCTTCAACACCTGCGCAAATCTCTCGATCGCTTCTCCACGCCCCGACACCACGCTCTGCTTCGGTCCATTATACGCTGCCACTTCCACCCCCTGCCCCTTCACCCACTCCTCCACCTCCTGCCTTCCGGCCATCACCGCCATCATCTTTCCACCCTCCAACCCTCCCATCAGTCTCCCACGCTCCGACACCACCCTCACCCCTTCCTCAAAGCTCACCACTCCCGCCTCCGTCGCGGCCACATACTCTCCGATGCTATGTCCCACCATCCCCTCTGGCTCCACTCCCCAACTCTTCCACAACTGGCACAGCGCATACTCCACCACATACAGCGCCACCTGTGCCCACTCTGTCCGATTCAGCTTCACCCTCGCTTCCTCCGTCTCCTCTGACGGATACATCACCCCTCTTAAATCCTCTCCTCGGATCGCTTTCAGCGTCTCGCTCCCGGTATCCACCCATTTCCGGAACACCTCTTCCTTCTCATACAGCTCTCGTCCCATCCCCACCCTCTGGCTCCCCTGCCCGCTGAACAGGAAGATCACACGCGGCTTCATCCCCTCGCTGCTTCCTTCCTGCCAACCCTTCCCCTCTCCCAGCGCCTGCGCCGCTTCCGCTCGACTCCCCACCACTCGCGCTCTCCTCAACTCAAATCCCTTCCTCCCCGTCTGCAGCGTCCACGCCATGTCCCACAGCGCTTCCTCTCCAGCGCCTTCCACTCGCTTCTTCAGCCTCTCTTGTCCCTCTCTCAACGCCGTTTCATTCCGCGCCGACATCACCAGCAACTCCAATCCGCTCCCCTCTGGGCTCGTCTCTCTCTCTGGCGCCTCCTCCACCACCACATGCGCATTCGTCCCTCCGATCCCAAACGAGCTCACTCCCGCTCGCCTGGCATGTCCCTCCCTCTTCCATTCCCTCAGCTCCGTGTTCACTCGAAACGGGCTCGTCTCAAAATCAATCTTCGGGTTCGGTTTCTCGTAATTCAGGCTCGGTGGGATCTGCCCGTGCTCCAGCGCTAGAACCGTCTTGATCAGGCCTGCGACTCCCGCGGCAGTATTCAGATGTCCCACGTTGGATTTCAGGGAGCCGAGAGAGCACTTGCTGGTCCCCGCCGGTCGCGGATCGAAAGCCTCGGTCAGCGCTGCCACCTCGATCGGATCTCCAAGACTCGTTCCCGTCCCATGCGCCTCCACATAGTCGATGGTCTCTGAGCCCACCCCAGCGAAGGTCAGGGCCGCCCGAATCACTTCCACCTGCCCCTGATGGCTGGGCGCGGTGTAGCCGATTTTCAAGGCACCATCATTATTGATGGAGGAACCGCGAATGAGCGCGAGGATACGGTCTCCATCCGCAAGGGCATCCTCGAGACGCTTCAGAACCACCACACCCACACTGCTCCCAAAAACCGTCCCTTGGGCACGGGAATCAAAGGGCCGGCAATGGCCGTCAGGGGAAAGGATCCCACCTTCGCGGTAAACATATCCCCCCCTCTGCGGAAGGCTGAGTGAGGCACCCCCAGCTAGGGCCAGGTCGCACTGGTAGCTCAACAGATTCTGGCAGGCCATATGCACCGCCACCAGGGAGGTGGAACAGGCTGTCTGCACCGTCACACTCGGTCCGCGCAGGTTGAGCTTGTAGCTCACCCGCGTGCTCAAATGGTCCTTGTCTGTGCCGTGAATCAGCAAGGTGCTCAGATCGCCGGTGAGGGAGAGCTCGCGACCATTGGCAAGGAGGTTAAACAGATAGCCCGGTGAAGCGACCCCCCCAAAGACGCCTGCGGTGCTGCCGACTCGGTCTGGGTCCTGCCCCGCAGACTCCAGCGCTTCCCACGCGCACTCGAGAAAGAGCCTCTGCTGCGGATCCGTGATCTCGGCGTCACGAGCTGAGTAACCAAAGAAAGAGGCATCGAAGAGCTCGATGTCTTCCAGAAGCCCGAAGGCCCCGACAAACCCAGGGGTCTTGGCCGCTGCTTCCCTCACGAGCGGATCGAGCTCCGTCGGCTTGAAAAAAGAAATACTCTCCACACCCTGTGCGAGGTTATTCCAGAAGCGTTCAAGATCAGCCGCGCCGGGGAAACGCCCAGCCATGCCAATGAGTGCGACGGTTTGTGAATCGATATCTTGGTGACTCATGACGAACGGTTACGACGGGCATGTTCGCGCTGACGGTCCAAGGCGCGGGTTCTCTGACTGGCGCGCTCCGCCAGGCTGCGCGTGGGCGGGGCGGATGGCTGAGCTCCGTTTTCCAAATGGCGGACCAGGCGTCGAACGGTCGGATGCTTAAAGAGGTCCAGCAGCGTAGGCTTGGTCTCCAGCACAGATGAGAGGCGCTGATGCAAGCGCACAACCAAGAGGGAATGCCCCCCAAGATCAAAGAAGTTATCGTCGACACCCACCCGACTCACCCCGAGGACTTCCTTCCAGACCTCGGCCACGCGGATCTCCAGACTACCCGATGGCTCCACGGACGTTGTAGACGGACTGGGTCCAGGCTCTCCAGGTTGGGGTAAGGCGCTGACGTCCAGCTTCCCATTGGGTGTCAGAGGCAGTCCTTCCAGAACCACAAAGACAGAGGGCACCATGTAGTCCGGTAGGCTCTCCGCCATCGTTCGCCGCAGCAGGTCCTGCCCAGGCGGCGGCTTTACTGCAGGCACGAAGTAGCCCACCAAACGCTCGCTATCCGAGGCGTCTGCTCGCGGAACAACCACCGCCTGCTGCACTCCCGCACAGCCGCTCAGCACCGCCGTCACCTCACCCAACTCCACTCGAAAGCCCCGCACCTTCACCTGCTGGTCCGAGCGCCCTAGAAAATCTACCGTCCCCTCTGGACGATACCTCCCCAAATCGCCCGTCCGGTAGAGTCCGAAGCGCGGCAGGCCAACCGTTCCGAAAGACGTGAATCGCTCAAGGGTGCCCTCGGGGTCCCCGAGATATCCCATCGAGAGATAGGGTGTGCGCACTTGAATCTCGCCCGGTTCACCCACACCGGCCAAATGCCCAGAGGCGTTCATCACCAGCAGATCCACCCCATCGATGCCACGCCCGATAGGCAGCCGCTCCGGCTTACCCTGGAGGAGCTCCTCGTCGCCGACTCGATGAAACGCCATCGCCTGCGGTGTTTCAGTCGCGCCGTAAAAGACCACACAGTTCACGTCGGGAGCGAGGGAGCGGAGGCGCCGCACATCCTCTCGAAGCAACGCGTCTCCGCCATAGAATGCATAGCGCAGTGACGCCAGTTTCGCACCAGTGGATCCATCACTCTCCAGCCCGGACACCCCCTGAAGGAGAAGCCGACCCAGCGGGGGTGTGAGATGGCAGACGCTAATGGATTGATCTCGCAGCCAAGGACCCCACGAGGCGGGTCCAGCGGCGTCCTCGGGTGGCACCACAAGAGTCGCACCAATGGACAGCGGGGTCAGGATGTCCCGTAGGATCGGGTCGTGTGCAAGACCGGAAAGCATGCTAAATCGGTCCTCAAGGCGAAAGGCATGCGTCTCGATATGCCAGCGAAGGAAATGTCCAAGCGGGCGATGCGTTCCCACCACGGCTTTGGGTCGGCCTGAAGACCCCGACGTGAAGGCGAAGTAGGCGGTGGTGTCTGGAGTGATCGAGAAGGAAACGGGCTCAGGCTGGGCTGGAACCTCGACGGAGAGCGTGCCATCCAAAGCGATCGATAGCTGCTGAGGCACATCGGCGGCCAACTGCGCGAGCAGACCGTCCGGCTGACGGATGCTGGATCCTCGAATCAGAGCGCGCGGCGCAACTGCACGCCAATAGCTGGCGAGCCGCGCGTCCGGATACGATGGGTCGAGGATGACGAAGGCGGCGCCAGATCGTAACACCCCTAGAACTGCGATCGCCAACGCAGCCGAACGGTCAAAATGGAGCGCAACACAATCGCCCGCAGCCACTCCGGCACCACGCAGCCATCGCGCGATGCGCCTACTGACCTCATCCACTTCACGGTAGGTCCAACCGCGGAGGGAATCCTCGATCGCGATGCGATCAGGATAGCGCTCCGCAGCGCGCTCAAAAAGTCCGTGGGCAAGACCCTCGTCCAAGACAACCGGTCGGACCTCTGCCAAGGGCAAGCGTGCCACTGACCCTGGAGTCAGGAGGCTTAACGAATCGATCCCGACTGTCGGCCTAGCGGTCGCCTGCTCCAGAAAGCTCACCAACTGGGACAGCATTCCCTCGATCCGGACGCCTGTGAAAAGATCCCGGTTGTAGGCAAGCGCCAGCTGAAGCGAGGAACCCTGTTCCAGTCCGTAGAGCGTAAGATCAAATTTGGAATCAATCTCGGTGGAGATCTGCCCGTCGCGGGCAGGAAAACCTTCCATGGGAAGTTCGGACGCCTGAGAAGAGCCCGCTCCCTCAACGGAGAAGTTGAAGAAGTTCAACATCACCTGGAAAATCGGAGTGCGGCTTGCGTCACGCTGACCGCCGTGGCCCGCCACCACTTGTTCAAACGGCAGATCCTGATTCGCGAAGGCCGCCGAGGCCGTTTGGCGGGCGCGCCCAAGAAGTTCGACAAAGGAGGGGTTGCCCGAAGCATTCAGGCGCATGGACAGGGTATTGACGAAGAACCCGACCAAGTTCTCGGTTTCCTCGTGTCGACGTCCCGCCACCGGGGTGCCGATCACCACATCGCGCTGGCCCGCCAAGCGGGCCAATTGGGCACCCCAGGCTCCCAGGAGGAGCATGAACAGAGTGACACCCTCCCGCTGGGCCAGGGACCGAACCGCCTGGGTGAGTGTTTCCGACAGGACGAGACGTCGGCTGTCCCCGCGGAAGGTCTGGAGCGCGGGCCGGACCACATCGAGAGGGAGATCCAACGGCGCTATGCCCGAAAGTTGACGCTTCCAAAAGTCAGCCTGAGATTGGAACTCCGCCTGGGCTGCAGGACCCCGTTGCCACACGCAGAAATCACCGTAGCTGATCGGCAGCACCGGCAACGTAGACGGCGTCCTGGTCACCTCAGCGCGATACAGCTCTCGCAAATCGCGAACCAGCACGCCAATCGACCACCCATCGAAGATGATGTGATGGAGGGTCATCAGCAGCACGTGGTCGTCCGCTCCCAGCCGCAACAGCCGGGCCCGGATCAGGGAGCCACTGTCGAAACGAAACGCTTCGTTCCGCTGGGCGGTAGCCATTTCAATGGCTTTAGCGAGCGCGGCCTCCGGCGGCAGCCCGCTCAGATCCTCAAAGGCCAAGCGGGAACCCCCTGCCGGTTCCACCCGTTGGGTCGGTTCACCGCCTTCCGACACGATCGCCGTCCGCAGGGCCTCGTGGCGACTCAGCAGGGCGGCGAAGGCTCGACACATCGCGTCGACGTCCAGAAACGCACGGATCCGATAGCTCATCGGCCCATTGTAAACCGTCGTGCCTGGCTCCAATTGCTCGAAGAACCACACCCGCTGTTGGGAAAAGGATAACGGCGCATGCTGTCCCTCGGGCCGACGCGGGATACGCCGCCCCCGCTCCTCCTGCGCTTGGCGGTCGCGGAGCATCTTTTCGAACAGGGCACGCTTCTCCGGTGGCAGACGGGCAATCCGCCGGGCGACCGCATCCGTGCCGTCACTGTTGCTCTCGTAAGTCATTCATCCAAAACACCGTCAGAGTAATCTTCGACCATTCGGCAGGTTGCTGAACCCCGCACGAAGCGGTTTGATTCTAGCTTGGATTCGGCTAAGGACTCAATGAGTTTCAGGCCCAGGAAGAATGGGGGGCAGTTGTCGCATTGTCCCTGCCCATACAGCAAAGCAAGCCCCCATAACGGGTGCGATTGGAGCTCGTGGTCATCAAGTATCTGCGTTTTAATGAGACTCCCCCAGAAACCCTCCCGAACCGGACATCAGTAACGTTCGAAGAGCCTTGGGATGAAGAACGACTCTTCGTGCGAGGAATTCCCGTTGGTCCGCTAGAAGGTCTCTCGGTCTCAACCCTCTCCCTGTAGCGACAAATTAACGAGGCCTAGATGGAGAACTCTTCGGGTGTGGGGCCGGTCTGGGATGCAGGGAGCTCCTGAAAGATCCAGGTTAGGCGGCGAGCGCGGAGGAGTGGCTTCGGTGTTTGGCAAGAGACCTCGTATAAGTCCTTCAATCCAGGTTCGCTTTCATGCTTCAAAAAACCCGCCAGCGTGAAAAGAAGAGAAGGGACACCAGACCCATCAACGGCACTAGGATCGGGAACGCATACTTGAACAAATAGGCAAAGAAGCTGGGTGTCTTCACTTTGGACTGCTCCGAGATGGCCTTCACCATGAAATTGGGACCGTTGCCGATATAGGTCATGGCTCCGAAGAAGACCGCTCCGAGCGAGATGGCAATCAGCTCATGATCGTGGGCTGCAACCAGCTGTCTGACCTGGGCCGGATCGTTCAAACTGAGACCGTGCATGCCCATCGCGGCTGCCAGAAAGGTGAGATAGGTGGGCGCATTGTCCAAAACACCGGAAAGGATCCCGGTGAACCAAAAGAATTTCATCTCCGAGTTTAAACCAAACTGAGCCGAGTGGCCTTCCAGATAGTCGAGAGCAGGCACCATGGTCGCAAAGATTCCCACAAAGAGCCAGGCCACCTCCCGGATCGGATGAAAGTTGAAGTTATTCGACTCATGCACGGCTTTAGGCGTGGCAAAGTAGGACCCAACCGCAGCGGCAATCATCAGCGCCTCGCTCAGGCCGGGAGGTGATTTGACGAAAACGCCCACAAGGATCAGCCCTAGGAATGCCAGGTTGCGCCAGCCACTCACCGTCCAGATCTCTTTCCCCGTTTCTTCATCACGAATCCGCTTGGGTGCGCGAAGAAAATTAATCCGGTCGAAAACATAGAAAATCAACAGCAGCGCTCCCACGACGATCAGCCACGCCTGCCAGCATTTTTCCAGCACCCACCAGAAGGGAACGCCCTTCAAATATCCCAAGAACAGCGGCGGGTCGCCGATCGGGGTCAGTGATCCTCCGACATTACTGACGATGAAGATGAAGAATACGATGTGAAACGAGGTGATCCTATACTTGTTCATGCGGATCCAGGGCCGAATCAACAGCATCGAGGCGCCGGTGGTGCCGATGAAATTGGCGAGGATCGCACCGACCAGAAGGAAGAGACAGTTGACCCAGGGCTTTGCCTCGCCTTTCACATTAATATGGATGCCTCCTGTCACCACAAAAAGCGACCCCACCAACGCGATGAAACTTACATATTCATGCGCTACATGAAGCATCCGGATCCCGTTATTGAGTCCGAAGACATAGTAGCAGGTTGTGATGGCACCCAGGGCTAAAGCAACCTTGGGGAAGTGCTGTTCCCACCAGTGGGCATTAATGAAGGGCATCAGGGCAATGGCCAAGAGCATGAGGACGAAGGGCAGAATCATCCCGGGGTGCGGATCCACCACGGCGGCGATCACATGGATCGAAGCGTCGGCGCAGAGCGTCATACCTGGAGACTGCCGACCACACATCCACACTTCAAGGATAGCCTTAGCTGGGTTGAAAACTGCCCTCAAAAAAACAAGAGCCCCCCCACTCGGGGGGCTCGTCAGGCCAGGGGTGCTAGAGTGCCTTGATACCGTAGATGAGAGCATCCACCATGGCGACCAACTGCGCCTCGGTGGTACAGTAGGGAGGCAAGAGAACCACCACACTGCCAATCGGGCGGGTCAGAACGCCTCGTTTAGCCATCGCGTCGCAAACGCGAATTCCTGCCCGTTCCTGCAGAGCGAAAGGCTGGCGTGTCTTCCAGTCTCGAACCAGTTCGATACCCGCAACCAAGCCTACCTGACGCACATCCCCCACATGGGCCAGGGACCAAAGACGCTGCAACTCACGCTCAAGGAGTCTCTGAAGACGCAGCCGTCGGCGAATCTCCACTGCGGACTGAAGTAAATCCAAGCTCGCCAGAGCAGCAGCTGCCCCGAGCTGATTGCCCGTGAAGCTGTGCCCGTGGAAGAAAGTTTTGAACTCCTCGTATTCGCCAAGGAAAGCGTCGAAGACCCCCTGCGTGGTCAGGGTAGCCGCCATGGGCATATAGCCTCCCGTCAGTCCTTTGGCCAGCACGAGATAGTCCGGCACGACGGACTCCTGTTGGCAGGCGAACAGGGGGGCTCTTGCCCCGGCATTGGCCGCCGGATCCGAAACCCCCATCCGACCAAAACCGGTCATGACCTCGTCCGCAATGATCGATATCCCCCTCTCGCGGCAAAGTGCCGCGACTTTCTTCAGCCAGCCCTGCGGCTGGGGAATCATTCCGGCCGCCCCCTGCATCAGAGGCTCGACCACGAAGCTGGAGAAGGGCTTACCTCTGCGTTGCCCCTGATCCAAGGTTTTCTCGACCTGCCCAACGCATTCCCAGTCGCACTTGCGCGCAAGCCGTGCATCGGTGCGCTCAGGTTTGGCACGATTGAAAGGGCATCGATAGCAGTAGGGTGCCATCACCTTGCCGGTGCGAAAGAGAAGCCCTTTATAGGCACGATGAAACAGATCGATATGCCCCAGGCTCACAGCGCCTACCGTGTCTCCGTGATACGCGCCCTTGAGCGACAGAAAGCGCGGAGCGATCGCCCCCTGCTTACGGCGAGCCGTTTCGTAGGCGAGCTTGAGCGCCACCTCCATTGCGGTCGAACCATCGTCGGAGAAGAAAACCTTTCGGAGGTCAGCACCCGCCTCGGCAGCCCGAATCGGCCTGGCAGCGGCCACGAGCCTTGAGGCCAGCAAGCTGGCCGGCTCGTTAGCGAAACCCAAGGCTGAGGAATGCGCAACGCGGCCCAACTGGCGACGTATGGCCGCATTGATGCGCGGATGCGCATGGCCGTGCAAATTGGTCCAGATGGAGGAATTGGCATCGAGAAAGCGACGCCCATGGACATCCCCCAATACCGCGCCCTGGCCCTCCACGATCACGATGGGCTCGCGACGAAGCCAATCCCGCATCTGTGTAAACGGATGCCAAACATACTGATGGTCCAATCGGGCGAGGCGGTGCATGGAGGCCTTCCTCAGGGCTTCAAGCGAGTCAACACCTCAGGAGAGCACCATCGAGTGTTGTACTTTTGAATCCATCCATCGTTGGGGAAGATCGGACGTGGCTGTTGCCCATGAAGCTGGTCGTCCATTCCATGCCAGGGGAGCGGTTCGAAGGACTTGCGACGAGCCACGTGGAAGTCGCCGTCCTTGTCCCAGCCCACCGAGTGAAGGAAGAAGTCCCGGCGCATGCCCGGGGGCGTTGGGGCAAGACGGATTGCCTCGAAACCAACGAAGAGCTCATCGCCGCTATTAATCAGAGCCAGCGCGTTGTCGCGGGAGCGGATCAACTCACCTACCTCCCCATACCGAGTGGCCCAGCCTCCGGGAGTGATCCGCCAGGGAGGATTGGCGTGCACCTTGGAATAGATGGGCGTCTGTGGCTCATGCCAGGGGAGAGCCGCAATTTCCCCGAAACCCCGCCAATGTAGATCCGTGTAGCTCGGATCCATCTCAGTGATCCGGGTATCGCCCTTGAGGCGCTTCTCCCAGAGCGCGATGCGATCCCAATGAATCTCGAACGCGGTGCGGAGGCGCAACCGCCGACTGCCCGCTGGCAACCTGCCTGCGAGGTCCACCAAGATTGTCTTGGTCTTGCCCGCTGGCGCGCCAGGTTCCAGATCTAGCTTTTGCCAAACACCCTCAGCTATTTCAGCCTCGAGGATCGGAAATGGATATCCCAGCCCGGGATGCATCGAGGCTGCGAGGTTGGCCATGGCCCCTCCGAATCGCAACCAGCCTGTGAGAGCCAAAACCAGTGGCCGAGAGGAATCGAGGGAACCAAAATCCAGGACAACTCCGTGAGGCTCGGCGCGGCCTCTCAATTGATGCTCGAGGATGCGGGGAGGAGAAACCTTCGTCCCATCATTGGATTGCAGCGCTTCTGTCACGTCCGCTCCATCCAGCCGGGTCGCCTTTACCAGTAAATGCCTGTTCTCGAGGGTCATCAGTTCGCCTGGGGGGAACGGCCCCCTCGGCAAAAGTTTGTCAGTGGGATGGACCTCTGTGCCTTCAGGATGATCGACCACCAGCAATCGCGTCTGATCCAGATAGAGCACTTCTCTCAACTCCTCTGTCATACTGACGAGGTAACGTCCGTCGCGTGGCTTAACCGATTCCTCGCTTCCCAACCATACAATCTCATCAGCGTCCGCCTGGACATAGACTCCTTCCATAATCGGCAAACCGATGGGCGCAGCTCCCAGAAAGTCGCTAACAAAGCGAAACTGGGATCCATCCCAAACATAGAGATAGGGACAGGAGGTATCGCTGATCGTGAGTTCGTCAATGCGGAGTGGATTCTTTGGGTCCACCTTCACGTCCACCGTGTTTACGTTTAACGTGAACCAACGAACATTGATCGAATCGATCTGAGAATGCGGTCCAACGCCTATCTCGGTGGGGAGGGACTGGACTCGGCGCGACAATCGGAGGCCGGAAGTGGCCACCTCTACCTTCACCCCAAGACCACTTCCATTGGACTTGTTGCCCAGCAGCTTGATCTTTAATAATTGATTCACTTGGGCCCCGTCGTTCCGAAAAATAGCCACAGTCTGATCCGGACGCGTCACCACCCAGTCGACATCGCCATCCGAGTCCAAATCGGCGGGTTGAACGCTTGTCACGGGTCCCGAGGAAGTCAGCCCCAGGATGTCGGTGACCTCGACAAAGCCGGATTTCCAACGATTGCGCCAAACCCTCAAGCGGTCTCCGGTCGCCAAAAGATCCAGCCATCCGTCGTTGTCGTAATCCGTAAGAACAAGGCTGGTCAGGCTTGCAGCACCAGAGATAGGCAATTGAAGACGTTCACCTGTGCTACCCGAGATGAGGGTGACACCGTCGGCCCCCAAGGTGAGCAAGTCCGTGCGTCCGTCATTGTCCACATCGCCTGTCGCTATAGCGGAGGCCACAGGCCAGTCGATGGGTGAATGGGTGGCACTGAGAGGACCTCCGCTGTGTTTGTTAAGAAGCAAGGGAGGAAGGCCGTCGCGCTGGATAAACAAATCGAGAAGATCATCGCCATTCCAATCATCCACGACGACCTGGCGAGCTCGCGCTAGATCGGCAGGGATGCCGATATTGGTGGCATTGGTGCTAAAGTACATACTTCCGAGGTTCCGCAGAAAGCGCACGTTGTTGCTCCCATATCCGATGGTCAAAAGCCCCGCATTGCCCGTGAAGAGATAATCGACCAGAGCCCCGTTGGTTGCAGAAAGGCTGCGCAAATTGGCGAAGCCTGTCGCGTCGGTGATCACACCGTTGGTGGTGACTTTAAATACATGCGATCCGCCCTGACCCAGAACAATCACGTCCTCGGCACGGTCGTTGTTTAGATCCCCCACTAGGGCTCGGTGATAGACGGCACCCGCTTTGGCAGGGAGCGAATTGCCGATGGGTGAGAACTTACCGTTTGTATTGCCAAGCACGCGCCAGGACAATTCGCTTTCCCGGAGAAGCAAGCTATTCCTGGCAGCACCGAAATCCAGGATGGCTACCGGGCCTCGATAGCCGGTCGCACCCGCTCCAAGGAACGCGGCCGTTGCCTCAACATAACGGACTTCAACACCTTTCTCCGCTGGAGGCGTTTGACGAAACGGAACGCGCGCTGCCGTATATTTGGACCGCTCGAAGGTGGAAGGATTGGTGATCTGAGGCGGCTTACCCGCATTAATCCGCTGATGTTCCTCCAAGGCCTTTTGGGCCTCCGGCTGACGGCCAAGTCGGAGGAGGGATTGGCTGAGTGCGTAGGAGGCAGCCCGATGTGAGGTGTCGAACTTTACAACCTCCTCGAATTCCGTCACGGCAGGTTCGTGCTGATTAAGGCCCTGATAGGCGCGGCCAAGCTGGAAGCTTACCTCGTTGATCGTGCGATCGATATTTTTGGCATTCTGGAGAGCCTTTATCGCTGGCTCATAACGACCCTGACGGAGATGAGCGCAGCCTGCGATGTAATGTCCGGCGGGCTCATTGGCATCGAGAGCAAGCGCCGCCTCGGCCTGCTTGAGGGCTTCCTCTGGAAGATTGGCCTGCAAGAGCGCGTTGGCGAGGTTCAGGATCGCGTCCAGATTGGCTGGTTGGAGCTGGAGGGCCTGCGTGAAGGCAGGAATCGCTCGCTCAGCATCTCCGCGCTCGTAGTAGTTACGACCGGTGTTGGAGAATTGAAGGAACGGGTCCTCACCGGTCGCCATGCCAGTGGACTTAGCAGCCCCAGTATCCGGGCCGGTCGTGGCGGGAGGAGGGGAGGCCGACTTGCCGCAGCCGGCCGCTAGAAAGGCGATCAGTAACGCGACGCAGGCAGAACGCGTCGCCAGCCAGTAGCGTCGGCCCGAAGGCACCGACGACGTCCCCATGCGGAGGCGGGATGTTCGAGTCATCAGGCCGCTATAATGGCGGCCGACGAATTGGCAGTCAATGCACTCCCCTGAATTCCCAGCAGGCGACGTTCCTTGATAATCTTGACGACGGCCGCAGGCACCGCAGCCTCCCAAGCAGGGTCCCCAGACTTCAACTGCTTAAGAACAGTCCTCGAAAAGATCGAGAGATAGTTCTCGTTCACCTCACGCATCCCCTGGATGTTGTGATTCTCCATGAGATAGGCGTAGAGATGACGCAGATGCGGAGCCACCCGAAGGTTTCCTGCGGTAATGATCGAGCCAGTCGCCGCATCCTTCAAAGGATACGCATACAGTTTAAGATCGTTTTTGAACAGGCGCCCAAACGATTCCAGAATTCCGCCCTCGAGATCGGTATAGTATTTTTCATCGAAGATCTCGCGCAACGTAGGCACGCCCATAGCCAAACCTACCATTTTCTTCGTGTATCGATGGAGGTAGGAGGCAAGCTTGTAGAACTCCAAATAATTGGAAATCAGCACGGTCTTGCCCAGCGCTCCCAGGATGTCAACGCGATCCAGGAAGTCGCGGTGGTTGATCTCGCCGGCGTCCTCCAGGTTCTTCAGCGTCATCTCCATCAGCACCACCACCTCTTCCCCCTGAACTCCGGGCTCTTGAACGAACTGAGCCTGCGCACAGTTGAGCATGTCCACCGTGACGTGGGTTACTGGACGAAAACTGCCTCGCTCCACGAGGATCGGCTTCTTGTAAAGCACCTCGGCAGCCTGAACCACTTCCCCACTTGCAGTGAACATAGCAGCGCTCGTAAGCCCCTGCTGCACCAACTGCAGACTCATCAGTCGATTGTCGACCTTCTCAAAAGCAGGACCGCTGAGCTTGATTACGTCTACTTCGACCCGCTCCCGGGTGAGATCATCCATCAGGGAGGCTACAAAGGCATTGGGATCCTGATGCAGATAGAACGCCCCATAGACCAAGTTAACACCGATGATACCAAGCGCCTCCTGCTGCTGGAGATTCTCGCGGTCCACCATGCGCACGTGAATCAGGATCTCCGATGCAGACGCGCGCGGAGCGTGCTGAAATCGGATGCCCATCCAACCATGGCAGTCGCCTGTTCCCTTGAAGCTCTTGGCCGCGACGGTGTCAGCAAATACGAAAAACTTGGTGTCCGCTCCACGCTTCGCGTCGAGTCGCTCGATCATGAGCAGATACTCGTGTTCGAGCATCTTGTGGAGGCGCTCGCGACTGACGTAGCGGTCCGAGCGACCATAGATGGCGTCGCTGATGGTCATGTCATAGGCCGACATCGACTTGGCGATCGTACCGGCTGCACCGCCTACTCGAAAAAACCAGCGCGCCACCTCCTGTCCGGCGCCGATTTCAGCGAAGGTGCCGTATTTGGTGGGATCCAGGTTGATCTTTACGGCCTTCTGGTGGGTCCCGATGCTTTCTTCGTCGCTGTTCATGTCCAGTATCTTTCCCATACCCTTTGGTTATCGGCCATTGAGTCCTGGGATTGTAGGAGGGTTGGTCGATTCCTTGGGTGTGGAACCGCACCCAGCCTAACGAAGGTCCGGTGAAATGCAATCATCAGATACTCGTAGAGGCCCTTGACTCAAACAGTTCCGCCTCTTTAGATACACACGCTATATGCCGACCTACGAATACATCTGTGAGAAATGCGAACATGCCTTCGAGCTGTTTCAAACCATGTCCGCGAAGACCCTCACTGTGTGCCCCAAGGAACAGTGTCCGAAGAAGACCTGGGGCAAAGGGAAGGTGAAGAGGCAGATGGGAGCGGGCGCTGGACTCATTTTCAAGGGCAGCGGTTTCTACATCACCGACTATCGCAGCCAGAACTACAAGGATGGTGCCAAGAAGGACAATTCAAGCACCTCCACACCAGCCGCTTCCACGCCAGCCGCTTCCACGCCAAAAGTTGACAGCAAGCCCACCACGCCGGCGCCTGCCAAAGAGAGCAAGCCGAAGACCGACAGCAAGAAGAGCTGAGCAGACTCAGACATCCTGACCGCGTGCGGGAGCACCTAGGCAGGAGTGGAATGCAGAGGGGCCGAAGCTCAGGGCGTTTTCTGGCTTTCCCTGAGCCTAGCGGGAGCGACCTCAACGAAGGTTTCTGCACGGGGCGGGGACTAGGGTCTTCTTCGAACGCCGGAGGTTCGACGTTGGGGTCCCCCTATTGGTTACCTCGTCGCCACAGGGACTCGGACCTTCGGGTGTAGGGGACGACGTCAGGAGGCCTCGGGTTGGTGGGGCAGGCTCCAACGCGAGTGAGGGGAACGCCTCCTCACCTCGTCGCCTACAGGGACTCAGACCTTCGGGTGTAGGGGACGACGTCAGGAGGCCTCGGGCAGGTGGGGCAGGCACCAACGCGAGTGAGGGGGAACGACTCCTCACCTCGTCGCCTACAGTGCCGAAGGGAGCTTGCTCCGCTACAACGCAAACCACGTTCCCTCCCCCTCGCTACGCCTCGTCTATCGCCAAGTGGGCTCAGCCTGATTCCACTCTAGGTCAGGAGTTCTGAGACTGCACCGGAGGATGGGTGTGCTGACTCGGGCGGTCCGAGAGATTCCAGGATCCCTTGGATCGTTTGAGGGGCGTTCCCCTCAAGTCGATTGTTCACATAGATAAATGCCTTCGGACTCTTTGCTTTGGAACGCGCTTTTCCCAAAAGCTCGACCGTGGCCTGTCGAACGTTCAGGAGAGGCTCCTTGATCTCCTGATACGGGCTGAACCGCTGGACGGCTTCCGCATAAGAGCGTCCTGGCCTGAGGAGGAGGCGGGCCGCCAAAAAGTCAGCCGTTTCCATGGCACCCGGAACGGATATCTGCTCCTCGATGGACGGCATCCCATCCCAACTGGTGAAGACGTGTGCCACCGCGTGCCGCCGAAGGACTTCAAAGTAATACGGCTGCAAAAAACTACCGTTTCGGATCTCCACCCCGTAGCGCCAACCTGAGGGAAGCTCGGAAAGAAATGTATCGAGTGCATCCACAAAGTCCCTACCACGAGAGAAATCGCTCGCATGAAAACGCGAGAATTCGAACATCAGCACCCCGACCCTGGCCTGCCAGGGGCTACATGGGCCGAGGAACAGATCGATAAACTTTTTACTGTTCAGAAAGTCCGGGTTGACGGTTCCCGCTCGCGCGCCAAAGCGGGGCAAGCGTGGGAAACGTTTGAGGGTGATTTCATCCGTAACCTTCATTGAGAAGAGGAAGGTCCCCGGAGTGGCATCGAACCAGTCGCTAAGAAGTTCGTGGCTCGGGAACTGGTAGTATGCGGCGTCCACGCCGACGGTTTGAAACTGTTCGCCGTACTCTTTTAGGCAGTGGCGGTTAAACCGGGTTTCGGAGAAACGACCGCGGTAGATATAGCGAGACTGCTCGTAAACAGACCCAAGCCATCCCTTGTATTTCCAAGAGGATGTCCCGAGGTAAAGCCCCTGATCCGCCGCTGACCGGAGAAGCCCGGCCAGCACGTTGCGGTGCAATAATGTGTCGCGGAACAACACGTCCTCGAGTCTGCCTTCAGCTGGCGCCCCTTGCCAAGCCAGCAACCCTCGGTAGTCGCGTCGCAAGCCAGAGGCTCCCGCTCGCCTCGGACACAAAGGCTGTCGTGCTGGGCAAAAAAAGAGCGCCGGACCGTTCGGTCCGGCGCTGTGCACGTGTTGTTAGAAGACGATGCGAGTCCTCAGCCGATTACTGCAGCCGCAGGCGATAGTACTTCGCAGCACCACCGGTAGCGATTGTCGCAGACACAGGGCTGGTGGCACCAGCCACCACCGACCAAGAGGTCGGGAAGGCCGCGCTGGAACTCTCCAAGAGGAAGCCAGGCGCTGCAGGCCAGCTGATCAGCACGCTCGTCTTATCCGCGGACAAAGCCACGGTGAGCTTCGGAGCGGGCGGAGCTGTCACCGTGACAGCCACGGTCTTCTCAGCGCTGAGGCCCTTGCTGTCGGTCGCAACCGCGCGGAGGGAGTGAGCTCCGAGCCCTGTGCCAGAGGCGGTGGCGAACTGCGCAGCATAGGGAGCTGCCGTGTCCACACCGAGGCTTACAAGGCCGTCAAAGAACTCAACCTTGGTGATCGTAGCACCCACAGCAGGAGTTGCCGTGGCAGTAAACGCTATGGATGAACCCTGAACGACTGCCGCAGCCGCGGCGGGAGCCGTGATCACAACAACCGGAGGCTGGGGAGGCGGCACCGCAAGCACCTTCACCACGATCGAATTCGTGGTCGAGAGGGTCTTGCTGTCAGTCGCCACCACTCGGATGGTATGATCACCCAGCGTCGTGGCAACCGTCGTAGCGAAGTTGCCACTGTAAGGAGCGGTGAGGTCGCTGCCGAGGCTGACGGCCCCGTCGAAGAACTCCACCTTGGTGATTGTGGCACCCGCAGCCGGAGTCGCTGTGGCGTTAATCGCCACGATGCTCCCCTGTTCCACCGAGCTATTATTAGCCGGAGAGTCGATGACCAGCACTGGAGGCAGTGCTAGGTTTACCTTCACGACGATCGAGTTCGTGGCAGTCAGACTCTTGCTGTCGGTTGCGACGGCCCGGATCGTATGGTCACCCACCGTGGTCGCGAGCGTGGTATCGAAGTTCCCGGTGTAAGGATCCGTGGTGTCGCTGCCGAGGCTGACAGCCCCGTCGAAGAATTCCACCTTGGTGATTGTGGCACCAACGGCCGGAGTGGCTGTGGCGGCGAGAGCGACCGCAGCGCCCTGCACCACCGCAGTGTTGTTCACCGGTGCGGTGACCAGCACCGTCGGCGGCAGAGCGGGAGGCGCGACTGTCACGACCGTCGCAAGATTCGTCACCGTAAGCTGCAGATCAAACAACGCGTCCGAGAAACCGCTCGCGTGCTGATGCAACTCGACCGCGATCTGGTTGGCACCCTGCAGCAAGTTGGTGAGGAAACCACTCTGGCGAGGGGTGTTCAGTTCGACAGCGTCCGCGACATTGACGTTCGCGGTATTCGTGTAGAAAGGAATCACCGGATTGGCCGACATATTGAGACGGAAGACAATCGACCCGTTCAACCAGACCACGATGCCATCATCGGTGATATGGTTGATGAAGAAACTCAGATTGTTCGAAGGACCACCGAAGTCGAAGGTCTTCCGGAAGTAGTAGGTCCTCAGATTATTACCACCCAGGTCGGTCGTCGCAAGCGGCGTAGCGATATCCCGAGGAGGGAGGTCGGAGAAGCCGAACAATGCCTTTCCAGTCTTCCAAGTCCCAACCTCGCTATAGTCGCGCTTCATCCAATTGGTTGTGACGGGGGGATTGGTGCCATTCTCATAGAAGCGCCAGTCAGTCTCAAAGGCGATCGGAGTGAAGACGCCACCCACCACAGCGATCAATGCAGTCGAGAGCGGGTTAGCTGCCGCAGCGTTGTCGGTCAGGTTTTGTGTCCTGATGTACCATCGGGCAGCCAAACTGGCAGGCGTGGCTGTCTTGAGAACAATACTGGATTCGTCCTGAGCAGAAGCCGAGATCACAGGAACAATCTGGTTCAGATGGTTGGTGATCGTGTAGTTAAGCTGGTTCGTCATCGATGAAAGCTTCATGTCCTCCGAGAAGGTGACAACGATCCCACCCGCGTCCTCGTCATAGTTCGCAGAAAGAATGGTAGGAGCATTCGTATCCGCCCGAACGGTCAACAGTGCTGTCGCACTGTTGTTCGTCGAGTTGGGTGTTCCGCCGCTCACACGAGCGAAAACCCGGCCCCCATCCTGGGAAAGCAGGGCATCCAACTTCAGAACCCGGTTGGTAGCTCCAGCGATGACATTGGTCACGTTCGCCTTCGAGATGAAACTCCATTGATACTTGAAGGGGAACAGACCGTCAGGCAGAACATCGAAGGTCGCGACCGTACCCTCGAGCACGTTCGTTGCATCGGAAGGAGACCGAGCGATGTACAACCGGCCTGCGTTGTGGTTGGTATAGCGCTGAACCAGCTCCAGGCCCCACCCAAGACGACTGACCTCGCTGGAGTCGTTATGAACCTCGACCGCGAGCGAGTTCACACCCGGTTTCACGAAGTCATTGAACTTCGGCAATGTCAGATAGTTCGCCGACCAATTGAGGCTCCCAACACCCCTCGCTGGCGTCGTGTAGATCGGCTCGGCAATCGTCGCGCTGATGTTGGTGCGCCACACCTCTTGCCCGTTCACATACATCACTGCGCCATCTGCAAGCATCAGCTTGATCTGGAAAGCGCTGTTCAAAATGCTGCCCTGGACCTTGAATGTCGTTCGGAAGTATGCTGTTTTGGACGCCACCTGGACATCTCCATCCTGACAGCACAGTGTCGTGTTGCCGTAAAGAGGAGGAGTGCCACCGTCAACCCCCCGGAAGAAGGCACCCGGACGGACATCCCAGTCGATATCATCATAGTCCGGGGCGATCCAAGATCGGTCAAAAAAACGATGCCCATCGTATTGATTCAACCCCTGATCCGCAAAACGCCCCTTGTCCAAGAAGTTCCAGTCTTGCTCAGGGTTAATCAATTGTTCCACCAGGGTCAAATTCACACGATTGGAAATCGTGATATTCCCGTTGGTGTCGGCGATTTTAAGGGCCGTCAAGACCCAGTCCTTGGTAAAATCGATCTGGGACTCGGTGGTCAAAAGGATGTTCTGTGTTGTCTTAGTCCCCACCGGTTGAAAAAGCACGTCGGCAACTTTGACCGTCAAATTGCCGCTAAGGCTGCGCAGTTGGTAATTGGTTGGCTCAAAAACCGAATTGCTGGCCATTCGTTCCGAAAAACCAAGCCAGACCACGGAATAACCGATGTTGTTTGTGCTGTATGAGATCGCAGATAGGATGGTAGGGGGTGTGGTGTCCGGATCGGCGGCCATCACAGACCCCGCCCATCTGGTAAGCGCGAACGCTAAAACGAGTGATGCCAGGAGGAAACGTCGCATAAGTTTCAACTTCTTCTAATTTGGTACTATAACACGTGTTAAATGCTCTCCCGGAAAATGCGGTAGATAACGACGAAGTCAGTCCGTCGGCGCTTTCGACGATACTCTACGCGCGCTCTTTCGGGAATGCACCTTAGAAAAAAGCATGCTTTTCCGGATTTGGCAACTGTGAATAAGAGAAATAGGTCCCAAAATCGAACAGCAATGACCCAGCCGAAGGCGAGTAAAACCCTGGAAATCTGTCTCGATTATGGAGACGCTAACCGACAGATCTGCAACAGGATGAACGTGAAGTCACTCACCGCCTCGCTGAGTGGTTTCAAGAGGCGATCACGCTGACGTCTTTCGCCCGCAGCCATAGAGCCTTGAATCTATGAACCTTGGAAGTTTCCACTTGAATCACACGGCACCCCCTCGTAGAACCACCGCCTGCTCTATGGCTGGCCTGCCCCACATACTTGCCCCCGCCCAAGCCGATTCGACCTTCGGCCACTCTGTCCTGTCGGTGGACAGTCCACCCCTGGCCCGCAGAGGTCTGCCAGCAGGGGGGTTCCCCGCAAGGCGCGAAGCCGCCTGCCCGATGCTCCTCTCGCTTTGAACCTCCCTGCTGTCATCTGGGTCCCCGAATCGACCCTCACTTCCAAGGTGGCCCACCTACCCTTGCTCGACCGCGTCGTGATCGCATGCCATCGCGCGGGTTATCAGCCGATCCATATCCTCAGCTCAACCCCTCCCGGCCGGTTGCCGCGCTCCACCGCCTGGGGAATCAACTTCACCCACTCCCCTGACCTCCCCAGGTTTCCCGGAGAGGCTCTCGCCCTAGTTGGCAACTGCTTGATACACCCAGCCGATCTGAGACGATTGAAGGACGCTTCCGTGCGTCTGACGGATTCAGCTGGGGTCATGCTGCCGGCATTGATCCTGAGCGCGGAGGAGTGCGCTGAGCTTTCGGACCAACCCGCAGACCGACTCCTGGAGAAAGGGGTCGGCCGACAGCCCATTCAAGCCCTGGAGCCGACCTTCCGAGTCTCCACACCTGCGGAGGCTCACGCGGCCACACGACAGCTCTGGGCCTTGATGAGAAGCCCTAGCGATGGACTGGTGGATCGCTACTTCAACCGACCTATCGGCCGATTCCTGCTCTCGAGGCCGCTCGCGCACACTCCCATCACCCCAAACCAAATCTCGCTGGCCTCGATCGCGCTGGGACTTTGGGGAGCGTGGCAGTTCAGCCTAGGCTCACCCATGGCCTTCGTCCTAGGTGCGCTCCTTTTCCAGCTTTCCGCCATTGTGGATTGCGTCGATGGGGACATCGCACGGATTCTTTACAAGGAAACCTCCCTCGGGAAGTGGCTGGATCTTGCGGGGGATCAAGTCGTTCACGTCGGTGTTTTTGCGGGGATCGCCTGGGGGCAGTGGCGCAATACAGGTGATCCAGCCACCCTTTGGCTGGGGGGCGCGACCATCCTCGGTGCGGTTCTGTCCTTCGGGGTGGTGCTGAGGGGAATCCTCAGCCCTGCCCTGTCCCGCGACCCAAATCTCCAACGGTTTATCGATGGTGCCACCTCTCGCGATTTTTCCGTGCTCGTCCTCCTCTTAGCCTGCGTAGGCCGATTGGGCTGGTTCCTATGGCTGTCAGCCATCGGCTCCCACGTTTTCTGGCTTACAGCGCTCTGGCTGCAGCAACGCTCCAGGCGGGATCGCTCCCTATGTGGCGCGTAATCGGACGGCTCCTGCTGCTGGCAGGTGGCTTGGGCCTCTGTGGCTGGCTCCTTCGCCAAGTGGATCCTCGCACCGTCGCAGAGGGTTTCCAAAAGATCGGATGGCTCCTGCCGCTCGCACTGACCCCTTACTTGGCAGTGTACGTGTCGGACACCCTGGGATGGCGCTTTTCCTTTGGGAGCAGGGGTCCTGCCGGAGTGTCATTTCTCAATCTATTTCGCATTCGTTGGTGCGGAGAGTCGCTCAATAATCTGGTACCGTCAGCGTATGTGGGAGGCGAGGCCCTCAAGATATTTCTCCTTCGCAAGCTGGGGGTTGGCGTGCGGGAAGCGACAGCCGCAGCGGTGGTGTCGAAATGCGTTCAGACCTTGGCGCAGATCCTCTTCATCGCTGGGGCAGCGCTGGCCTTCCGCAGCCTCCTCCCGGATGGGTCGCCTGTTCGTAGCGGTCTATTGACCGTAACGCTGGGTGGGCTTTGCGTCGCCATCGGGATGTTCTTTGTTCAAATCGCGGGGGTGTTCGGGATCCTCATAAAGCTCAGCTCCTGGACAGGCTTGGCCAGCAAGCTCACAGCAGAGCGACGAAAAACACTCCAGCAGATCGACGAGTCGATCCGAACGTTTTACCGCACCGAACGCCTCGGCTTTCTCGGCAGCATCGCAGGCTATCTAGGCGGATGGCTGATCGACACCCTGGAGATCTGGTTGTTTGCCGCTCTGATGGGATCGCCCATCACCTGGATCCAGGCGCTGTCGATAGAGGCCTTCGTCGGAGTGGCTAAAATTATGGGCATGTTCGTCCCCGGAGCCCTGGGGATTCAGGAGTCTGGTATCCTATTTCTGGGGCGGGCGGCGGGGCTTACGGATCCGTTCTGTCTGACCTACGCAGTTTTTCGCCGACTCCGAGAACTGCTGTTCATCGCGGCAGGCTGGGCTCTTTTCTCACTCCAAGGAGTTTCCCTCAGCGAGGTCCGGGATAAGCCTAGCACCGCGCGCTGAGCCGCGGCGGGAAGCGAGTCAAACGGAAGCCCGGCCAAAATGGGAGGCGACCGGTTTCCTGGCAAAAAGCTACGGAACGCGACGTGCCAGCACCGCCCCGCCGGTAATGCCAGCGTTGTCGGCAAGGCTGGAGGCGACGATGGTGACCCCCTTCAACGCTCCAGGCATGGCGTGGTCTCTCGCAATTTTCTGTACTGTGGGCAATATCTCCTCAGCGAGAGCTTCCATCACGCCCCCACCCAAAATGATCACCTCAGGTCCCAGAATGTTGGCAATATTGCCCACCGCGATTCCGATAAACTCGGAAGCCTCCTCAACGACGCGTTCCACAAACTTGTCTCCCCGCTTGATGGCTTTGCGAAGATCGCCGCTCCGCATGTCCTCCAGGTCGCGTCCCAACATCTCCGAAAGAAGGGTTGTCTGCCCTTCTTTCACTGCCTGGCGAATCCGCCTAAAGAGTGCGGTACGGCTGGCAAGCGCTTCGAGACAGCCACGGTTTCCACAGCCACATTTCGGGCCGTTGATATCTACCACCATGTGCCCCAGCTCCCCCGCGCAGCGAGTCGCCCCTCGATAGAGCTCCCCGTTGATGATGAGTCCCCCACCTATCCCCGTGCCCACAAAAATGCCCACCACGCTGCGCGGCTTGGATTTGAGCTCCACCTCATAGACCCCTATCATGGAGATACTGCAGTCGTTCTCGAGTAGGACAGGCACTTCGACCAAGCGCTGCAGCCTCTCCACCAGCGGGAAATCCTTCCATTCCAAGTTCGGGGCGAAAAGCACTACCCCTTTTTCAGAATCCACCGAGCCAGGAGCGCCCACGCCGATCGCTTTCACTCGGGCCATGTCGAGATCGCACTCATCTACAGCGTCCTCGATGCAGCGGGCGATCCTTTCTACCACGCCCTCAGGCCCCCGCTGAGGCTTGGTACTCATCTTATAGCTCCCGAGCAAATTCAACTTCGCGTCAAAAACGCCCGCCAGAATCTTGGTCCCCCCAAGATCCACGCCGATCAAAAGATCCTGTTCGATTCCAGCCTCAGCCATTCGTAAAAAGGGAGCTCCCCATTGTTAAAGCGAGCATCCGTTGGAGGTTTATCGTCCCGCGAGAACCGCCTGGGTCTTGCTGCGTAGTTCTTGGAAGATGGCCTGTGCGGACCTGTTGCCATCAACGATGCTGAATCCGTATGTCTTGTGCAGCCGCTTGAATTCCTTTTCAACCATCGCCTGATACTTCAGAAAGCTGTCGAACATCTCTCGAGACAGACCTAGATCCATGCCGCTTTCCCAGTAGTCGAGAGCGAAGTCTTTGGCGAAATTTCGCTGCACGCGTTCCTCTGCCGAGACATCGAGATAGAAAACCGCATCCGGAATCAACGCCATGCCGTAGATGTTCTGCAGCCAATCCAAATCGTTTCCCCGCACCAAGTCGCGCGCCATCAGCGTGTAGATATACCGGTCCGCTAGCACCATTCGGCCGGCCTTCAGCCCGGGAAAGATGACGTTCTCAAGCTGATCGGCAAAGTCCGTGGCGTAAAACAGGCTCAGGGTGGTGTGGCTCAGCGTATTGCCATTTTGCGCCAGATTCAGCTCCTCGCTGACCAAGGCCGAACGTTTGAGCCCAACCTGCGTGGTGGCATGCCCACCGCTCTCCAACCATTCCACCAGCATCTGGATCTGGGTCGAACGCCCTGATCCATCGCACCCTTCAACCACGATCAGCTTCCCTCGCAGTTTGCTCGCATCCACACCCGGAATGCCATGCCCGTAGAACCGTCGCTCGTTGGGACGCGGAACCACAATGCGGCTAAAGGCGAAGGGCTTACTTTTTTTGACGGCTTTTTTCACCATGGGCTTTCGCGGTTCAGGAAACCTTCAAAGTGCGATCCCGTCTAAAATCATTCAGCTCGATCCGGTTGACGATCAAATCCCGAACCACGTTTTGCTGCACTTCAATCGGCTGATTGGCATCGATGATGAGGAAATTAAACTCCCCGCTCATCGCCAGATACTGCTCCAAGATGCGTCCCTGGAAGATACGGAAGCTCTCGTAGGGATCGGTCGACAACCGCAGGTCCATGCCCGCTTCGAAATATTTCAGCTGAGGTCGGCCGTCCAAAATGCGGTTCAGCGAGATCTCCAGATCCGCGCGGAAAAAGAAGGTAAGATCTGGCAGTGCGGCAAAGTCGTAGATTCCCCTCACCCAGTTGGAGGGGCAACCCCGGACGGTGTCGCGGGCAAAGGCAGTGAAAATATACCGATCGCAAAGCACCACATAACCCGCCCGGAGAAGCGGCACCAACTGACGCTCGTATCGATCCGCGAAATCCGTGGCGTGGATCAGGCTGAACGTGGTCGGGGAAAGGAGCTCTCGCTTCTTCGCCTTGCTGGTGGCCGACTTGACCAACTCCGACGAATTCCACTCACTGAAGAAAACCTTCAACCCCTCCTGCTCCAGCCAGCGCTTCAGCAAGTAGATCTGAGTCGATTTTCCCGAACCATCCAGACCCTCCACCGCGATCAGGCGGCCTGGAAATCCAAGTTGGGCGAATGTTTTAGTCATGCATGTTGCGAACTGGCCTCAAAACCTAGATCGGCATTTGGCGATGACAATGAATTACTTGTGACAAATGCATTTTACAAGGCAGCGGTTCAGGCCTTGCGAGCCTGCCGGACCCATGCGAGCACCTCGGCCACCCGACGACCGACGGCAGGATAGTCCGCGGAGTCCACCGCCTTTTTATCAATCAAAGTTCGCCCCAGGCCCAAGGCGCAGGCCCCAGCCTTAAACCACTCGTTGATCGCTGCGGGAGTGGCGTCCTCGACGCCGGTGGGAAGAATGCGAGTCCAAGGGGAGGGTCCCATAACCGCTTTCACGAAGCCTGGCCCCCCGGCGGCCTCACACGGGAACATCTTCACAATCTCCACCCCGGCCTCTTCCGCCACACCAATCTCCGTCACCGTCATACACCCGGGCAAATAGGGAACCTTACGCCGATTACAAAAACGCGCGACACGTTCATTGAAAGAGGGGCTCACCACAAAATTAGCACCGGCTGCCACGAACAAGGCGGCCGTGCATTCTTCGACGATCGAGCCGACCCCAAGCACCACCTGAGGCAAAGACTTGCGACAATATTTTTCAACAGCGGAAAAGACCTCGACGGCGTGGTCGCCACGGTTGGTGAACTCGAAAACCGTTCCACCTGCGGCAGCGCAGGCTTCCACCACCTGGCAGGTTACGGCAACGTCGCCATGGTAAAACACGGGCACCAAGCCCACTTCCATGATCCGGTTTAACGTCTCTAGACGGGAAAATCGCGGCATAGTATCAAAGAGTCTTTTGGGGTGCAGGGACCACAACAGCGCGCGCCCAGCACCTTCGCTGTCCGAAGACTTCCGCACTTTCGCTCCCGAAGCAAGGACTCAACGGCAGCGGGTCGGATTGGAAACATCTTCCCTCGATACCGCTCTAGAGGACGAGGTGGCGATCCCTCCCCGCTCCGGACGGCCCACGCCCCCTGTCCCGCTTATAGAGGGTGCAGCCTGACGCCCCCTTGCCCAGCGCTGTCCCTCACATCGCATCCGAGCCAGTGCCGACTCGGAGGCGATCCCGCATCTTCCACAGCTCTGACGGCCGGAAGATCCCCAGAGGAGTGATGATACCGGTGATCAGCTCGGGGGGCGTCACATCAAAGCCCGGGTTGAGCGCTCCACTCGACGGATTGGCAATCCTCACATACTGCCGCTTCCCGGCACGTGTCATCCCCCATGCACCCAGCACCTCCTCTGGCGACCGCTGTTCGATAGGGATTTCCGCGCCCGACGCCAGATCCCAGTCGATGGTCGAAAGAGGAATCGCCACATAAAAAGGAATATCGTGCCGATGCGCCAGAACGGCCTTGGTGTAGGTACCGATCTTGTTGGCCACCTCACCCGTCCGCCCGAGAACCCGATCGCTGCCCACAATGACCAGATCAATCTCCCCTCTGGAAAAAAGGAAACCCGCCGCATTGTCAGCAATCACCTGATGGGAGATCCCCTGGTTGGCCAACTCCCAGGCGGTCAGCGATGCCCCCTGGCAACGCGGGCGTGTCTCATCGCAGTAGACGTGGAACGTGCGGCCCAGCGCATGCGCGGCATACATCGGGGCCGTCGCGCTGCCGATATCCACAAAGGCCAGCCAACCTGCATTGCAATGAGTGAGGACGTTCATTCCCTCCTGGATCAGAGGGGAGCCTATGTCACCAATAGCGGCGCAGTGGGAAACATCCTCCTCAGCGAAGGCTTGCGCTGCCTGCACAGCCAACGACACCTGAGACGCTACCGTCCGACCCTGTTGCATCCGGGCAAGGATCTGCCTCATCGCGTTGACCGGGTCGACCGCTGTCGGACGCGCCTCCGCCAGGGTCCGATAAACCAGGTCCACATGTTTGCGAAACCGTACCAAGCCGGAACCGCTAAACGAGCGAGCCCCCTGAGCCAAGCCGAAGGCAGCGGTGGCCCCAATAGCTCCCGCACCGCGCACGACCATGTCCGTGATCGCTCGGGCCGTGGAGACGTAGTCACGAAGGCCAACGATTTTGAACTGATGCGGGAGGAGACGCTGTTCGATCAGATGGACCGTGTTACGTGACGGATCATACGTCACGGTTCGGCACTCGACGGAACGTCCACGCTGGCGGATATGCATGGAGTCGGTTTACATCGCCCGCACTCCACAGGCAACTCACGTTTCTCAGCAGAAGCATCCTACAAATCCTACGGCCTGCTAGGCTTACACCTCCCACGATCCACTCGGGGTGAGGATCGATTGAATCTTGGCGAGGACCAGTTCGTAATTTAGGGAGAGGCGCAGAGGCTCCAGACTCTGCTCCCGAGTAATCCACTTCCAATCGACATACCCGTAGTCGATCGCGAGTGACAAGGCATCGGCCGCCTCAGCGAGTTGTCCATTCAGGGAGTAGCTACAGGACAGGTTGAAGAACGCCTGGGGATCCCCAGGCTCCAACTCAGCGATCCGCTCGTCCGTTTGCAGCCCCAGGTCGAAAAGGCCTCGCTGGAGGTAATCGTCACTGAGCAGCTTCAGGGCCTCGAGATAGCTAGGCGCCCTGTTGACGAGTCCCTCCAGGAAAGAGATCTCGATGTCCAAATCCCGTATTTGCTGGCGGGTCAACTTCTTCCGTGTGCGGCTTCTTTTGGCCATGGTACGTCCTTCTAAGGTGGCCTGGGTCAGGGAGGCTGGCATCCTATGAAAATCCGTTGATCCAACCGCCTGTCCCGGAACATGATCGTTCCTGCGACGGCTTTGAGTCCTTCGGACCGTCGCTTCCTCATCCATCGGCGATCCGAGGATGCGGCTTTACCGAGAAACCAATGAACTGTCTCGTCACAGGTGCCTCCGGATTCATCGGAGCCAATCTCGTCCACGAACTCGCTGCGCGCGGTCATCGCGTGAAGGCGCTCTTGCGGCCGTCTGCCGATGTCCGCGGCCTCGAGGGAGCGTCGTATGAACCGATCGCCGGAGACCTCTCGGACGTGGCGAACTTGACCTCGGCGCTCCGCGGGGTGGAGTGGTGTTTTCATGTAGCGGCCAGCTACCATCTCTGGCTGGCAGACTACGCCCCGATGTATGCGGCCAATGTGGAGGGCACCCGGAACCTGATCCGGGCGGCGACCGATGCTGGCTGCAGTCGCATCGTCTACACCAGCACTGTAGGCTGTATTGGCTTGCCGCAGAACACGGGCGGCCTCCTGATTCCGACCGACGAGTCCACACCCGTATCGGAGTCGCAGATGCGGAATCACTACAAGCTCTCCAAGTGGAAGGCCGAGCGAGTCGCCCTGGAATTTGCAGCAGCCGGGGCGCCCGTGGTCATCGTGAACCCAAGCGCACCCGTGGGGCCCCGGGACGTCAAACCGACGCCGACGGGCAAAGTCATCGTCGATTTCTTGAAGCGAGCCCTGCCGGCCTATCTCGATACCGGGCTCAACTGGGTTCACGTGCGCGATGTGGCGGTCGGACACATTCTGGCCGCGGAGAAGGGTCGACTGGGTGAGCGATATATTTTGGGCAATGCGGAAGGCAACTGGACCATGAAGCAAGCCCTGGACATTCTGTCGGATATCACCGGGATCCCTGCCCCGCGTTTTCAGGTTCCCTACGCGGTAGCCTATGCAGCGGCCGTGGTGGACGAGGGCCTTGCCAAGCTAACCCGCAAGCCCCCCAAGGCGCCCTTGGCTGGGGTAAAGATGGCGAAGTACAAAATGTTCTTCAGCCCGGCCAAAGCCATCAGGGAATTAGGACTACCCCAGACCCCACCGCGGCAGGCTCTGGAAGAAGCCGTGCAGTGGTTCCGCAGCCAGAACATGGCCCCCTGGAAATGAGGTCCCCCGAAATTTGAGGATAAAAACTGCTTGCCTGAAAGGGGATAAAGTCGATGATCACTCGTCCTCTGGATGGAGAGATGGCTGAGTGGTCGAAAGCGACGGTTTGCTAAACCGTTATACG
>CAMAVD010000020.1 GCA_945861575.1 Akkermansia muciniphila
CCCTCCCTAATCGCTGCCCATCAGAAAGCGAAGCCACATCCGGCCGCTTCAAGACCGACCTCGCAGTCTGCGCTACAAACTCATTGTTCATAAGATAGAGCGATTGGGGGGAAACGGTCGTGGCGGAACGCTGAGAACACGACGAGGAAGGACTCGGAAAATCGAAGGTGGTATAGAGGCTGGGAAGATCCATCCGATCCACAAAGAGATAGAGGCTGCGCCGGGGTGCGGTCAGACCGACAGGTCGCCCCCCAAGCGTTGCATCCAACTGTCCTGACGCCGCGAGCACGGAGTCACGGAGAGTTTCAAAATCATGCCGCCGACGGGGCATCTTCCATAGCAGGCGGTTTTCTGGATCCACGCGCACGCCTTCCTCCCGGTCCAGGCTGGATTGCTGATAGGTGGCCGATTCCATCATCAACCTGTGCAACCATTTCAAAGACCATCCATGCTGTACAAACTCCCAGGTCAAATATTCCAGCAGATCAGGATGTGACGGCGGCTCGCTTCGCATTCCGAAATCTCCCGGGGTGGTGACCAGACCTGCCCCAAAGTGATGCATCCACACTCGGTTCACAAAAACTCGGGCTGTCACCGGGGTGCGCCGACTGGTCAGCGCACGCGCCAACTCGAGACGACCGCTGCCCTGCTTGAAAGGCGTGCCCGTCGGATCCAACATCAGGGGCAGACGGCGAGGCACCTCCGCGCCTGGTCGATTAGGATTGCCCCTCTGAAAAACACGGGCAGTGAACGCCACCGGAGAGTCCTGAAGGACCATGGCGCGAGGCGGCGCGTCGTCTGATCGCATCAGCCACTGTTCCAAGTCGGTCACCAACTGCTGATACACGCCTTGGCTGGCGCGGTCGGGGAGGAGCGAAAGGAAACCCCAGTCCATCGTAGCCGGCACGTCCGGCGGAGCGTCGGGTCCGTAGAGCACCGCTCGCAACGCCTCCCTTTCAGCATCGGGCAATGCCTGCGGAGCAGGAAGACCCCGCTTTCTTGCGTCCTCGACACCCAACTCCCACTGCTCTCCAATACCGCGCAGAAGGGTTTGATAGCGATCCGCCACTTCCTGCATGGATTTGGGGGGCTGTCCCTGGAAAAGTTTTGCCACCAGGGAAGGCACCGAGTTGGATCCAGCGGGTTTGGAGGGAGGCGCGGCGGCCTCCTGAGCGAAGTTGGTTTCGCTCAGTGCGGCATACGCATGCCAGGGTGCCCACATCCCGCCCCCCTGCTCCCGCGCTCGCTCGAGAGCGAGACGCCACCGCAGCAGGACCGTGGGATTGATGTCCTCTTTGTCGGCGAGAACCATGAAGTTTTCTGTCGGAGGCTGATTGCGTGCGGCATAGGCGGCCATGAGATACTCTGCGATGCGCCGCCTCCCACCCCGCACGATCTCCCCATGCTTCTCAACGATGAAAACCTTCAGCTTCTCCTCACGCGCCACTAGGCCCAACTCGAACTCCTCATACGATTCTGCGAGTCGAGGGGTCGAGAAGAGAGGAGGCACCATTGGCTCATAGCTACTTCTGAGCACCCCATACAGCGCGTAATAATCTGTCTGTAGGATCGGATCAAATTTGTGATCGTGGCAGCGGGCGCAGGCCACGGTCATGCCCAGAATGCCTCGCGACAAGACATCGATCCGATCATCCACGATATCATGTGTATTGTTAACGAGATGATCCCCGACGGTAAGAAAACCCATGGCGGCAAGGGGCCTGCGGTCCGCACCCAGATCCAGCTGATCCGCAGCCAACTGCTCAACAATGAAGCGGTCGATCGGCAGATCCTCGTTGAAGGCCCGCACCACGTAATCGCGATAGGCATAGGCCCATGGATAGGTTTTCTCCTCAAAAAAGACGTAGCCCTTGTTGTCGGCATACCGCGCGACATCCAGCCAATGGCGTCCCCAACGTTCGCCATAGTGTGGAGACCGGAGTAAACGATCCAAAAGTCGGGGATAGGCTTTCGGATCGGGATCGGCAACAAACTGCTCAACCTCCTCGGGGGTGGGAGGAAGCCCCAGGAGATCGAAGGATGCTCGACGAATCAATTGGCGTCGCTCTACCGCTGGAGAGGGGGAAAGATCCTTTCGCTTCAGCTGCTGAAGAACAAAGGCGTCGACTTCGTTCCCGGCTAGACGCCGGGGACGCGTCTCAGGAATCACCACGGACCTGAGGGGTTGCAGAGCCCAATGCGATCGCGCGGACTCGACAGCAGGTGCTGCCACGGAGTGCCAAGGCGTCAAGCAAACCAAGGCCGCTGCTGCGATCCAGCACAGCTCGCGGGGTCGGACGCCTAGGTCTGGCACTCTCTTGGTGACACTCACGGATGCAGTATCCAAGCCGATTTCAAAGCCCACAGCTTGATGTCGTGAATCGTTGGCCCGTCCTCCTCGGCGAGTGCCAGCGGCAAATGCTCCGCAGCTGAGCAAACGCTGAAGACGCACCCACCCAGCACCGAACAAACCACCCACGTGTAAGAGGGTAAAAAGAAGCGACTCATAAGAAATGCGAGAGAAAGGAATTGGGATGGCTATTTTTTTACGCCGCCTGACGGTGGGTTGGTTGCGGTCAGATTCAACCAGAGCTGCGAAGTGGATTCGATCAACAAGCGGCCAAAGCCATTGGGCACACCGTTGTCGGTCCCTGCGGTTACCATCGAGAAAATCGCCTGGCTCAGAAACCGCCCCTCAGCGTCGGCAAGCCGAATACGCACCGGGCCGCTGAAGGGTTTCACATCGGGTTTGGTCGACCATGAGAGTGTCGCCTCGCTTTGTTTCCCTTCCACGTCCACCGCAGGAGCGATCAACCCATCGGGGGGGGCTTCAAGGGACACTTTCAACTTGGCGACATGTCCATACTGTCGCTTGATCGAAACCTTCACCGCATTCGTTTCTCCGCCCTTCACCACGAAAGAGGTCGCGGCCACCGAGGCGGATGCCTTGGGAAGGGGTTTTTCGATACTGAGCCGGTAGAGTGCGGATTCGCTCCCTTGATGGAGGAGGTTGCCAACCACTGCAAGAAACTCACCCGTGTCGGGAGCGACCCACTCGAGCGCGGGGTCAGCGCCGTTGGAATCGTCATTGCGCACCAATTCGTTCCCCGCAGCGTTCTCCACTTTCAACCAGGCATCCAAGGCAAAACCAAGAGAAGCCGATTTCACTTCGATCCAGAAGCGATCGCCCTTCTCCGCTCGAAAGCGAAAACGGTCCTCATCTCCCGGCCGATCGATGCGTGCGGTGATCGCGCCCGGCACGGGTAGAGAGAGAGGGGCGTTCGTTCCAGTCTTTGATTCGCTCTCCAGCAGTTCGGTCCCAATCCCAAGCAGTGCCCTAAAGGGCGAAGGGACCCCCGCCACTCGATAGAGTGACATGCCTCGCCCATCCGCCACACCGATGGGAGCCCCCAGAGTGCTGAGCATAGGGCTGATGGGAAGATTCCATCCGACCAGCGTGTGTGGCTCAGCCTGCCCCAGCACGATACCCAGCGGCAAGGTATGGCTCACGACCGGGCCTCCGGAGAGATGCAGGCGGTAGACAGAAGAGTTTCCCCCAGAAAAACGAATATCTGAGCCGGCGGGATAGGCAAATCCAAACACCTGCACCACATATCGGCCGGCGGTTTTGGCGGTCCAGGTCACTCTGGGATCGAAGGTCACGCCATCATCATGATTGAGCGCCACCTGGGAATTCCCGGGGTCCAGAACGCGAAGAACCGCGTCGACGGGCGAAGCAAGCACATAGGCCTCCAGACTCGCCACCAATGTCTGGCCGTCCTTGAGTTCAAAGGCGAAGGAATCGACATCCCCCGACTTGTCGAGCCTTCCGTTCACCAGCGCGGGGAGAGCCGGGATGATCTGGGGCTTTCTAAATTCATCATTCGGCTCGATCTCGGCGGTCTGAGCCTCGGTCGCAGCGATAAAGAATCGCGTGGCGCTCGCTCCCTCAGCGTTGTGAATCCGCACCAAGTGAGGGCCAGGACTTGCCGAGGGGGAAAGCTCGACGGAGAAAAAGCCGCTGTTCGTTTGAGGGCGGAAGGTCAAACCGGGAGAGTCCACCCAAACCTGGGGTGGCCACACGCCTGGACTGCCGATCATCTGCACCATCTGGGTGGATCCAATAAGCGCCCCGACCGGGTAAAAATGCTCCAGGGTGGGAACCTGCGCGCGGACAGATTTAGGGCTCCCGATCGGGAGCAGAACCGCGGAGAGCCAAAACCAGCCGCTCACCCGGATCAACTGAAGAGCTCCTTCATGACCCTTCCATTGCTCACCAACTGCACAGGCCGTCCCGTGTTGGTGTGCAGAATGCGGGTCGGATCGATGCCCATTTTCGTGTAGAGGGTGGTCGCGAAGTCCTCGGGTCGGTAGACGCTTTCGGAAGCGTGATAGCCTTTTGCATCCGTCGCGCCAACGATATGACCCCGGGGAACCCCAGCCCCAGCCATGAGCACGGACATCGCGTGCGGCCAATGATCCCTTCCTCCATCCTTGTTCACCTTGGGCGTACGACCGAACTCTCCGAGAAGGATGACCAGCGTGTTCGCGAGAAGCCCGCGTTCGTCCAGATCGCGGATCAAAGCGGCAACACCCTGGTCCATGCGCCTGCCCTGGTCGCCCTTGAAGGCCGTGAAGATCTTGGTGTGATGGTCCCATCCGCCATTGTAAACGGTCACCCAAGAGACTCCGACCTCGACCAAACGGCGGGCCATCAGCAGCCTCTGGCCAAAATCGCTTCGCCCATAGGCGTCCCGGACCTTCTCCTGTTCACGGTGAATATCGAACGCAGCCTGAGCCTTGGGAGAAAGGAGTAGATCGACCCCCTGCTGATAGTACTGGTCCAAGGTAACGGCCGGGTCCTCGGCCAGTCTGTCGGTGTGACGTTCCAATCGGTCGAGGGCGACGCGGAGCTCGCGACGGGAGCTGGCCCGACCCTGGCTAATGTCGGGCGGCAGCACAACGTCTCGAACCTGAAAGGCTTTGTCGTTTGGGCTCCCATTGATGACGAACGGAGCGTGCTGACCTCCCAGGAAATTAGGACCTCCACTTCGAGAGACCTGGGGAAGGGACATATAGGACGGCATCCCATCGCGAATTCCGCGGTCATAGGAAACCACCGAACCGAACGAGGGATGAAACGTGACGAATGCTCCGCACGCCACCGGAACAGGGGTAGGCGCACCGGTCATCATGTAGTGGTTCCCCCCCCCGTGATTGGGATCCTTATGGCAGATCGAGCGCACCACCGTGAACCGGTCGGCCAACTTCGCTAGATCGGGTACCCCCTCGCTAAAATGAATACCAGGAACGGCGGTAGGGATGGACTTAAACTCCCCCCGTATCTCCGAGGGAGCTTCCGGCTTGGGGTCGAAGGTCTCGTAGTGCGAGGGGCCCCCATCCAGCCAGATCATGATGCAATTGACAGCCTTATTGGCGGACGGGGTCTGCAGGGCGGCCTGCGCCTTGAGCTGTAGAAGATCCGCGAAACCAAGGCTGAGCGCGCCACCCACGCCCAGTTGGATAAAATCCCGCCGAGGCATGCCGGCGCAGTTGAATAGGGGGCCGCTCATGACGGAAAAGATTACACCTGTGATGCGAGGGAAGGGAAGAGCAGATCGCGGGAATATTGAGGCTTGGGTAATCGGGTGTCAAAAAGAGGAAGGCCAGCCCCTCGGCTGGCCTTCCCACGACTCTGCGTGTGAGCCGTTGCTGACTTGAATCAACGAACCAATCGATAGAACAGCGCTGCTCCGCCGGGAGACTGGATCACCACGTTCAGGTTCCCCACCACCTCGGGATCTCCCGCAGTCGTCCAGGGACCGTCAAGGCTGGGAGCTGACTCAAGGACCATTCCTTCGCTGCTATCCACCACCCAACTGATACTCACCGTGCCATCCTCCAGCATCCTCACCGTTTGCTGGATGACCGGCAGTTCCACATCACCGGGCAGGATGCGCACATTGTCCACGAGAAGAGTGTGGTCGCCTGTTGGGGTGGCGTTTTTGATGTTGAGGTCAGCCGAAACGTCCGGCGCGGTGAAGACCACCCGAACAATATGGTAAGGGTTGCTACCGCCGACGGGCCTCATTTCAGCGACGGCAAGAGGGTCTGCCAGCCCTGTCAGGCTGACCTGATACGCCGTGGCCTCAGGCCCACCGCCACCGCGAGCATTCAGCCAGACATAGAGCGTATAGGTTTCGTCCGGAGTCAAGCCGTCAACGGTCTGTGTGACACCGCTACCGTTTCCTTGCAAAAAGAGCGCGCGGTCTTGGTCAGGGCTCCTGCCGTTGTCGGTAAAGGGTCCGACACCGTTGATATTGACTCCATAGCCACCCGTGGCGCGCCAACCCATGAGTTTGGAAGGCTGAATGTAGCCCACCCCATCCGCAATCCCTTCGGCCTCGAAGCTCGGATTGAACAGAACTACCTCCCCTGGATTGCGCTGAACCAAGCTGACAGCGTCGATCAACACAGTGGCATCACCCACAGCCGTCGTTGCAAACTCCAGCGAGCCTGCCTCAGTCGTCGGAACGATCGAGACATGGTAGAGCGGATAGGCCCCTGCCCCTCCCTGCCCTGCCGCAGTGATGCCTGTAATCTTTGCGATCTCGGTCCCATCCCAGTTCACCGCCAAGTCCACGGTCCCACCACAGCAGTTGCGCGCGTTGTAGGCGAACTGTAGCCAATAAGTCTTTCCGATCTGCAGGCCGGTAATCTGCTGCCGAAGCTTGCCACTGCCCTGAATGAACGCCACCTGAAGACGATCAGGAATGGCCCCATTGTCATGGAAAGGGCCGTCGGCCTTGTTCAATCCATGCCCACCCTCAGCTTCCCATTCAAGGATGTCGCCGTAGCCAGGAGACGCACCAGCCGCAGTGGCTTCGAAGCTGGGATTCCGCACGAGCGACGTCACCACGCTGATCGTCACATCGTTTTGCACGCATTGCTTGGCATCATCGAGAACCTCCACGCGAACCACGCCCCGCCCTAGCCCGGTGACCGCGAACGGCAGAGAAGCCGCCCCTCCTTTGGGGAAGGTGAGAGATAACCTGCCATCCTCCGCAGCGCCAACCAGACGGGCAACGGCAGGGTTCCCGACGCGGATAACGATCGTTGCGGGGCCGTTCTCCAACAGACGCGGATCCACCGACACTGTGAAGTTCGCCACTTGCCCAGGAGACATCTCGGAGGCAGTCGGGCTAAAACGGATACAGTCTAGGGGAACAATCACGGCTCCCTGGATACGCACATCATCCAAGAGCAGCGTATCGCCGCCATCGATGGTTTGTTCGAAAGTGATTTCAGCTGAAGGCGACGTGGGAGTGAACTTCACTACCTGGCGTGCATAATCGCCTCCACCGGCCGCGGGAACGTCCAGATCGAGGAGGGCTATTCCGTCCACGCTGACGCGCAAATGCGGTGCGGTGCCGCCGGTCGCATTGACCGCGAAGCTGAGCTCATACTCGGTGCTAGCGGAGAGGTTCGGGATCACCTGGCGCAAAGCACCAACCCCCTGGATGAAGGCCACATTGTCCTGATCGGGGTTAACCCCGTTATCCGCGTAGACTCCAACTCCAAACTGATCAACGCCGTAAGTCCCCTCACCCGTCCAGCCCGCAATCTTGTCAGGACTGATTACAGCTCCTGCGATTTCATCCGTCGCCGCCACGATACCGCTGGCCTCGAAGCTGGGGTTGATGATCACGACATCATTCGTGCCACGTTTTACGATCGTGACACCATCCAGAAGAGCCGTGGCATCGCCTCCAGCAAGGGTCGTGAACTTGAGGGTTCCGCCATCGGTCTCCGGAGTGAACAGCACGTTTCTGGAAAGATAAGGCTTCTCTCCCGTGACGGGCCTCACGTTTACGATCTGATCCAGGGTCACATCATTGAACTTGGTGATGAGGTCCACCGTCCCGCCGCAGCATCCACGCGCGTCGTAGTTAAACTGGATCCAATACGTCTCGCCGGGAGTGAGCCCGGAGATGGCCTGAGCAATTGAGGCATTTCCCTGAAGGAAAGCCACACGGGCCCGATCCGCGATAGGCGTGCCACCATTGTGAAATGGGCCACCTTTCTCGTTTACTCCGCTCCCCCCCGACCAGTCTTGAATGGTTCCATAGTGGGGGAAGGTGGGGTTGTAGTTCTTCTCGAAGCTGGGGTTGTTGATGAAGCTAGCCGCAGACAAGGTCTGGAAGAACCCCATCAGTGCGACGCTGGATAAAGAAAGAAGAGGTACGCGCATAGAGAATAGGTGCATGACTTGGTTTTCTGAACAGGGTATGAAGATTGACTAGCAGAGATATGAGTCGGAGATCAAGGAGAAATTTCTAAGCAACTATTCTGACTCTAAGGGGAGGAATACACAACCGACGGGCAGCGCGCGGAACGACTTTCTAAGCCGGACGGTTTAGGCCACCAGATCGGAAATCACGTGGCCGGCCACATCGGTGAGTCGAAAATCCCGACCTGCATAACGGAAGGTCAAGCGCTCGTGGTCCAAACCTAGCAGATGCAGGATCGTTGCATGTAGGTCGTGGACCGGCACAGGATTGTGGACCGCCTGAAATCCAAACTCATCCGTGGCGCCGTACACCGAGCCACCCTTCACTCCTCCGCCAGCCATCCACATTGAGAAGCCGTAGTGGTTATGATCTCGGCCATTGAGTGAAGGCAGCTCAGCGACCGGCGTGCGTCCAAACTCTCCACCCCAGAGAACCAAAGTGGAATCCAACATGCCCCGCTGCTTCAAGTCCGCCAGAAACGCCGCAATCGGCTGATCCCATGTCCCCGCTAAACGCCGATGCTCTGACTCCAGATCTGCATGATTGTCCCAAGGCTGTCCAGCCCCGGACCAGACCTGGATAAAGCGAACACCCCGCTCCAACAGTCGACGTGTGATCAGAAGCTGCCGCCCATGAGTCCCATCGCCATACGCCTCACGGATCGACGCCGGCTCTCGGGAGATATCGAAGGCCTCCGCACTCTCGCTCTGCATGCGGTAGGCGAGTTCAAAGGTCTGAATGCGCGCCTCCAGTGCGCTGTCCTGACCCCGTGCCGCTGCATGCCGACGGTTGATCTCGGTCACCAGGTCCATCTGCTCCCGCTGCTCGCTGAGGCTCATCCTGGAATTTCGAATATTGGCGATCAGCTTTTCGATGTCCTGGTGCTGCGTGTCTATATAGGTGCCCTGGAAGGCGCCGGGGAGAAAAGCGTTTCGCCAGTTCTGCGTGGACACGATGGGATATCCCCCCGGGCAGAGCACGAGGAATCCAGGGAGGTTCTGGTTGATGCTGCCCAGACCGTAAGTGACCCAGGAGCCCATGCTGGGGCGAGGCAGACGCGAGTCCCCGCAATTCATGAGCATCAAGGAGGGTTCGTGATTGGGAACCTCCGCTTTCATGGAGCGGATCACTGCCATGTCGTCGACATGCTGGGCCGTCCGCGCGAACAAGTCGCTCACCTCAATGCCCGATTGACCGTAACGCTTAAAGGCAAAGGGGGAACGCATGGCCGCTCCGGTTTTACGTTCGGTGCGGAGATTCGAAGGTACGGGTTTGCCGTGATAGCGGTCCAGCATCGGCTTAGGATCGAAGGTGTCCACCTGCGAAGGCCCACCGTTCATGAAAAGATGCACCACCTGCCGGGCACGGCCGGGAGCGTGGGTGGGGCGCTCCGACAGCGGAAGCCCTGCAGAGGGAATATCCGCTGGAAGCTCGCCACCTTGCGATGGATCGCCCGCCAACAAGCCGGTCAAACCAAGCAAACCGAACCCCGCGCCACAACGACGCAGTGCCTCACGACGGGTGTAGGCAGTCAACGGCGGACGAGGTGTGGAGGACATCGCACCACAGAATGCCGTAGCCGCTGAGATCTGTCCAGCCGCTCCGCAAGGGACGTGAGCACGGACCAGAAAGCCCTCGAACGAAGAAAGAGGCGCTGGTGGACACCTTGATTCGGTCCGATACGTCGGACGTGGCCTGGTAGGCGTCATTTATTATCTCTACCTCTCCCGTGTCCCGCTCGCAGGACTCCTGGTTTTGATTGCTCTGCCTCGGAGGAGGGATCGGGCTGCTCTCCGTGAGCTGGGCCACCTCCATTCCGCCGGCACTCGGGATCGGAGCCTCGGGATTGCTTTGCCTAGGCATGTCAGAGGAATCTTGAGCCGGAGCGCAGAATCAACCGCAGGGGACAATGGAGTTCCTTGTCAAAAGAGGAAGAGAGCCAATGAGCCAACGCTCAACAGCCAGAATCCTGTTTACTACTATTTCCCACAGGCTTAGGTTGCTCCTATCTCAATGAAAAAAATCGAGGCAATCATCAAGCCATTCAAGCTGGACGACGTGAAAGAGGCCCTTTCGGCTCTTGGCGTTGAAGGGATGACCGTGACCGAGGTCAAGGGATTTGGACGTCAGAAAGGCCATACCGAGATCTACCGAGGCAGCGAATACACGGTGGACTTCCTGCCCAAAATCAAGCTGGAGCTCGTGGTCGCCGATGCGCTGGTCAGCGACGCGGTCAACGCGATCGTGAAAGCAGCGAAAACGGGCAAGATCGGCGACGGAAAAGTTTTTGTCAGTCCCATTGAGAATGCCATCCGCATCCGCACAGAGGAGACCGGCGAGGCCGCCGTCTAGCTCCTGTCGCCGGAGGTGAATCGTCGGCGTCATACACCTACTCCTATTGAGGAGGCGCATTCGACCCCTGTTTGGTCTGAAATCAGCGTTGACGCATCGACAGCCCCATATAGGATTCGCCTCTTTAAGCGCAGGGTCCCTAAATTATTTTGACATAAATTATGGCTATCAAAGTCGGTATCAATGGGTTCGGCCGGATCGGTCGTCTAGTTTTCAGAGCAATCGTCGAGCAAGGTCTCCTTGGCAAGGACGTGCAAGTGGTCGCTGTAGGTGACATCGTGCCGGCTGACAACCTCGCCTATCTGGTAAAATACGACTCCACTCAGGGGCGTTTTCAGGGCGAAGTCTACTCCAAGAAGTCCGCCCCAGACAAACTCGAGGATGATGTGCTGGTGGTAAACGGCCAGGAGATCCTGGTTGTGAGCGCCAAAGATCCGTCTGGGCTTCCGTGGAAGGCGCTTGGGGTTGACCTAGTCATCGAGTCCACCGGACTCTTCTTGGATGCCGAAAAGGCGAAGGGCCATCTCACAGCTGGAGCCAAGAAGGTCATCATTTCCGCACCGGGCAAGAACGAGGACATCACCGTGGTGATGGGCGTTAACCATGACAAGTATGATGCCTCTAAACATCACATCATCTCGAATGCGTCCTGCACGACCAACTGCCTTGCACCCTTGGTGCACGTCCTACTAAAGGAAGGCTTTGGAGTCGAAGAAGGTCTCATGACCACCGTTCACAGCTACACCGCAACGCAGAAGACGGTGGACGGCCCTAGCAAGAAGGACTGGAAGGGCGGCCGTACAGCGGCAGTCAACCTGATCCCCTCGAGCACGGGCGCGGCCAAGGCCGTCGGTTTGGTCTGCCCTGAAGTGAAGGGGAAACTCAGCGGCATGGCGTTCCGCGTTCCGACCCCCACCGTCTCGGTGGTGGATCTGACGGTCCGCACGGTGAAGGAAACCTCCTACGAGGAGATCTCCGCCGCGATGAAGCGAGCCAGCCAGACTTACCTCAAGGGCGTGCTTGATTACACTGAAGACGAAGTCGTCAGCAGCGACTTCATCCATGACAAATCATCGTCGATCTTCGACAAGACCTCCGGCATGGAACTCAACAAGCGCTTCTTTAAACTCGTCAGCTGGTACGACAACGAATGGGGCTATAGCAACCGCGTCGTCGACCTGATGCGCTTCATGATCTCGAAGGGCCTGTAAGTCCCTCCGATCAAACCGCTCTAACGGCTGCCCACGGCTCAAACCGAGGGCAGCCGTTTCTGCTTGGATCCCTAATGGCAACAGCCTCCGCTGTGATACGCAGAAACGAACTGAGCTGCCTTCTCGATTGTCAACCCGGACCCGGCGGCTAAGATGCACGCATGTTCACGGGGATTGTCGAAGAGAGCGGTGAGGTCGTGAAAATCGGCCACACAGCAGTAGGAATTCGCCTGGAGATTCTGACCCGAAAGGTCGGGGGCGGACTAAAGATCGGGGACAGCCTCGCGGTCAATGGCTGCTGCCTGACCGTCGTCAGCCGACATAAAAACCAAAAGGGAACGATCCTGGCCTTCGATCTCCTCCAAGAGACCTGGAGTCGAACCAGCTTCGAGGCCTTGAAAGCTGGAAACAAAATCAATCTGGAGCGAGCGCTTTCTGCCCAAGGTCGGCTCGGTGGTCATTTTGTGACGGGTCATGTGGACGGCGTAGGTATCATCAAGGATATCAGAACCAGCGGCGCCGACCGCCTTGTGCGCATCTCGGCCCCTGTTGCGGTCCTTCCCTACCTGATCTACAAAGGGTCGATCTCCTTGGACGGAATCAGCCTAACCGTGGCTAATGTGACGCAACGATCCTTCAGCGTCTGGATCATTCCGCATACCTGGTCCGTGACAAATCTTGCCCAGAGAATCGTGGGCGATCGAGTCAATCTGGAGGGGGATTTACTTGGAAAGTATGTCGCCCGCTTCCTTGAAAGCCGCTCCCAGCTTGAAAAAACGGTAATAGCTGCTCGAAGAAGCAAGCCGGTGCGTCCTCGAACCTGAGGAACCCATCCTCCCAACTACGATTGTGTTGCCCCAAAGCACACTGCCCCCCGCTTGACAAACGAACCCGTCCAGTTTTTCAACCGCTACAGCGAGCGAATCGAAACCGAAACTATTTACGGAGAGTCTTGGCTTCGTTGGTGTTACGGAAACCCTTTAGGAACACTGGCTCTGAATGCCTTGGTCAAGCGAGCCGTATTTTCTCGTTGGTATGGATGGCGGATGGACGGAGCGAGAAGCCGGGGGATGATTCAGCCCTTCATCGAGCGCTACGAAATCCGGACCGAGGAGTTCGAGGACTCCGTGGATAGCTTTAAGACCTTCAATGAGTTCTTCTACCGGAGGCTAAAGCGCGAGGCACGCCCGTCGCATCCTGCGCCCGGCGCCATACACTTCCCAGCGGACGGACGTCATCTGGGCTTTCAGAACCTTTCAATGAACCAGGGCTTTTACGTCAAAGGACAGAGCCTCAACCTCGCGGAACTTCTACAAGATGCCAGGGTCGCCTCGGAATACGAGGAGGGAACACTTGTGATTTCCCGTCTCTGCCCAGTGGACTATCATCGATTTCATTTTCCAGTGAGTGGGAAAGCCTCCAACCCACGCCTCATTGAGGGCCCCCTCTTCTCGGTAAACCCAATCGCCCTCAGAAAAAAGCTGCGCATTCTTTCCCTGAACCGCCGATGGATCACCACAATTGACGTTCCAGGACGCGGCCGCGTGCTGATGATTGAAGTCGGAGCGACCAATGTGGGAAGCGCCATCAGCACCTTTTCGCCCGCGATGCCCGTGCAGGCTGGTGACGAGAAGGGGTACTTTCGCTTTGGCGGGTCCATGACACTTTGCCTTTTCCCCAAGGGTGCCGTAGTTCTAGACAGGGATCTGTCCCGGGAAAGCGCCACTGCTAGGGAGCTGTACGCGAAGGTGGGCGACCGCATGGGGCGTTGGACATAATAACAAAAACTCCGCCCCGGGTTTTGGGGCGGAGAGTAGGCCAAATTGTATCTGGATAGCGGGTCCTCGCGGCTTGGCACCAAGGCTCCGACTACTTCTTGGCGGCAGGCGCGTTCACAGCGCCCTTCTCACGAACCAAGGTGGCACCCTTGCCAAGGCGGTTCCGGAGATAGGTCAACTTGGCGCGGCGTACTTGGCCGTGACGCTCCACTTCGATCTTGTCGATGCGGGGAGAGTGAGTGGGGAAAACACGTTCCACACCTTCGCCATAGCTGATGCGGCGAACAGTGAACGTAGAGTTCAGCCCATGACCGCGGCGGCCCATGACCACACCGGTGAAGATCTGAATACGTTCTTTGTCGCCTTCAACGACCTTTGTGTGCACGCGCACGGTATCCCCCACGTTGAAGGATTTGGGATCCTGGCGGATCTGTTCGGCTTCAATTTTGTCCAATAGCGCTTGATTCATAATTCACGTGGGGAACGGGGCCCCGTTTTATTTCTTGTTTATCTCTAACAAATCTGGCCGCTTCGCAGCAGTTCGGAGCAGAGCCTGCTCTCGCCGCCATTTTACAATCTCCGCATGGTGCCCGGACAGCAGCACCTCCGGAACTTTCATTCCGCGAAACTCAGCCGGGCGCGTATAGTGCGGATATTCCAGCAACCCATGGCTGAAGGATTCATCCTGGGAACTCGCATCGTCCCCGAGCGCCCCCGGCAATAACCGGGTCACGGCATCAATCACCATCATGGCCGGAAGACCACCATTGGTCAGGACGAAATCACCTATACTGATCTCTTCATGCACCAACGACTCCCGCACTCGCTCATCCACACCCTCATAACTGCCACAGATCATCAGCAAATGCGCATGGCCCGCCAACTCTCTTGCCAAGGCTTGGTCGAACTTTCGCCCTGCGGGCGACATCATTAACACCCGAGTAGTGTCCCCACGTAGGGCTTCGACTGCTTCAAACAGCGGCTCGGGCTTAAGAACCATCCCCGGCCCACCACCAAAAGGACGGTCGTCCACCGTCTTGTGGCGATCGTGCGTGTAATCACGCAAATTGATCAACCGCAAATCCAAAAGGCCCGAGGTTCTCGCTCTCTGAACGATGCTCACGTCCAACGGACCCGTGAACATCTCTGGAAAAAGCGTTAAAACATCGATGCGCATGAGGCTCCCACCCAAGATCGGGGCCTTAGCGCCGTGGCTTGTCTTCTACAATTTCCATCGAGCAGCGGATCCCTTTCTTCGCACTGCCCGTCAATATAAGCGAACGAAGGGCGTTAATGGTCTTCCCTGCCCGTCCAACCACACGCCCTACGTCGGAGGGCTCAAGGCGCAACTCGTAAAGAGTCACCCCATGACGATCCACGGGCGTCACGCTCACCTGATCAGGGAAACACACCAGGGCCTTGACCACGTACTCAATGAAGCTCTGCATGGCTTCGTGGAACAGGGGTCAGGCCGCTACGATCTTCGAAGCGCGGCGGATAAAGCTGGCCACGGTGTCAGACGCCTTGGCGCCCTTGCTGATCCAGTGCTTGGCGCGCTCCAGATCCAACGAGTAATTACCTTCACCCGCCTTCTTCGGATCGTAAGTGCCAATCTCTTCGATGCACTTGCCGTCACGAGGACTGCGATTGTCGGCCACTACGATGCGAAATACCGGATCATTCCGGGAACCGATGCGCTTCAAGCGAATTCTAACTGCCATAGATTTCTGATCATTCACGGCCTCCTCAGCGACACCGCGCAAAGGCAACCGATCAATTGCATTAACAAAAGAGATTGGAAATTACGCGGCTACACAGCACATGGCAAGTTCTGTTTTGGAGCAAATTTGAGGCCCATTTTCTGAAAAGCCCTTGAGTTGTCTCTAATCGCGCCGATAATCAAATATATATGGCGTTAGGCTTACAGCAGACCCAACGACTCGGCCTCTCTCAAGTACTGGCTCCGCAACTCCAGCAATCCCTGGCCTTACTCCAGGCCCCCACCCTGGAGCTGAAAGCCTTGGTGGAGCGAGAGTTGCAGCAAAACTGTGTCCTGGAAGAGGTTACCAACCTATCCACCGAGGTGGAAATCACGGACAAGACATCCTCACGTGAGGATGACACTTCCGCAGCAGCGGACCCTGCTGAACCCCCGAAGGACATGATTTACGACCCCGCCCAGGAGAAGCCTGGCGGCGGGCCTGACGACCATTTGGAAGCGGACTGGCAGAAGCTCCAGCAGATCGATAGCGAGTGGCGTGAACGCGGCCTCCAATCCAACGGAGCAAGCCGACCTTCTGAGGAGGAGGAAGAACGACGTCAGTTCATCATGGACTCGCTCGTATCAAAGTCTTCCCTTCACGACAATCTACTGGAACAGGTTCGAACCTCCGACATGACGCCGGAGCAAATCGAGATCGCGGAGCTGATCGTCGGCAACATCGATGACCATGGCTACGTCAAGAGCAGCATCGAGGAGCTGGCTCTCAACCACCAAAAACCAATCGAGATGGTCGGTGAGGTGCTCAAGATGATCCAAACCTTCCAGCCTCCAGGTGTTGGCGCCCGCGATCTTCGCGAATGCCTGCTGCTCCAACTGGAAAGATCGGAGCGTCAGGAAAGCCTCGAATACAAGATCATCGATAAGTTCATGGAAGCTCTCGGACGTCGTCGTCTGCCCGAGATGGCCAAGGGCCTTGATGTGACGGTTGATGAAATCCAGGATGCGATGGAAAGCATCGCCAAACTGGACCCAAAACCCGGGCGAGCCTTCTCCCCCGACATCAATCAGTATGTGGTCCCCGAGGTCTTCGTAACGAAGTTGGGCGACGAATACCAGGTTACGACCAACAATGACCCCGTCCCGCAGCTGCGCATCAGCAACTACTACAAAGACCTGATGACGCAGGCGGAAAGCTCCAGCGACGTACGAGACTACATCCGGGAAAAGATCCGTGCGGGAAAATTTCTAATCCGCAGCCTTCACCAAAGGCAGCAAACCATCACCAATATTGCCAGGGAGATCGTCGCCCGCCAGCGCGACTTCATGGAACACGGAGTGGGAGCCTTGAGACCCATGACGATGGTTCAGGTGGCCGATGTAGTTCATGTGCACGAGACCACTGTCAGTCGCGCTGTCTCTGGGAAGTACATGCAAACCCCCCAGGGAATCTTCGAGATGAAGTATTTTTTCACCTCTGGGATCTCCACCTCGGACGGAGGGATTATGTCCAACACCAGTGTGAAGGACATTATCTCCGACATCTTCTCAGCGGAGAATCGGGCTAAACCCCTCTCCGACCAAGAGGTGGTGAAAATCCTCGCCGAGCGCCAGATCATGATCGCACGCCGAACGGTTGCCAAGTATCGCGACGAACTCAACATCCTTCCCTCCAATCTTCGCAAGGTCTATTAGCCCTGCCCCTAGTTTCTAAGTGACATTGGGAGGCGGCTGCGCTTGCATACGGAGCGTCGTTGTCAGAGTCGTACCCCGGGGTGTGGGATCTAAATTAGAATGCGGCCTGCAGTTTTCGTTCACACGGCTCACCCTCATCCGGATTTTGGTTGCAGTGTACAAAAACACAAACGGCCACCCATGCACGACAAAGCTCCGCGAGGCAACCCTGAGACCCCACTGCTATCCGACCTTCTTCTGGTAGCGAGTAACGTAGAGGAGGCCGACCGTTGGCTGGCTATCTTACACGATTCCGGGTGGCAAGGCCGGGGGGATATTCTGACACATCCTGCCGAAATGCACGCGCGGTGCCAGTCCGGGCTCTATCGTGCGGTCCTCCTCGACCCCTCCCATCCCGAGCTCAACCCAAGTCTGACAGCAGAGCTTCTACGGCGGTTAGGTGGGCACCCGCCGGTGGTACTCATCATGGATGCTCCCGGCGAGCCAGAGGCCCTTGAAGGCCTGGCGAACGGAGCCTTCGACTATGTTTTCCGATCCTGCCTGAGCCGCCTCCCCCTCGCGACGCTCCGTGCGATCGAGGCGGCCGAGCTACGGGTAGACTTGGAGGGCAGCGACCTGCAACTGCAAGAGACGGAGCAGCGCTTTCAATGGCTTGCCGACTTCATCCTTGAGGCTGCGGTGATGGAAGGAACGGATGGCATCCTCTTCGCCAACCAAGCAATGGCAGATCTGCTCAAAACGCCAAACTCGCTAGACCTGCTCGGCCGAAGCGTCACTTCCTTCGTCACCTCATCGCAACGCGGCGCTCTTCACGATGTGTTGAGCAAGGCCAGACTAGACCATCAGGCTGTGCGGGTGGACGTCCTGCTGCATCGACAGGACGGCACGCAAATCGAGGCGACCTTATCGGCCATTGACCTTGGTTATCACGGCCAACCGGCGCATCTATTCGTCTTTCACGACCACAGAGAGGAACGACGGGTGGAGGCAGCCATGAACCACCTTGCCAACTTTGCCCGCGAGAACCCCAATCCGATCCTGATGTTTGCCAGGGATGGCCGACTGACCTATCACAACGGGGCCGCCATGGAGATGGCGGTCTCCTTTGGGCGTGAGCACCCGGCCGCCTGCGTACCACCGCAGGCAGCAAGCATTGTGGAAAACTGCCTGGTGTCAGGCAAGCGACGATCCTCCGTCGTCTGGGAACAGAATGGCCGCACATTCTCCTGGTCGTTCTTCCCTCATGGGGAGAGCGGCGTGGTGCACGCGTTTGTGGTGGAAGTCACCGAGCAGCAGCGCCTGGAAGAACAGCTCCGCCACTCTCAACGGCTGGAGGGGGTAGGACGCCTCGCCGGGGGAGTGGCACACGAATACTCAAACTTGCTGACGGTGATCGGAGGTCAGGTTGACCTGCTTAGCCATTCGGAGGACTTAAGCCCCAAAGGGCGGGAGGCACTGCAGCAAATGCTCCACGCTGTCAAACGGGCCGAGCAGCTCACGCGTCAGCTTCAGACTTTCAGCCGACGCAACCATGTCCATCGAGCCCCTCTCCAAATCAATCTGGTGCTGGCGGAGATTGGCCGTCTGCTCGCATCCACTCTTCCCGATCATGTGCGACTTACCCTGGAGCCTGGGGAGGACACAGCAGAAATACTGGCAGATCGCTCCCTCATCGAACAAGTTCTTCTGAACCTAGCGCTGAACGCTCGCGATGCCATGCCGGAAGGGGGCGAGCTGACCTTGTCAACCAAAGCCGTCGAATTTGAGGGATCCAGGGCTGAGATGCATCCAGAATCACGCTCCGGCCGCTTTGTCCGACTGAGTGTCAGCGACACGGGCTGCGGAATCGACCCCCGCCTATTGCCCTACGTATTCGAACCTTTTTTCACCACAAAGAATCCGGAGTCGGTCAGCGGCCTCGGGTTGAGCACCTCGCATGGAATCGTCAAACAGCACAACGGGTGGATTGAGTTACGGAGCCAGCGAGGGGTCGGCACAACGGTGAGCGTGTTCCTGCCCGTAGGACCGTCGTGGTGCGTGGATTCTGGGAAGCCTTTAGGATCCCCCTCCGCAGCCCTACCCTCGGAGCATACGGTCCTGCTCGTTGAGGACGAGCCCGCAGTGCGCTACACACTCAAAAGCCTCCTAGAGCAGGAGGGCTACACCGTTCTCGAAGCCTCAGGCGCTCTGGAGGCCCTAGCTCTCTGGCAAGAGAAGCAGCAGATCGTATCGGTACTGCTGACAGATCTCGTCATGCCCAATGGGATCAGCGGTCAGGAGCTTGCCAAGCATCTGATGGCCGCCAAACCCCAACTCCGCATCATCTATACCAGCGGTTACAATCTGGAGAGCGTGAGTCAGGGCCTTTCGCTTGAAGCGGGAGTGAATTTTCTTCAAAAACCCTTCCAAGCTCACGACGTGACTCGCGCGCTGGAGCGGCAAGCTTCTGAAATTTCCTGCGCTCAATGAGCCGACTTTCGAGAAACGAGCACGCTCCGATCGGCAGCCGTCGCATAAAACGCAGGGACGTCGAATCCCTGGTCGGTAAGGAGTTGGGACATCTCCCCAACCGAGTAGCACTTCCCCTCAGTAATGCTCATGAGCAGCGCGGAATACTGGGCAGCAGGCAGGGGGCCATTTTTCTCCGCGTTTAGGTGGACATCATGGATGAGCAGCAGACCTCCGGGTAAAAGCGCCTGCCAGGAGCGTCGAAGCAATTCCTGCACCTGAGGCACATCCCAATCATGGAGAACATTCGAAATGAGATGCACATCTGCACCCTCTGGCCAGGCGTCCTGGAACATGTCTCCCGACACGACGCCGACCCGAGAAGACAGGCCTCTCTCCTCAATCCGCTGACGAGCAATGCGATCCACTGGAGGCTTCTCGAGGACCACCGCATGCAGCGATTCATTCGCAGCGGCGAGACAGCATGCGTAGATGCCGGATCCCCCGGCCACATCCAGCACCCGGCGCTGCCCGGAGAGCGGCACCACCTTCGCCAGCGCCTGTCCTAGATACACGCCGCGACAGTCCATCGCGGCAGTGAACTGTCGAGCAAACCCGTCCTCCTCCATAGCTTGCGCCCAGGCCTTCTGATCCCCCAGACTGGCCCAGTTGGCTGGTTTACCTGTGCGCAGGACTTTGACATAGTCCAGTGTGACAGGCCGGTCTTTCATCGAGGCATAATAGGGACCCAGGAACCAGGGCGAGTCCTTCACGAAATGCTCCCGTGCCAGCGGTGTGAGATGGAAGCCCCCCTCGCGCTCCTCCACCAACGCCATCGCCTTAAGCAGGGTCATCATTACATCCGTGGGTCTCGAGTGAGTTTCCAATCGCTGGCAAAGCGTCGGCAAATCCATCGGGGTTTGATTGAGGATGGAGAAAAGATCCAACCACACCAGGGAAGCCGCCAATAGATCAGTGGAATAAAGCGCGTCACGCCAGCGGTACAGCTGAAGGGGATCGGTTGATGGGACGGCCGTCAGGTCGAGGGGATGCATTCGCAGGCAAGACTGAACCAGGTCGCCCACGGGATCAACACTTGGGTACGGAGCCGGGAGCGATAGGCAGTGACGGTCACGCATGGAGCGGTTTGACCCTCCGGACGCAATGGTCGCCCTCCTCACGCCGTGCCCTACAATGCCGTCCCTGTAGCAACGACGTGATCAATAGTCCACGCAGTCGCCAAAACAGTATACCTTTCAGGGCCGCTGTCCGGGCGACCACGTGCTAGGCTCGAGCATTTTTATCCCGGGCTTCACAAACTCGATGCGTCGCGACTTGTAAAGCGCGCCAAGCGCCTGTTTAAAGGCTTTCTTGCTCACGTTGAAAGTGCGACGGATCGCCTCAGGCGAGCTACTATCGTCAAACTCCAGACGTCCACCATTCAGCTTCAGCGCGCTCAAAATCTCCTCACGCACATCCGTCACTCTCTTGTATCCCGATGCGTCGAGGTTCAGATCGATTTTTCCGTCCGGCCGAATCGCACGGACATGCCCCTTCAGCTTCTGACCGATATCCAATGACGTCGAGCGGCCGCTGTGAAAGAGCAGGCCAAGATGTGCGTTTTCCACCAGCGCCGTGTATCCCATGGGCGTCTGAGAAACGATCATCATATCGACCTCCTCCCCTGGCCTGTAGGGCGGACGCACTCGCGCGAGATGTCGACTCAACCGCGTCGTGGCCACGATTCGATCCGTCTTCGGGTCAAGCAGGACGTGAACCACAACCTGTTGCCCCACCTTCAGAGGCCCATTCTGCTCTCGGAAAGGCAGCAGCAGATCCTTGCTCAGACCCCAGTCTAAAAAGGCGCCGACGTTCGGATTCACACCGATGACCTTCAGGCTGGCAAAATCCCCCACGCAGGCGAAGGGACGTTCGGTGGTTGCCACCAACCGGTCTTCGGAGTCGCGGTAGACAAACACATCGAGCGATTCGCCAGCGACGAAGCTGTGAGCCACATAGCGGCGAGGCAGCAGAATCTCTCCCTTCTCGCCGCCATCCAAGTAGAGCCCCGGTGGAGCCTGTCGCACCGAGCGCAGGCGATTAACCTTTCCAATAATCGACATCGCCAGGAGCCTAGCATCGCAAAGCCAGGCCAAGCAATGGTGTTGACGAGGGCGACCCCATGCGATAACACAGCGAAACAACCCCTGGTTCAAAAATGATATCGAGCTGAAGGAGGGAGGCCGCATTTCGGGAACCAGCACTCCTACTCTCTCCATCGCAAACGCGCAGGAGTCCGACTCCGGCGCGTATCGCTTGGATCAGTCCAATCGACCAGAAGGCGATGAAGTTCGAAGTGACTGGCGGGCGCGGACGGGTTGCCCTTATTGACCCACATCTCCAAGTCAGCGGAAACGATCACAGCGCTCCGGGGGATCGCAGCCGCTAGGTCGAAGCGCAGAAGCACACGCGTGGCTCCCTGGAACGAAGTGCCGCCCGAGGCAATGTTTGTAGATGCGCCCAAATTGTTGTTGGGAAACCCGGCCATAATCCCGGCGTCGGCTATGGGTCTCAGGGACAAAGTGGCTGCAGCACCATCCGGCAACACAGCTAGCAGGAATGTGAGGATGCAAGCGAGAGCGGCAGAGGAGGTGAGCAAGTTCATGGTTTGGGCACAGAAGATTTTTGACAGGCGGGACAAATCCCGAAGAACTCCAGACGATGGGTCACGGAGCGAAAGCCGCTGGCCTTTTCAATCCGGCGCTCCACCTCCAGCAGCAGGCAGTCATCCAACTGCATCACCGCATGACAGGCTTCACAGACCAGGTGATGGTGGTGCTCCCTCCCCTCGTCGGTAACAAGTTCGAACCGTGAGCCACCCTTACCAAACTCAACCCGCCGGACCATGCCCATCTTCTGGAGCGTTTTCATGGATCGGTACACCGTCACCAAATCGCAGTCTCCCTCAGCGAGCAAGGCATGAAGCTCCTTGATCAAGAGGGGATGCGGATGATGTCGCATCGCCTCTAGAATGGCCTGCCGTGGCCCCGTGATTTTTAGGGACTCCTTCCGAAGCTTTGCCGTAAGGGTCGGAAGCTCGACATGGCTTCCATGGCAACAACCCGTGGAGCGCGGCTTCATGAAGCCCTCCCTTCTCTTCCGGAAGCGTGCCCAGCGCGGCTCCTCAATCGGGCGACAACGAGGGTAACAGCGAAGACTCCGATGGCGGTCAAAACGATCGTAGGGCCCGCAGGGATATCGTACCGATCCGTCAGGGATACGCCACCGACACCACTGATCAAACCGACCGCTAGAGCGAAAAGTATCTGCTGCCGGAGACTGCAGGCGACATTGCGAGCCGCCGCCGCAGGAATGATGATCAGAGCCGTCACCAACATCACGCCTAGCAGGCGGATACTCACCGAAACGGCGACGGTCAGAACGCCAACGAAGAAATAGTTTAACCACTGGACGTTCACCCCGGCGACATGCGCCAGATCCTCCTGAGCGGAAAGGAGGGTAAGGGAGTTCAGCTTCCAGAAAACACACAGCCCGATTCCTACTGAGAGCACAGCGGCCGCGATCAATTCCTCATCACTGACGGCCTGGATATCGCCAAAGAGGTAGGCGTCAAACTGAGCTCGGAAGCCCTTGAGCTGAGAGCGAATCAGCAGACCGAAAGCCACAGAGCCCGAAAGAAGCAGCGCCATGATCGTGTCCGTAAGAAGAGCCGTTGTTTCCTTCAGCCAAAGAATCGCCACAGCGACTCCTAGGCTGAAAAGAATCATCGGAATGGTCGGCTCACTGAAGCCAAGCCAGAATCCCAGTGCCACTCCAGCCAGCGCCGAATGGGCAACCGTATCGCTAAAGAACGACATGCGCCGGGCCGTGACGAAAACGCCCAGAAGCGAGCAAAGGGGAGCGAGACACAGCGCTGCCGCCATGGCTCGCACCAGATAGATGTTGTCACTAAACCATTCCATGTGAGTGCCCGGGGACAGAAGGGTCGTGATGGTGATGGTGGTAGGGCGAAACGTGGATGCCGTAGGCCTGCTTTAGAGACTCGGCATTCATGACATGTTCCGGGGTTCCTTCACAGCAAACCACTCCATTCAGGGCATAGACCCAGGAGGCATGCCTGAAAACCATCGAGAGATCATGGGAGACCAAGACCACGGTCAGTTTTCTCTCCCTATGGATCTGGGCGATCAACTCGTAAAAGCTCTTCTCACCCGGTGTGTCGACTCCGGCAGTAGGCTCGTCCAGCAGCAGCAGTTCCGGATCTCCCAACAGACTGAAAGCGATTAAAACGCGCTGAAGCTGGCCCCCGCTGAGGCCGGAAAGCGGCCGATCCAAAATCCCACGCACCCCGATGTCCGGAAGATGTCCAACCAGCTCGCTGTCCACGGAGGTCCGACTTTTCCAGAACCAGTTGCGGGTCTGACGGAGCCGAAGCGCCAGGAATTCGCGAACCGTGATCATGAAGCTTCGTTCCAAGGAAAGCTTCTGGGGAACATAGCCCACCCGGGGTAGGACTTGATCAAGCCGTCCGTTGCCAAGGAGGCGACTGGTGCCGCGGTCGGGTTGTTGAAGTCCCAACATACAGCGAAGCAGCGTCGTCTTGCCCGAACCATTCGGCCCAATCAACGCTACCAATTGCCCTACTGGAATCTTCAGACTCACTCCTCTCAGCACCGGGACCTGACCAAAGGAGAGCCAGAGATCATTCACTTCCACCGCCAGAGGAAGGCCCGAGGGCTGATGCTTGCAGAGCGGACAATCCATTGAGGCTATTTCAGATGGGTGGTCAGCACTTCCAGATTGGCCCGCATCGCGTCCTCATAGGCCTGAGGCCGCAGTCCTTTGGAATCCGCTGTCTCTAAGGTATCCAGAAATGCGAGCGGCACCCCCGTATCCGCCGAGAGTTGCTGAGCGATCTTTTTCGGAAACTGTGGTTCTGCAAAAATCACCCGCACGGAGCTTTTCTGGATCAGACGTCGCAAGGCCCCCTGGTACTTGATGCTTGGCGCCACCTCAGGGGTCGTTTCGATGACCCCGACTGCATTCAATTGGTAACGCTTAGCCAAATAGACGAAGGCATCGTGATAGGTGATGAACGGAACCTGGGCTGAGGAGGCGAGGCGAGTGCGGTAGTCCCTATCTATCGCCATCAAACGTTCGATAAAGACCGCTCCATTACTCCCATAGCCGTGCGCGTTAGCAGGATCAGCCGCCTGGAAGGCCCGCACGACGTTGGTGACCATACGGATGGCAAGCTGGGGATCGAGCCAAACATGAGGATTGGCGTCCCCGGCATGGGAGTGCGCGTGACCACCCGCATCGTCGAGGTGCAACGCCGGGACCTCTCGGATCAGAGCCTCACCGAAGCCCTCAGAGGCTTCAACCACTTTGAGAGCCTTGGGTCCCTTCCGTGACTTTACCATTCGAAAAACCCAATCCTCCAGCTTCAGACCATTCACCAGCAGTAGGTCAGCCTTGCGGATCTTTTCGAAATCACTCCGAACAGGCTGATAGTCGTGAGGCCCCACATTGCCCGGCAGGAGATTCTGCACCGTCGCCAGACCTCCCGCGACATTGACCGCGAAACAGTAGAGCGGCATGAAACTGGTCAGGACCGTCAGCCGAGGCTCAGGTCCGTCTGCGGCTCCAAGCCGCACTCCGACCACCCAACACGCAACCAGGAACGAGCGAAGTCCCCTAGCCCAGCCACAACTACTTCCCGCGCTTTTCCTCATAATGCTCATCGAGATCACCTTTCCGTGGGCCGCCTGCGCCACAGGCATGGTCACTATCCACCGAATTGAAGCTTTTGCAAATGGTTTGCAGTGGGTGGATACAAAAAACCCGCAAGTAACTTGCGGGCCCGGTAGAACCGGCGGGGACGCGCGATTAGCGCATCAAGAGCATCTGGCGCGCGCGCTTGATAGCGCGGTTCAGAGCACGTTGGTAGTGGGCAGGAAGCCCGGTGTATTTGCGGGGCAGGATACGACCCTGGTCCGTCACGAACTGGCGGAGCAATGTGGTATTCTTGAAGTCCAGGGCGTCGACGGTGAAGTCGATTTTGGGCTTCGGACGCGGCGTGCGCTTTTCCATGGGGCCACGACCACCGCGGCCAGCGCGGTCCTTTTTCTCTGTATGAGTCTTGCGAGGCATAGGGGCTTACTTGATTTCGCGGTGGACAGTATGCCGCCGCAAAAACGGATTATACTTCTTGATCTCGATCTTCTCGGTCTGAAGCTTCTTGTTCCGCGTGGTTGTGTAGCGGGACGGAGGTTTTCCCTCCTTGCGAGCTTCAGTACATTCAATGGTCACTATTTCTCGGGGCATAAATCACTCTTTCTCTTTCGCCGGCTTCTCTTCCACTTCATCATCGTCGTCGATTTCAATCGGCGCCGCACTTTCGTCAACCGTCCTCAGACTCCCGAGCTTTCGAGCGCGCAGGACTCCCTCTTTCTCGAGTTGCGCCTGGGCTTCCACCGTGAACCTCGTCCAAGGGATCGCCTCAAGGCGAGCCTTGGGAATCGACTTGGAAGTCAACTCACAGGTCCCGTATGTCCCCTTCTCAATCCGCTTCAACGCCTCTTCAATCTCGTAGACAGCGTCTTGGTCGGAGGACAAAAGACTCAGGGCAAAGTCCCTGTCGAAATTGTCCGTACCCGAATCGGCCATGTGCAGACTGTAATTGTCCATCTCTGCAGCCGATTCCTTCGCTAAGCCGCTCATCTGATGCGTAAGGCGGTCGCGCAAATCCATCAGATTCTCCTGATATTTCACCCACTCGGGCTTAATTTTCTTCGGAGGCTCAGAATGGATACCTTTGGCAGCTCTGCCAATAGCGCCGAGAATGGCGGCCGAGGTGGCAACTCCGGCCTTACCCTTCTGCGCGGCGGGGGCATCCCCCTTCTTCTCGGTCTTTTTCTTATTTGTCACAGCTAAGTCTTCGTTAAAATTTGCCAGACCCCCACCGTTGACTGAGGCTCACTTCCGTTATCAAAGCCCCACGGAGGGTGCGGGAATGTACCAAACGAGCGGCAATAATCTACAAAAATGTGATACCAATTTTGAGAGCCTAGTCCACTCAACGCATCGAAGACGTCTCTGCAGGGTGCCCTGCGTTAGAGAATATACAAGCTTTTGAGGATAAAATTAGGACTTTTCAAGTCGCCTCTCACGCCAAAAGGTCCCCAAGCGACCGCCGGAGCCTCTCCTCAATAAATTGCTGCCTATGAAGAGACACCAACTTCTCCCCGTCGCTGTCGGAGACGTAAAAGCTGTCCAATGCCGCTCCATGCTCTGTCACAATCTTGGCTAAGTGGATGTCCAACCGCAACTCGGCAAAGACCTCGGCAATCTCATAGAGCAACCCCAATCGATCCTCCGTCTCGACGTCAATAACGGTACTGTCCTCCGAGGTCAGATTGTCGAATCGTATCGTGGTCGGCAAGGACTGCCCCTCCAACCAGGCGCGGTCGGGCTTCTTGGTGGAGCTTGGACGCAGGATCGCCTGTCTGAAATCGACCTTTTCGCCCATCAGCGCTCGTGACAGCAATTCCTCAAACCGCTGCCGCTCTTCCTTGGTTACAACGCTCCCACTGCGGCCGCTCGTGACGTCATAGGAATCAAGCGCAAGACCGTCGGCCCGACTAAAGATCTGGGCGCTCAAAATGTTAATTCCTGCGGCGGCGAAGGACCCTGAGATTCGGCTGAAGAGGCCGGGCCGGTCCCAGGTGCACAACCGACAGCGGGTCAACCCCCTATCGGGCTCGTTGTGCCAGTCCAATACCGGCTCCAATGCATCGGTCTGACCCTCGATCTGCTTGTGCATGAACCGATGACTCAGCGCAACATCTGTCGCGATCTGACGAGCCTGATGGATTCGAAAATAGCGCTTGGGCAGGTTTTCGAAATGGGCCTGAAGCTCATCCTGAGTGATCGTGCGGGGCAGCATCTCCCTCACCTCTTCCCGCAACAACTCCCTCTCGCGAGCTTCCGCCATCAGGAACTCGGTCTTCCCCGAAACGACAGCGAAGGCCTTGTTGTGGAGTGTCCAGAGCAGGGAATCCTTGAACCCATTCCACAGTCGATCACTGGTAGCGAGCGAATCCACGTAGGTGTGGAGCGTGAGAAGGGACAGATGCTCAGCAGATTGAACCACCCCGGCGAAATGCCTCACCACCACCGGGTCCTCCAGGTCTCGACGCTGTGAGACGACCGCCATCGTGAGATGCTGCTCGATCAAAAGCCGGAGGGTGTGGGTAAGTGAGCCATCCAGCTCCAGGCGACGGGCCACGCGATCCGCCAACCGGCTCCCAGAATCGGAATGATCTCCCGTATGATCCGCTTTTCCGGCGTCATGCAGCAGCAGGGCGAGATAGAGAATGAAAGGGCGCTCCAGCGCATGGAACAGCTCGGAATAGGGCTGTTCCATTGGAATCGAGGGCTTCCAAAGCGCGTCCAGCTTTTCCAAGCAAACGAGCGTATGCTCATCCGTCGTGTACTGGTGGAAAAACTCGTGCTGAACCAGATTGGTCAGCCGCCCGAACTCGGGAATGTACTTTCCGAGGACCCCCGCTTCGTGCATCGATCGCACGATGGGAGCCACGCTGCCCCGATGGTTCAGAATTTCGAGGAAGCTCTCTCGGACATGCTCATCCCGCAGGAAAGCCCGATCGATCAGCCTGAGATTGTTTCGGATCAACTGGGACAGCTCAGGACTGATCTTCAGTCCTCGCTGCTGGGCATGCAGAAAAGCCCGCATGAGCCGACGAGGTGAATCGTTAAAGATCCGCTTGGAACCCGCATGGATACTAACCTCTCCAAAACGAAACCCGTCCACCACCTCTTCCTTCTTCTTTTTCAGGGGAAGCAGACTCCTGAGCGAGATGAGGCGTCGAGGTTTTGGCAACAACGCGAGCCGCTCCTCCACATTCCGCGTAATCAAATAAAGATTGCGTGAGTGAGTGTAGTATTCGTGCATGAACAACTCGATCCGGCGACTTGGGGATCGGTCGGAAAAGCCGAGATGTGTCGCAACGGCTGGCTGCACGGACCGGGTTAAAACATCCCCGGCGCGATTCACATGATAGTGCAAATCGTTGCGCACTCTTAAGAGAAAATCATATCCCGTCTCTAGCTGCCGCCGCTCCAGATCGGTAATCAGCTCTTTTTGCTCCAATTCCACCAGAGAACCGGTGCCATACTTGAAAAAGGCCATCCAGCGCAGGTTCTGAAAGTCGCGCAGACCCCCACAGCCGTTCTTAATGTTGGGCTCCTGCATGGTCGCTGAATTCCCAAAGCGCTGGCGACGGCTGTTCTGATCCTCGATGCGAGAGGCAATGTAGGCGTCCTCGTGCCCGGACACACAACGTGCAAGCACCGTCCGTTGAAATTTCCGGAAGAGCTCCTCGTCACCGATCAGCAAGCGGGACTCGATCAGGGAGGTCTTGGACTGCATGTTCTGATTGGCCACTTCCACGCAATCCTGCACGTCCCGGACGGAGTAGCCCACTTTCAGCCCGAAGTTGAAAAGGGGTAGGAGCACCCCATCGACGAATTTCGACAGATGTGGAAGAGCCTTGACCCCGGCAACCACCTGGCCCGAGTGCAAAACCATGACATCGATGTCGCTGTGAGGGTTCAGCTCAGCACGTCCATAACCGCCGATGGCGACCAAGGCCAAGGGAGGAAACTCCCGCTGAGCCTGGGCGGACAAGGTAGCCTTGGTGGCGATCCAAAGGTACCGAAGCACCTGATCCAGAAGACAGGCCCGCGCCTCGCAGACCTCCAAGCCTCCCCCCCCTCCTCGGTGCCAGATCCGGAGACGGGCACTCTCCACCTTGAGAAAGTTTTTGAACCGCTGCTCCTCGGTGGTCACCGAAGTGCCGGGCGGGAGGGACAGCTTCTCAGCCGCCCTCGCCTGGATCTTCTCCTGCAAGCTGAGCATCCAGTCACCCTAGCAACCCCAGCCGCAGTGTCACATTTTTTCCGCGACCGCTCCAGAAAGCCCCCATTCCCAGTCCTTCCAAACGGGTTCATAGCCCATGCCGCGCAGGCGGCTAGCCATCTGGGCTGGCGACCGGTGATCCGCGATGTCGAACTGGCCGGTAGCCGCGGTCCCCATCCCTTCCGCAGGAACCCATTCACGAGCTCCTTCGGCCAAGGGGAGAACACGGCCGCCTCGGGTATAATGAATCCGTTCCTTACCCGCCCCAGTATAGCCACCTGGCTCGGTATGGCTTCCGGCGCTGATCAGGGTGATCCCCAGAGGTATCAGGCCATCTCTCAGAGCTTCAGGCTCCCGGGTGGAGAGCACCAGGCCCACATCAGGCAGGAGCAAACGCAGGGCACAGATGGCCTGTACCAGCTCCCGATCGGACAGGACCGACAACGGCTCGAACGCCCCAGCGCAGGGCCTGAGGCGCGGCAGCGCAACGGTCACCTGGGCCTTCCAGCAATGTCGTAAAAGGTATTGGGCATGCGCCGCAACCGCCAGCACGTCAGCTCGCCAGTCGCTCAGGCCGAACAGGGCTCCAATGCCGAGGCGTCGGAATCCCGCGTCATAGGCACGCTCCGGGGTCTCCAGACGCCAGTCAAAGTCCCGCTTCGGCCCTGCCGTGTGCATTTGTCCATAGAGGCTGCGATTGTAGGTCTCCTGATACACCACCAACCCCTCCGCACCCGCCTCCACCATAGGCACGTAGTCCGCACGCTCCATCGGCCCCACCTCCAAGGAAACCCCTGGAACGAGAGCCCGCAGTGTCCGAATGGACTCCGCTAGGTAGCCATTAGACACAAACTTCGGATGCTCCCCAGCCACCAGCAAGACATTCCTGAAGCCCTGGGCGACCAACTCTAAACCCTCACGACGCACCTCTTCCTGGCTGAGGGTGACCCGGAGAATCGCATTGTCCCTCGAAAAGCCGCAATATTGACAGTTATTGATGCACTCGTTGGATAAATACATCGGTGCGAAGAGCCTGATCACTCGCCCGAAACGCTGCCGCGTAAGGGTCTGGGACCTTCGTCCAAGCTCCTCCAGCAAGGTCGCGCTCCCGGGGGATATCAGGGCTGCAAAGTCGTCCATGGTCAGAGGCTCTGACTTCGACAACGCGCGGCGGGCGTGCTCGGAAGAGCCCCCCCGAGCGGTCTCAAGCCAGCGGTCAAACGGTAACCGGTTGAATTCGGTGACAAAACTCACGAGGACAGGATAGCAGGCAACCCAATCCCCACCCAAGACTTTTGAAAGGGGTCCTTACCCAGCCCCCCCCACTCGAACAGACTGGAAATTTGTTTTACCACCCGCTAGTAATAACGCCTCGATGAATACTGGTATCACCGCCATCAATGAGGAAGTCCAGCGCGCTGGGGCCTTCGTGCGCCCGCTGTATGCCGAACTCGGCAAGGTCGTCATTGGACAAACCTACCTGATCGAACGATTGATCATCGGCATGCTCACCAATGGACACGTGCTGCTGGAGGGTGTCCCCGGACTCGCCAAGACGCTCTCCGTAAAATCGCTCGCAGCCTGCCTGAGCGTCCGCTTCTCTCGCATACAGTTCACCCCCGACATGTTGCCTGCGGACGTGGTCGGAACGCAGATCTACGATGCTCGCTCCAGCGGCTTCACCACGCGCAAGGGCCCCATCTTTGCCAACTTGGTTTTGGCCGATGAAATCAATCGGGCTCCGGCCAAAGTGCAGAGCGCTTTGCTCGAAGCCATGCAGGAAAAGCAGGTCACGCTGGGCGATGCCACCTATAAGTTGGAGGAACCGTTTCTGGTGATGGCCACCCAAAACCCCATCGAACAGGAGGGAACCTACCCGCTACCGGAAGCTCAGGTAGACCGCTTCATGTTAAAGCTGAAGATTGGCTACCCCTCCCGGCAGGAGGAACGCCAGATCCTCGACCTGATGGCGCGAACAACGCAACTCCCCGCCACCGGCCCAGTAGTGGACGCCCAGTCCGTGCTCGCGGCACGTCGGGTGATCAACGACATCTATATCGATGACAAAGTGAAGGACTATATCGTGGACTTGGTCTGTGCGACCCGCGATCCAGAATCCTACAAGATCCAGCTCAGGGAGTTTATCCAATTGGGAGCTTCCCCCCGCGCAACCATCGCTCTTACCCTCGCCGCGAAGGCCTACGCCTTCCTGAAAGGGCGTGGATACGTCACCCCGCAGGATGTCAAAAGCGTCGGCATGGACGTCCTGCGGCACCGCGTGGCCATCACTTATGAGGCGGAGGCCGAGGACAAGACCAGCGAGTCCATCGTCCAGCAGATCTTCGACGAACTCCCCGTGCCCTGACCCCACCGGATCCAAACCGCAGCTGCAAAGCATTTCCCAGGCGCATGATCCCCAAAGCTATTCTGAAGAAGCTCCGCCAGATAGAGCTGCGCACCAACCGTCTCGTGACCGAGACTCTGGGCGGGCAATATCACAGCGTCTTCAAGGGACAGGGGATGAATTTCGAGGAAGTGCGGGAGTATCAACCGGGTGACGATGTCCGCTTTATCGATTGGAATGTAACGGCAAGGATGAACCATCCGTTCATCAAGAAGTACGTCGAGGAGCGGGAACTGACACTGATCCTCGTGGTCGACTTGAGCGCCTCCGGCCTGTTTGGGTCCGCCGACCAATCGAAGCGCGAGCTTGCAGCCGAGATTGCCGCCGTCCTGGCCTTCTCCGCGATTCGAAACAATGACAAGGTCGGACTGATCCTCTACACCGATGAGGTGGAACGTTACTTCGCCCCGCGCAAAGGCCGTCGTCATGTCCTCAGAGTGATCCGGGACATTTTATTCCACACACCCAAGGGGACAGGAACCCGGCTCAACCATGCGCTTCAGTTCCTAAATCGAGTCACCCCGCACCGGGCGATCGTGGCGGTGATTTCCGACTTCCTGGGGGAAAGCCTCCCACCCGATGCAGGCCGAGCGACAAGTGTCCCCCCTTCTGTCGGCCTCACCCTGGGAGCGGACGTCATCAGCTCGCTTCGTCAAACGCATCGTCGGCACGATGTCGTTGCGGTTCAGGTTAGCGACCGCTACGAACTCGGCCTGCCCACCCTAGGCCTCCTCACCTTCGAGGATGCGGAGACCGGGGAGATCAGGGAGGTCCCCACCGGGGACGCCCGCTTTCGAAAACGATTCCAACAAAACAGGGAAGAGGGGCAGCGGGGCTTCCAGAAACTGCTGCGCTCAGCACGCATCGACTCTCTCCACCTGCACACTCACGAGCCTTACGGTTCCGCACTGGCGAAGTTTTTCGAGACCCGCCAGAGAAGGATCATGCATGGATGATCTCACACCTCATTCCGGGGGAGGTCGCGCGTGACTAAATCCAATGCAACCGTCCAGATCATTGCGGGGCCCGGAGCCGGGGCCACCAACGAACTGCGCCCGCTCAAGCCCCTGGCGGATATCCCGATCGGGCCCTGGCCCTGGATCGCAGGGATCATCGCGGTCGCTGCCATGGTCCTTCTCTGGTGGTGGCTGAGGCGCAATGCCGGACGCTCTTTGCCGGCAAATCCTGAACCAATCATTCCGCCCCATGTCCGAGCTCGCCAAAGGCTGGAGCAAGCGCTCGGATTACTCAGCGATCCCCGACTCTTCTGCATCGCGGTGTCGGACGCCACTCGACTCTATCTCGAGGAGCGTTTTGATTTGCACGCTCCTGAACGGACCACGGAGGAGTTCCTCTACGAACTGCAACGGACGCACCACCTCACCGCGGGTCAAAAAGAGACCCTCGCCCAGTTTCTGGAGCGGTGCGATCTCGTGAAGTTCGCACGCTTTGAACCCGCAGAGATTGAGCTTCGAGGCCTGCACCGCATCGCCGAACGGCTGGTGGACGAAACGGAACCGGCCGTCGTGGAGCAGTCCCCGAGCCCCAACGCGCCCCCCAAAAAAGAAGGTTCGAAGCCATGACCTTCGCACAGCCAGCATTCCTTCTCCTACTGGCACTACTGCCCCTGATCGCTTGGCTCAGACGGAGGCGTGGCAAGCCTGCCGCTTTTCTCTATTCCTCCGTCGAGCTTGTCCGTGCGTCACAAGGGACGGCAGGAAGCCTCTCTCGCTGGGTGTTAGCAGGGCTGCGCTGGGCCTGCCTCGTGCTTCTGATTGTCGCGCTAGCACGACCGCAGGAAGTTCACACGGAGTCTTCGGTAAAGGCGAGCGGCATCGACATCGCCGTCGCCCTGGATCTCTCCCGAAGCATGGCCTCGGAAGACTTTCGCCACAACCGCCAGCCCGTGAATCGCCTGTTCATGGCCAAGCGGGTGCTCAAAGACTTCGTACAGAAACGCCCGGGAGATCGCATCGGGTTGGTGGCATTCGCCGGACGCGCCTATGTGGCCTCGCCGTTAACACTCGACCACGACTTCCTCGTCCAGAACATCGATCGGTTGGAGATGCAGGCCATCCAGGAAGACGGCACCGCCATCGGCTCCGGACTGAGCACTGCCATCAATCGCCTGCGAGATCTCAAATCCAAAAGTAAGATCGTCATCCTGATGACGGACGGCCAAAACAACGCTGGCACCGTGCAACCCCTCACCGCCGCCGAGGCGGCGAAAGCACTGAAGATCAAGGTCTACACCATCGGCGTCGGCATCCGAGGGACAGCGCCGTATCCCCAGATGGATCCCTTCGGGAACAAGCGCTATGTGCAGGTGCCGGTGGACATCGACGAGGACACTCTGGGCGGAATCGCGAAGATGACGGGGGGCCAATACTACCGGGCCGATAGCAGCGAAACGCTCGAAAAGATTTACTCTGAGATCGATCGACTGGAAAAAACCGAGGTCGAGCTCAAAAAGTATGTCAACGCTGAGGAACGCTTCCATTGGGTTGCGATCCCGGCGCTGCTCTGCCTCCTGCTGGAAATCCTGCTGTCGCATACTCTCTGGCGACGCCTCCCCTAAACCCGTCGCGATGCCCCCCACACACAAGCCCGGTCAAAGCCTCCTGGAACTGGCGGTGAATCTGTTCCCCGTCTGGGTGGCTTCCGGCGGACTCCTCGCCCTCTGGAAACCGTCTTTGTTTACCTGGTTCGGAAGCCAGGCAATCGTCTGGGGGTTGGCAATCGTCATGCTGGGAATGGGCCTCACTCTGACGCTCAGAGACTTCCGCGACGTATTGCGCATGCCGAAGGCCATCGCCGTGGGCTTCCTCGCTCAATACCTGATCATGCCCTTCATGGGTTGGATAGTCGCGCGCTGGTTCCAACTCTCTCCTCCCTTTGCAGCGGGCGTGATCTTGGTCGGCTGCTGCCCGGGTGGAACGGCTTCAAATGTGGTGACCTATCTCGCGCGGGGGAACGTGGCGCTCTCCGTCCTCATGACCATGTGCTCAACCTTCGCCGCCGTGGTGTTCACTCCCCTTCTGACGGGTTGGCTGGCCGGCCAGTTTGTGCCTGTCGATGCCCTGGGGCTCTTTTTCAGCACCCTGCAAGTCGTGCTGATCCCGCTGATCCTCGGAGTAGCCTTCCACCACAGCGCACCTCAGGCAGCCGAAAGAGTTCTGCCGTTTGCCCCCGTGGTCGCGGTGTTCACCGTCATGCTGATCTGCTCCAGCATCATCGGCCAAAATGCCGCATCGATCCGCGAGTCGGGCGGACGACTGCTCCTGGCCGTCACGACGCTGCACGCGGGAGGGTTCGCGCTGGGGTATCTCTTCGCCCGCCTCTTCGGTTACCAACGCCAGATCTGCCGGACTATCTCCATCGAGGTGGGGATGCAAAATTCAGGTCTGGGAGTGGTTCTCGCGCGAAAGCATTTCATTGATCCAGCCAGCGGCACCAGTCTGGCGGCTGTGCCCTGCGCTATATCCAGTGTGGTACACTCCGTCCTGGGAAGCATCCTTGCTGGGCTGTGGCGCCTCCAAGGAGACAAAAAAACGCCCACACCAACTCAACCAACCTTGCACCCATGAGCATCCTTCCAAAACCTTCTGTGGCCGTTATTGATTGGGCCCTGCAGCCAGCCGGAGACCCACAGCTTACCGTAGAACGTTCGGTCATCGGAGATGCGGCGGAGGTGAGCTACTACCTCTGCAATGGAGTCGAGGACTTTACCCCAGCCCTCCTGGAATCAGACGCCCTGATCATCTGGCACAACATCCCCATCCACTCCGAGGCGATCGCCAAACTAAAAAAATGCAGGGCGCTCATTCGCAATGGTGTGGGTTTCGACACCGTGGACCTGCTGGCCGCAAGGGCGCGAGGTATCGCCGTTTGCAATGTCCCCGACTACGGAACGGAGGAGGTGGCCGATCACGCCATCGCGCTCGCGTTGGCACTCTGTCGGCAGCTCTTCCCCCTCGATCAGGAGGCCAAGCGCCTCGGCTGGAAGATCCGAGTAGAGCCCCGGCTGCGTCGGCTGCGGGAGCTCACGTTTGGAGTCCTCGGACTCGGGCGCATCGGCACCGCCGCCGCG
>CAMAVD010000021.1 GCA_945861575.1 Akkermansia muciniphila
GGCTTTCAACTCGGATCGAGGAAAGGTGGATCACGGGATAACAAGGCACCCAAGAGGCTCCTAAGTAATCTTTTACAGCTTTGATGCCAAACTCTGAAGGAAGAGTTGGATGGGCTACACGTGTGTTAATATTCAGAGAAGTCTGCGACCACACGCCCCACCAGTGCTTCGGCACCCAGAATCGCGCCCAAAACTAGCCTTTCCACGGCAATGAACTATAGGGCAGGCCGGAATGCGCTAAGGCTCGGAGACTTCGGTTATCATCTTGTAAGATGTTGCCGCACCCAGATTGGTGGCGCCCAAGTCATAGAACACGAAAGGAACACTTAGTGGGACTCCAGGGGTTGGCGCGGTAGTGACTACTGGGGTTATGAAATTGGTAACGAAAGTCAAAGCCCCATTTAAAGGGTCAAAACGATAAAGCCTGTTGATGGCGTTGTTTGTGTAAGTGCCGTTGTCGTAACTGGACAGCGCAAGCCCGCTGACGGTAACGATTTGCCGGTTGGTAAAGGTAGTCAGAGTGACGTACGGACCTGTCAGAGCATGCTCGCTCGTCCACAAGGGAACTGTGTCGCTGAAGTTGTCCAAACCGTCATTGTCCGAATCAATATCAGGTGCCAAGGCCAAACCAACATTTATATAGTTAGTGACTGTAAGATAGACGAAATTGGTACTCGAGTTGGGCCCATCAGCATAGGTCGATACCCATTGCACGCGATCCTCGGAGGAATGACTGACCTTCTTGGTCCCGACGCTCGAATCGGCAAAGTAAAGACGGCAGCCCTCGTCCACGATGATCGAGTCCTGGTAGTTGGTGGCAAAGTTCCTCAGTTCGAGGTAGTCCACATACAGGGCGACACCACTGACGCCGGCCGGCGGTGAGAATCGGAACACGGTATTGGTAGATCCATCCAAAACCAAGCGACCTAGAGCCATGTTGTTGGTATAGCCTTCAGGCTTCACTCCAAGATCACGGCCGCCCACGTAATGAATCACTTCATTCTGGTTGGTGGCGGTGGAGATGATGGTGGTGTAGAGCAGATTGCCAGTGGGCGCGTAGTTCGCGAAGGTGAACCCGTCACTCGTAACCCAGATATTCGAAGTGCCTACTCCGCCGTCTTTGACACCCTCGGTAAACGAAAGGACCAGATGCCCGCCAGCAGTTCCGGTTCCAGCGGCAATCACGCTGTTGGAAGCCGATAAATTCTTTCCTGAAAGGATTGTAGGCCCTAAGGAGCGCACCGAGCTGCCCCCTAGCAGTCGCAGATCGTCTGACTCCAAGCCAACACTGGCAGTCGTTGCCACGATCAGATTGCTATTTATCAGGAGGCCAGCATCCAGGTCGACCGATGATCCGGAAATGGTACCGTAATTGACAATGTTCCGTAACGCGCTGGAGCCGTCACTGCCCATCCGCAGCTCCCGTGTCGCGGCGAAGATGCCCCGATTGGTGAAATTGAGCAGACCCAGCAAATTCGTGGCACCGATGTCGAACTGAGTTCCGTTGGTAAACACACCCGTCGGTGTGACGGTCAGGTTGGGAGTCTCGATAAGGAAATTGCGAGCGACGCGAAGTTTATCGGCAATGACAATGTTCGTTCCCCTAAGTTTCAAATCCTGCAAGACCACCGACTGGGTCAGGCTGAGACTGTGATCGAGAAACAGAACATGGAAGAAGTAGAGGTTTGTCTCTGTCGTATTGGTGATACCATTCTGCCAGATGGCGGAATAGGCCGAGATATCGCCAATCAAACGGTTCACGTTGGTGGCCACCAAGTTGCTGACTACCAAGCTAGGCTGGGTGGTCTTTAGGTCGTAACTCAAAAGTGGCGCATTCACAATCGGCAGCTTGTTACCAACCAGATCGTCCGCCTTGATGATAAGGCCTGATTGCGCATGGACCCGCACATTGTCCATATTAAGCTTTTTAGCCTTAATTTCGATTCGCCCAGCCAAATTTGTGATGTCGTTGATTGGCAAGCCCGACCATCCGACGTCCCCTGGAGGAAAGCTGCTCTGTGCACTCAAAAGGTTCTGCCCCAAAACGAGTCGCACAGAATACGCTGCGTAGGTTAGCTGCAGTCTATTGGACAGATAAGAACCGGAGCTGAGGAGGGCTGGGTCGTAGTCGAAGTTGGAGGCGTTCAGGAAGCCTAAACTGAAAAGTTGAGAATCCGTCCGGCTAACTTCGTAGGTATTCGGCCGACGGGTCGAAGCACCTGGCGTCAAAGCACTGCCAACGTTAGGAATTAATGAACGATTGGTAGTTTGGAAGGCAAGATAGTCGAGCAGATACAAGTAATTGGTGAAGCTCACCTGCCCCACGGGATCGTAGTCACCCAATGACATTTCCACCACTGCAGTATTACCAAAACCCCAGCCAACCTCTGACCCATCGTTCTCACGGTTAGGAAACCAGCGCACATCAATATTAACACCCTGGCTCACCCCGTTCGTTGGAATGAAGGCTACCTGGATGACATTGGTCACCGGCTGGCCCGCCACGAGAGGCAACGTATTCGTATACACCAGAGCCGTGTAGTTGCTGAGCAACTGAAATGAGTTCGAGGTGAAGAAGAACGAACTGTTGGGTAGACTTTGGAAAAAGTTAAAACGATTGGAAAACCCGGTGGCACCGGGAATGATTCCCGTCACCCGATGATTCGGGGTGCTTGGGTTGGGAAGTGTCAGTGACGGTCCCAGATCAGCCGTAGGGATTCCGTTGCTTCCAATACCCCAGTAGAGGTCTTTCAGTGATCCCGAGGCAAACCCACTCGCATTAGGCTCATACGAAGAAGTATCAGTGGTGAAATAAGTCACCCCTGACGGTGTGCCGAAGCGATTCCCGGTATACAGCCCCGACCTAGACAGATTCACCGTGTCACCAGACAAGTAGACCACCCCTCGAGCGCCCACACCAATACCCGACCCGGCGTTAACAATATTAGTCGATTCCACCCACACGTGGCTGAAACCCGAAACCAAACCGCGGTTCACCCAATTCGCAAGTGGACTACGCCCGCCGAGGTACGAATGATCGAACCAGAACCCCGACCCACTAGAAAAGCCAGAAACGAATCCTGATAACCCTCCAGAACTAAAGTTCTCCATAGTACCGGAGGCCGTATTCGTTACATTCAGAGTGTTGAATGTTTCATAGGGCCGGAGGGTGAAGAGAGAAAACAGATTGCGATTCTCAAACGAGACCGCGTCGATCTGGGGTATTGGATCGCTCCTCAGAACGGGCCCCTTATTTATATAATGGGGCAGAGTCGCTGCGCTTGCACTTATCCAGCAACCGACGCTGATAAAACAGCAAAGTAGTGTCGTTCTCATTGTACCGGAATTAAAGGATCAAGGGTTCTGCGCCCCGCCAGTTCCAGCGGTGACCTGCCCTGTGCTGTTCGTCGAAATGAAGAGCGAAGGTGCGATTTCCCAGGGAGTGGCCGAGCTGCTCCCGATTGCCAGACTGTTTAGCAGTGCCAAATTCACCTGGCCGTAGACGGGATAGATCGTCGGCAAATCCGAAGACCCATCAAAACTACCCCAACCATAGAAAAAGGCATCTGACTCACCATTCTGACCAGGGCGATTAAGATATGCAGGAAGGATTGAATTGAAGGTGATAGAAATCGGACCCTCTATCAGCCCTGGTCCCCCATCCGCTGTCAGATCGGGAGTATTGAAGGAAGTGTCCCGGTTAATGGATGCAAATGAACGCCAAGCAGTTGTGGTGGTCCGCCTGACCAAATAGGGATTGCTCGTGATTGGATTGATACCCACGTCGCCGGCGCTGAACAGAAAGTCTGGGCGTGTGATGATTCGTGTAGCCGTGCGAGTCCTCAAAACTCCCCCCTGTACGTAGCTGTCTGTGTAATTATACCGGAAGGGTGTAAAAGTGTTTCCGACCAGGCTGTCATACAGAACGCGGGTAAATGTAATCTTGCCGCGGCCAGGTCGTAGGGCCAAAAAGTTATTGGTCAATGCTACCCCGTTGGTGATGACAACTGGTATTCCCCATGGCCCACCCCCGGAACTCCCGCTGGAGGCAACCGTGTCCAGACTAAGATCTTCCACCGCAAGCGTATTTCGTGAGTAGAGCCTCCGCAACCCTCCAACATCATCTCGCGTAAGTCCTAAATAATACTCGCCCGCACCCAACTCTGGAGAAGCCGGAAGTAGATCACCCGTGTTTGGATCCGTTTCAACAGACACGACACTGTCTGCCCCGTTCCCGCCACCGCCAGCAACAGAACTAAATCCGATGGTCCGGAGGTCAGCGACTTTGATCTCTGCTGCGATTGACGCACTTCCGCCACCGATCAGCGCACCTTCAAATACTTCATAGGTGTAAAGAGAACCATTCACATAACTCGACGGTCTGAGAGTGACGGGGTCGAAATTTAGCTTAACGACTGAATAATTTGTGCGGCTCAAAGAAGTGTTACGACCCCTCATCGTCCAAACGTAGGCCTCGGGCGACGCGAGCCCCATCTCTTCCAGTATGTATGTCAGCGCAATCGACTTAACGTCGAAGAGCCCCGCAGTAGAGAGCGAGTGATTGACCTGTTTCGTGTTCAGCGGATACTCACCTAGATCCGCGCTGAGCGAGTCGGCGGAAGGTAGATCATTCAAAATCTTTATGGCTGCTTCCACCGCAGCCACACCTTGTGGTCCAAAATACTCGATAAACGCCCGGTCGAAAGCATAGAAGATCGTCGGTGTGTTCCATCGATACCCTTCACTGGGCAGCATAGGCCCTCCGTTCTCCCCGTTGTACTGGTAACCAATGTCGGCAGTCTGCCAAGATTTGTAGGGTCCTATAAGGCTGAATGCGAAGGCATTCCAGCTAGCGGCCAGAGAACACACCAGGAGCAAAATAGACCGGCGAAAATTCATGATAACTTACGTTTCTATGGTTATTGGAGCCGGACGATTCGGTAGATCGCTCCCTTTGCCTCGCTTGTTAGCATCACGGAATCCACCGCACTCCTCGCCAAACGCGGGTCCCCGACATTGGTCCAGACGGGCAAAAGGCGGTTATCGGAGGATTGGACTTGGTAAAGACCCCCGGGAATCGCATTCCACTCCAGTTGCAATAGAGGCCCGCGTCGATGAATTGTTTGCCTCAAGACACTTAACTTGTCGGTCGGGTCTGTCCCCGCAATGAACTCACGCGCATTGCTCGCCCCGTCTCCGTCACTATCGACTGCACTCGAAGGCCAAACACTCGAGTCCGACCCCCAGTAGCGCGATTGCCAATCATCGGGAATTAGATCACCGTTATCGTCCTCGCCCCAGGTTTTCCCGACACCAGCGTCCGACCAAGGAGAGGCCTCCCCGTTCGTCAGCACATAGCGAACACGAAACGCGTGGCTGCTGGAGGGCTCCAATCCCTTCTTGGTATAGAGTGTCTGTCCAACGCTGACCGAGGCACCTCCATCCACCTGCACATCATAGCTTTTAACCAAGTAGCCCAACACGGGTGCCCAGGTCGCTTGCAAAGCTCCCGCCCCCAGATTCGACACATAGGGGGCATCTTGCTTCGGCAGACCGCCAGCGATTGAATAGCGTTGAGCATGGAGGTCGAAACCCCGGCCGCCGATGAAGGAGGACCAGATGATTGCCACTCGAGTAAGTCCATCGGATACAACCAAAGGCTCCATCTGGCGTCCTGCGGACCAAGCATTCACTTTAAACTCACCCGCAGTCTTCACGCCATCCCGAAAGGCCTGAGCATTGATCGAGCCCCGGGCACCTCTAAACCCGCTCACGGAGGTCCAGGAAACGATCTGTCGATCGGCAATACTCCCAACAGCCGGGACGATTTGATCTCCCTCGGTGGTGCTGTTGACCGTCACCGGCCCTACGGTCCGCTGACCTGCGCTTCCATAGAAGGAAGCAGAAATATCCCACCCGTTCTCCCGAACGTTGGACCGCTGAGTCCAGGCCACGACTGATCCACCAGAAGTAACACCAGCGACTGTTGGGTTCGCGCAAATGCGATCTTCAGTGTTGACCCGAAATTCGCCGCCAAGTGGAGCGCCTTCCGTGTCCAAGTATCTGCCCTGCACGTCGCAGCTCGCAAAAGGGCGACTTGCCGTGGCAACCGCCCGCTGCTGCTCGGAAATCCAGACCAGCATGACCCGCCCGTCGGACAGGCGTGCGCCGGCCACATTTCGTTGATTGTAGGTGTAAAGCTGGTTGATTTGAACCGCTTCACCCAGCGGCTTACCTGTCTTATCGAAAACCCGCGCAAAAATCCCAAAAAGGTCGGCGTCCAAGCCTAAACTTGACCAGACTACGAGAGCGTTCCCGTTCGAAAGTGGCACGATGGCAGGATCAACACTCTCCACTCCCGTCCCGCTCGCGGTGGTTTCAAATCCATAGAAAACGCCGTTTGGCGCTAAAAAGCGGGTCTGAATTGAATTCTTTCCCCCCACGTTTGATTGCCACGCAAATGCAACGCCCCCATCCGCAAGCATAGCAACACTAGGCTTGGACTGGCTTGCGGAGATCTGGGTGTTCACCCTGAAAGCTCCCGACAGATCCGCAGAAAACCCAGCCGAAAGTTGCCGAGCCACAATGGAAGTCGTCTTGCCGCCCGCAGTATTGTCCTGCCAGACTAGAAAACCCTTGCTCCCTTGGTAGCACGCCACGGGTTGAACTTGGTCTCCCAGATAGCTGCCTACCGGTGCGTACTCGCTCCCATCCGCGGCCAAGACCTGGGCCCGCAACGTCGAGTAACCCGGACTCAAGCAAAAACCGACCATCAGCACACTGCTCAGGATCATTCGCACTGACATAGCATTATAGACAGACTGTGGGCACGTTCGGCACGAAGCCTAGTTACTTGGTGCTCGGCGTTACAGGTTGGGAAGCGGCGAACGGAACCTGCGAAGGGAGTGCCGACTTCGCGAAGGGCATCTCCTCCTCGGTGTGAACACGATTTCCTGCCGGATCAATGATTGTTGGAGTAACGAAGATCATCAGATTTTTCTTCTCACTCGTATTGGCCTCGCTACGGAAGAGACGGCCCAAGAGCGGAATGTCGCCGAGGAACGGCACTTTGTCCTTCGTCTTCGTCTCGCTTTCCGAGATCAAACCGCCCAAGACGACGGTCTGACCATCCCACACGATCGCCGTGGTCACAACTTGCCTCAAACGGAAGTTCGGCAGCGGAGTGCGTTGCCGCAGGGTAGTCCCCGTGCCACCCGTGGCCTGAGCCTCGAAGAGGGCGGCTGTGGTAAGATCATAGCCGGTAAACTCCTTCAGTGTCGGAATGATGGTCATTTGCACGGTGTAGCCATCCGAAGACACGTAAGGGATAACGTCCAACACAGGTCCAAGCTCAATTGCCGTTGAAATCGGCACAATGGTCGAACCTACCGCCCCGCCTGAAGCGGTACTGCCAACGGCTCCTGATTGATTTCCTCCGCCGCTCGTTTGGCTCACCCCAATGTCAATCACGACGGTGCGGACATCGACTGCTTTGATCTGCGTCTGGCGCGCACTGACTGTCACCACTTCGGGCGCATTCAGAACGTTAATTCCACCCTTCTGTTCCAGGGCCTTGATCACAACGCGGAATTGGGGGTCTGTAAGAATTCCGGTCAGTGTCCCGATCGCTGGCGCCCCCGTTGGGCGTAGCCCCGAGGTCAGCAAGCCATCCGTTGGGCTGGGCGGTAAAGCGTTGAAGTTCGGGTTTGGAAGGGGGAAATTCCCCAGAGGGTTCCCCGGAGCGCTCACAGAACCGTCGCCTGAGAACTGTGGAGCATTTCCGGCCTGGCCTCCGATACGTCCACCCGCCATCAAAGTGTTTCCCAGGAACCAGTCGAAGCCGAGGGCCTTGTTCTGGCTCAGATTGACCTCCGCGAAGCGTGCCTTGATTGACAACTGGGGAGGGGGAACATTGAGAACTTGAATCGCCTGCTCGATGATATCGAGGTCGGCCAAATTTGCACGCACCATCAGGATTCCAGTCCGATCATTGTAGAACACCTGTTTTGGCGGATCGAGAATAACACCCGCAGCTTGAAAGAAGTGCCGAACGGTTTCCTGCACAACGTGCGTGTAAGCGGGTCGCGTTGTAAAGGTAACCCCCTGGCCGGGTTGCCCGAGTTCTCCCCGATACGCGGTCGGGTCGCTCGGTATGCCACCAGCCGCTTGTCCCCCCCCGCCACCTTGCAAAAGAGCGGCGATACGAACACCGGCGAACGTAGAACCGAGTTGCTCTTGAGCCTGACCGCCACCGCCACCACCACCGCTACCACCGCCGCCGCCGCCGCCACCACCGCCACCGCCACCGCTGCTTCGGCCGCCGCCGCCACCACCAGAGGATCCACCCCCGCCCGATTGGCTTCCCCCCGAGATATCACTGGCGAAGCTTGAAGCTGTGACACCTTCCAACCCTTGTCGGAACGTGTTGGGATCCACCCTGAAGGTCCGCGTGTGCAATGCCTCCGTTTCCCGACTTCTGAAAGTAAACACCACCGCGTAATCTTCTACCGAATACTTAATCGGACGATCCGCCACTTTAACCACCGCATCCAGCAACTCCGCCAGCGTCACATTGCGCAGCGGGCTTGGGATGTTGACATTGACACTCCCCAGAACCGCACCGCCTGCGTCCGCCGCAGCAGCGGGTGCCGGTATGGGCTGGCCATTCTGATCGAGCTGAGGCGGAGGGGGGGCAGGAAGATCCAGATTGGGGGCTAGAAGTATGTTTATGCCGGCCCTATCTGGGTCCCGTTTTTGTGCCTCGGTTGACAGATCTTTGATCACCTCGGACAACTCTTTGGCATCAAACTTGATCTCACTCACCATGATCTTGCTCAGCTTTGCGTAAATAAGTTGTCGGGCGCGGCTCGTCTTAACAAAATTGGTCCGTGCGTAAGGATTTGGCTGCGGGAGGGCTTCACGCGTGTTCGGGTCCATCCATTCGCGCGTCACTTCCGAGAACTTTTCCCGAGCCCAACCCTCACGTTTCATCAGATCAGCGTTGTGTCGCTGCTCCCGAATCTGGTTCAGGAAGTAGTAAGCACCTTGGTTATTTGGATCCGCCTTGATAACCCCGTTTAGTTTGACTTCCGCCTCACCCAGGCGACCGGCTTCGATGAGAACTTTCGCATCCTGAACCTGGGTGCTTAGCTTCACGGCAGCTTCCTTGGCTTCAGGCAAGACCGCCAGAACCTCGGCGGTCGGTCGCTTACCCTCGAGCTGCGCCTGCAATTGGCCCAAGCTTTGTTTGAACTTTTGCGCCGCCTTGTTGGAAGGGTCCACTACCAAAACTCGATCGATTTGCTTTTCGGCCTCAAGCAAATCACCCGCGCGCTGCGCCTGTTGCGCCAGTTGCAAGCGAGTAGCACCCAGACCGGATTTCACTTCAGTCAACTCACCATCGACGCCCACGTTGATGTATTTGAGTTGATTCAAAGATTCCTCATAGAGTCGGGCGGCCTCGGCGTGCTTGCCAGCTTGAGACGCCTGTTGCGCCTTGGCCAGCTTGGCACGGACGTCCACCTTGGCGGCTTGGCGCCTCATACTCTCTTTAGCAGCCTCGTCTAACACGGCATCCGCCCCATACAAGGGCATCAAGGAGCCGAGCATCAACCATGCTGCCGAAACACCAACCAGGATTCTGAGCGTGCTGAACATGAGCTTTCCCGTCTTCTGTTTTAAAAACAAAGGCACAACTATTTCGCAGTGGCTGTGCGTTTGAGTCTGGTTTTCTTGTCGTTTAAGCGGTTAGAAACTACCACCTCGTTTTCCGAGATATCAACGATTTTATACTCCTCACCCCCGAACACGATCGCTGAGTCTCTTCTCAAATTCTTATATTGTCGGTTTTCAGCCGGGTAGTTCATGTCTGCAACGAACGCCTCGGCTCGGACAGAGGGTTGGCCTTTCGGGACCACGATACTTTCCTTGTTCTCGGTGATTTCGAAGACGAATTCGTCCGGGTCCTCAGCTTTTCCCTTAACAGCCTTTAGCCAAAGTTGGTTTGGATTTCGTGCTGTCCCCCCCGAGAGGCGCACTTTCTCATCCGTCTTCATCGTGAACTGTCGAGCCTTTCGATCGGCGATACGGTCCGATGCTTCGAAGGTGATTTCGGTGAGATAGCCCTCTGGGCTGGCGCTCACGACACGAAGCGTGCGATTCAGGGGACGAATACTCTCGATCTTGAGAGCCTCCGGGCCAACAGACTTGCCCAGCCTGTCCACCACAAAGCGACCTTCTGGCCCACGCATCCACTTTACGGGATTGAAGAGTTTGTGAGGAAGGCCGAGATCCACTACGGGGGGATTCTGCGCAGAGGCAAGTGCGTTCCGATAGTGAGCAATGTCAACCGCAGGGGGTTGTTTGGTTTTCCTCGTACTCCACTCCCTGCGGACGTTTTCCGCCTTCTCCTGCTCCGCTCCACTGAATGAGTAGAGCAGCCCCACGGCGAGAGCCAATGCCAGCACGACCGTCACCAGCAAGACCTTTTCAAAGTCTTGCTTCGCCAGCGCCATTAAATTTTTCAACTTTTCCATATCAATGAACTGTTATGGATTAGCCACCTTTGGTGCAGGTTTGGTCACTTCAAGGAGCATCGCGATTCTGAAAGACTTTTCCCCCGCCACAGTATCCAGTCGCCTCACAGGAGCGTTGGCTGCACCCGGTGCCGCCTTTCCGGCCGGAACCCCGCCCGCACGACTTCCGGTCTGTTGCGCCTGCTGCAGTTGCCCCTGTGCGAACCCAGCAACCCCGACCACACTTGGCTTGAGCCCCACCCCAGGTGCCGTGGTGAACAACTTCACGGTCACCCCTTCAGGAGCGCGTTGCATGTTATCAACGACAGATGCCAACGTCTCGCTGAATCCCTGGAAGGTCACCAAGTAAAAACTACTGATATCCCCCGTCAGGTCGTTTGTGCGACGGATCAGGTTGTGATAGTCCGGAGAGCCCGCTGCGGCTGCGTCGTCTCTCGAAATCGGTTCCCTCTTCAAGCTTTCCAGAGAGCTAATCTCAGATCGGAATAACAACCCACAGATCACCCGAATTTCGGCCAACTGTTCCGCCAAAACCGGCACCGTGCCCTCCGCGAAATTGACCAGGGGCTTGATGGCAGCAAAGGAAAAGTCTTTTTGCGCCACAGCAATGCGCGCCTTCTCTGCCTCCCGATTCAGCTCAGCGAGCGTCGTATCCAGCTGCGTCTTAAAATTCGATGAGCTGATTTTTGAATCGAAATTTACCGGCTTTCGCACCGCAACCGCATCGCTGACGAACTGCTTTAGATCTGCGTCCTGCTGCCTCAGAATGGCAATGTTTGTCGTATTGGGAAAAACAGCAGAGCCCTCATAAATTTTTTTCAGATCAGCCTCAGTCTCCTCCAATTGCTTCTGAAGGGTCACGTTCTGATCCCAATTGTCGTAAAGATAATAGCAGCCCCATCCAAACAGCCCGGCCGCCACCAGCAATGAAACAAAGAACAGTAAATTGCGTTTGATCCAGAGCATATGATTATAGCTCAAGCGGCTTGGCCAGCTTAAGCGTCAGCTCGAATGTGAAAAAGAACCCTGCATTCGTCGCAGCCTTGTCGTCCACCTCAAGGCGCCCTGAGAGAGTGGTATTGGTTCCGAAAAAGTTGGTGTTGGCGGCCAGTGTTTGTGCGAGCGCCGAGGCGAGCTCAAAATTCGCAGAGGGCTTCACGCTCTGATTTAAGTTCACCCCACGGCAGCTCAAAAGGATCGTTCCCAAGGTCGGACCTGCGCCACCACCCCCACCTCCCTGACCGCCACGCCCTTTGCGACTCTTGCCAGAAGGAGCCGCACTGGGATCCGCAGCCGCCTCTTCTTCACGGGGTGCCACACCATCCATCGCGATTGCCTCCCCGAGAGCTGGCGCAAAGGAATCGATCCACAGACCTGCCTCTACCGCCGGCGACTGGAGGATCTCCGCAGCCTTCTCCTCGGTCTCACGAAACGCTTTCTTTAGCTCCGCAAGCACCTTCCCCCAATACACACGGCGCTCAAGCCAAGCCAGCTGAGCATCGGCTTGCGTCTCGGCTTTTCTGACGTTCTCCTGGGCCCGTTGTAGCTGCGTCTCAGAGTTTTTGAGAGGCTTCAGCTTCTGCACCAACTCCTCGACGGTCTCCTTCTTTTTACTGGCGACATTGGAAAAAAAGAATCCGACCGCAAAAACGATGAGCGCCAAGCCGAAGCTTGAGGCAATGAAATAGGGCTTGCGCTGGGCGAAACGCTGCCGAGCCAGGGAACTCTCTGGCATCAGGTTCAACTCGACCGGGCAATGTGCCAGATTCCGCAACCCCAGACCGACCGTCTCTCCGAGCGAGTGGGCCACCTTGACCAACTCATCCAAATCCAACGAGGGATCCAATTCGACGTTCCGCAGTGGATTGAAATAGTCGACGGGAATGCTGAATTTCTCCGCGAAGAATTCGCGGGTGTAGGGCATGATCGAGGCACCCCCCGAGAGGAACAACCGAACGGGCTGACTCCCCCCCTGTTGCGAACGGTAGAACTGGATCGTTTGATTAACCTGGATATGCAGGCGCGTCATGAACTGACGTGCAATCTTTGAAATCGCGGCCTGATTGGGGTTCTCTGGCTCAGCGTAGGCACCACCCAAACCAACGAATCCCTCCTGGATTTTAATCTGCTCAGCCTGGTCAGGAGAGATCTTCATCTCCCGAGCGAAGTCTACCGTGATCGCATTCGCACCGATGTTGATTCCACGGGAGTAGACCTGGGACTTGTCGAAGAAGAGAAGGTTGCAGGTCTTCGCACCGATATCCAACAACATCGAACACCCTTCCTGATCGCCATAGTTGAAGCGGAAGGCATTGCAGAGCGCCGCGGGTGAAACATCGGCCAATTGCAAGCGGAGCCCGGCACTTTCCGCTACCCGGAAGAGACCCTCGACCACATCGTTCTTGATCGCCACCAGGAGGACCTCCAACTCACCGGTCGAGGTCGTGCCGATAATCTGGTAGTCCCAGACGACTTCTTCCAGCGGAAAAGGCACATTTTGCTGGGCCTCGTACTGAATGATTTGGGTGACCTTCGAGGTGTCAACAGGTGGAAGCCGAACAAATTTCGAGAAGGTGTGAAAGCCCGGGGCGCATCCGTTGATGCGATTCGCCGAAAACTGCTTTTCGGCCAGAAGCGCCTGCAACTTCTGCTGCAGGACAGCGGGACGGGTAGCGTCCTGGAGCCCATCCTGCCCAAGGGAGACAAGTCCGAACTTATGCAGGCGCAACGCACCCGCCTCGTTCACCTCGAACTCGGCGAGCTTAAGCGTTGCAGCCCCAAAATCGACTGCCAAAAAGGACTTTGATGTCAGCATCTGTTAAATCCGAGACGACCCCATAATTATGAACGGAGTTAGCTTCCATTCAATTGTCGCTCGGAAGCCTGTGCGAGATATAGTAACGCGCATGTTGGGTCAAGCAATCTTATCTCCAGAGCGGAGAAACGCATCCCAAAGCATCCAAGCTATCTACACACGAGCAGGATTCCTGCGAATAGACCGTAGCGGTAATTGGGCGTCACGAAAAATGTCGAAACTCCTGGGGCAGTGTTCAAGTCGTCTCTCTCCCCACCTCCCGGAGTGAACGAGAGAAGTGTTTGGAGTCTGCAGGTCTGGGATGGGAAAAGGCGGTCCGAGATTGTCCGAGTGCAACGGAGGGAGTGAACCGAGCCGAGCCTGAGGAACGTGGAAGTGGCTCAGAGTCTCGAGTGATCGGGACTGTCGGCAGAGCAAGACCCTGCAGGACCGCTGGACCTAGCGGACGGAAACCCGACCGCGAAAATAATCGATCGTCCGGGCCAATCCGATCTCCAAGTGCACTTTGGGCTCCCACTTGAGAAGCTGACGCGCGCGAGTAATGTCCGGCCTCCGCTGCTTAGGATCATCCTGGGGTAGGGGTCGATGCACGATCCGACTGCGTGAACCGGTCGCCTTGAGAGTTGCCTGCGCAAACTCCAACATGGTCATCTCCCTGGGATTGCCAATGTTCACGGGATCAGAGTAGTTGCTCATCATCAGTCGGTAGATCCCCTCGAGAAGGTCGCTGCAAAAGCAAAAGCTGCGCGTCTGACTTCCATCTCCGAAAACGGTGATCGGTTTGTTTTGGAGCGCCTGACTGATGAAGGCTGGAACCACCCGGCCATCCCTGAGACGCATCCGAGGACCGTAGGTGTTAAAAATTCTCACGATCCTTGTCTCAAGCTGGTGCTGGTTCCGATAGGCCATCGTCAAGGCCTCAGCGAAGCGCTTGGCTTCGTCGTAGCACCCACGTGGCCCGATCGGGTTCACGTTGCCCCAATAGGTTTCCGGCTGCGGGTGCACCAAGGGATCCCCGTAAACTTCTGAGGTCGATGTCAGCAGAAATCGGGCACCCTTCTCCTTCGCCAGGCCTAACGCCTTGTGCGTTCCCAAGGAACCGACCTTCAGTGTCTGAATCGGCAATTCGAGATAGTCTATCGGGCTGGCTGGCGAGGCAAAATGCCAAACATAGTCGACTGGCCCCTCCAAAAACAGAAACTCCGTCACATCCTGATGAATAAAGCGGAATGCTGCATTCCCTGCCAAATGTGCAATATTATCGGTGGATCCAGTTACGAGGTTATCGATAACGATTACTCGATGCCCCTTCGAAAATAACAGATCGACTAAGTGTGAGCCCAAAAATCCCGCACCTCCAGTGACCACTGAAGTAGGGGCTTTGGATGTGAGGGACGTTTTCCGTTTCGCCATGATGTCAGTTCGGCAATCCCGGCTGCGGCTTAAGCATTTGAGTGCCTATTTCGCACCCGAACCTCGCAAGACCACTGGAACGGTCATAACGAGGATCTTGATGTCTAACCAGAGCGACCAGTTATCGATATATTCCAAGTCCAATCGCACCCATTCTTTGAAATTCGTGACATTGCTGCGCCCTTTGATCTGCCAAAGGCAGGTTAAACCCGGCTTGACGCTGAGACGTCGGCGATGTGCCACATCGTCGAAACGTTTGACCTCATCCACCGGGAGAGGCCTGGGCCCGACCAAGCTCATATCGCCCTTGAGCACATTGTAAAGTTGCGGCAACTCATCGACACTGAACTTTCGTAACCACTTCCCAATAGGTGTGATGCGGGGGTCATCGGTCAGCTTGAACACGGGTCCATCCATCTCATTGAACTTGGCCAGCTCATGTTTACGTTGCTCCGCATCGGTAACCATCGATCGAAACTTGTACATCATGAACGGCTGACCATTCAGGCCACAGCGTGACTGCTTGAAAAACACAGGTCCCTTCGAGGTGGCCTTAATCAGAAGGGCTAGAATGAGGAAAGGGATGAACAAGAACACCAGAGCAAGACCGGCGAGAACCATGTCCATGGTCGATTTTATGAGACGTGGCCAGGAATCGGCCGGGGCAGAGCGGAAGACGAGAACCGGCCGACCCTGCAGCTCGTCCAGGTTGGTTTGGGAGATTTGCGTCTGGAAGAAATCCGCCAGGATCCAAACCTCAACCCCCTCCAGCTCACAAGCCTGGATTGCCGCTTCAATCTCACCGAAATAGGTGTGCTTGCCCGCGAGGACCACCCCATTGGGAGTCTTTTCATGGAGCTGACGAACCAATTCATTCACCCCACCGCGATGCAGGTCCACGCGCGAGACGATCTCAACGCCGTCTAGGTCCTCTAGCCGAAGGTCCGCATCGAGCTGTTCCAGATCCTCCGGCGTTCCCACCAGAACAAATCGTCGCTTGATCTGCGACTGGCCGTAACGGGTCCGATAGACCGCACGAGCCACCTCTTCGCCAATCGCCACGACCACAAAGCTGACCCAGCCGTAAAGCCCAATGACCATTCGAGCCAGCTGGATCTTGAACACAAACATCACAACGACCAGCCCGAGAGTGACCAGGAAGCACCCCTTAGCCAGCTTGTAATAGGTATCTCGACGCGATCCATGAAGGGGTCGGTTGTAGAACTGCGCGGCCTCTAGAATCAGAGGTGCACCAGGCACGATAACCAGGAAGAGCCAAACGAACTCATAAAAAGGCTCAATTTCGCGATGGAAGAAGGACGGGTGCCACGGACTCCAAAGGAGATGGCTCAACCAAAGTGCCAGACAAAAAAGAAAGGCATCCTTCCACTGATGAACTTGAGCCCGAAACTGTTGCTTGCGACGCAGCATACGACTTTGACTTCAGCCATTTCAGGCCGCAGTCCTCACTTCTGCCCTTCCTGGGCTGAGTGATCCATTGCCAAGCGCGGCCCGTGCACTTCCTGATACATTGGCACGGCTTCGATGATAAAATTCTTCATCCGCTCAAACGTCACCTGCTCCAACCCCGGAGCACAAGGAGCAAAATAGGTCACATAGGCCCAGCGCTGCAACAGACCCCTGGTCAGCAAGTCCCGCGCCATCCACCATTGCCGATCCATGTGATCGGCAGTCAACTGGTCGCCACTCACGAACCAATAGAGGAACACGCTGCTGAACCGACGCTCGCGCCCGTCTTCCATCCGAAACGACTTGCTCGCTTCCAAGCGCATGATCGGAAGCTCATAGGGAAAGGGCTTCTCAATGCGGATCTTGAGGGGAATTTCTTTATCGATTTTCCAGCCCTGCCCAAGGAGACAAATCTGCGGTTTATGGATACTGCTGCGGTCCGAGCCCATGAGCACCACCGAGGACTGAATCCAAAACTGGTCTGAAGCAACATAGCGTCGCTGCCCGTAAACAGTGTCAGGGGGCAGCAGATCCAGCATCACCCTAGGAAGGGGTTCTGTCTCCGCCCGAAACCCCGAGATCCCATCGGGCATCTGAACGCTGTTGGTGCCTACTGCTTTACCTTGAGGATCCTTAAGAATCTCTTGGGAGAGCCTTAGACCTGGAGTGCCCAAGCGCTGGCCCGAACGAAAGTCCTGCAAAAACCATGTCGCGAAGGCAAACACCACAATCCCAGCGACGAGCATGCCACCCGCTCCACGATTCAACGTCAGGAAGGGGATGGCCTTACGCTCGGCAACCCCGGAAATGGATGGCTGTGCCGTGGCCCCCGAGTTCGTGGCTGGCTCGGCCAGCAAGCGCAAAAGCAAAGCGACTCCGCCAATTGCCGGCAGATAGGGCAGGAGGCTGAGGATAGAGTTATCATGGACGAACTCGCCCGCCTTCTGACCGAAGGCTTCGGAAGCAACAATGATCGCACTCAGGCGCAAAACGTTTCCAAGAACCGCCAGCGGGAATGCCAAGACAAACATCAGGACCCGTCGCCAAGTTGCTTTGAAGGATACGAATCCACCAATGAGAGCGATCGCTACCGTGGCACTCAGGCTCTTGATGCCGCTGCAGGCCGCTGCAATATCGTACTGGTACTGCCCCTTAGCATCGAAAATCATGGTCCCCTGCTGGATCACATCAATCCCCAAGATGGCGTGGCAGAACACTGAAGTGATCTTCGTCGCCATCAACCTGAGAGGCAGGGTTATCCGCTCGGTCTCGGTGGCGAGGGGAACGCAGAAAACGAACAGGCAAAAGGGAAAAAAGGTCACCGCCAACCACCGCCACCCCCACACCATTCCTGTGAGTCCATAGAGCCCCACAAAAAAGCCGATGATCGAAATACGGGTCTGCTGCACGACATAGCCCACTGAATGAAGGGCCAAACCCATTGCCACGAGGGTCAGCGCAGGCCACCACCGGCTGAACGGAATCGCCAGGATCTCCCCCCGCTTCATGTAGCCGAGGACGAGGACGATCAGGGGCATATAGAGCCCTAGCGAGTCTCCATCCGACGTAGTGAACACATGATTCATCCACACGAACAGGGAAGGCGTATTCACATAGCCCAAAGTCGAGTTCCCGTAGACGTGGAACATGGCACACCACAGTCCAAAGAGAATCACGAACAGGAGCCTATCAGGAAGCGCGCTCAGGAAGCGGCGCGATTCCGGCAAGACCTTCGCCAGTTCATCGGTCAGGCTCTCCGGCTCCCGCCCCTGCTCCGGAGCCTGGTTCTGATTTTGAGTTAATTCAGCCATGAGCGATCCATAAAAACAGCCTAGTCAGCAATCAGATGCCGGGAGGGACGACTCCGTTCAATCACCGCCGTCCATAGCCGGAACCATCTGTCCAATATCCGGGCACAAATTTTGCCGGAAATAGCCGCAGGGCTCAAGCCTCGCGGATCTCCAATGTTGCACCAAAACCCTCTATTTCAATCCCTTTTTTAGGAGGATTCAACGAAGGCTTGTTCGAACAGGGCTCAAGATAACCGAGTCGAGGTGTAGATGGGTCCCCGGTTCGTCAAGAGTGACCACGCGCACCATTCCTCCCTTCCCAGTCGACACACTTGGGTCCGCTGCCAGCTCCCTGATCCACTTCATCCTCGATGCCATTGACACGTTGGAATGCACCCTGGTGAGGAGGGCTCCACACTTTCACTCAGTCCACCCAAGAAATCGGCGGCGTGCATCGCCAAAGAGACGCCCGCCGCCGAGGTTTTAAACCGCTTTGACAGAACTCAATATTCCCGGTCTTTGATCACACCTGGGCGAGGGAAGGGATAGCGACCCTGCGCGTCTGCGACAACGGGGGCAGGACCGTCCTTCGTGAGTTTGTCCACGTTAGGAGCAAGCTCGAGCTTCTCGGCGTCATTCATCATGTCCTCCATGGTGATCTCCTGGCCGGTGTGAGCCGCCAAACGGCCCATGGCAGCAACCAAACTCGCTTCTACACCACGCTTCACCTCGTTGTAAGGGGTGTCGTTGCGGATGGCTTCCAGCAAGTCCTGCCACTCGAGTTGGTAGGGATCGGGCTCATCCTTCGGCCCCTTCCATAACAAATCTTCGCTTCGGATGACTTGCCCCTTGAAGATGCGGCTTCGAGCAGGGGTATGTGCGGCACTGGAGACCACCGCCATGCCTTTGCTGCCATGCACATAGGTGGCAAACTCGTCCTTGCACCCCGGCATCGTACGTCCGTAGAAGAACAGCTTGGCTCCATCACCAAAGGTATACTCAACGGAGTAATTGTCGAAGTTCTGATCCACGTTCTCGCCGCGGAAATGCCTTCCGCCCGAGGCCTGCGCCTTAACGGGCCAAGCGTCCTTCATCCAGCAGGCTTCGTCGATGTTGTGAATATAGTAGTCGCTATAAGCCCCACCGCTTGCCCAAAGAAAGCTATGAAAGCGGCGGATCTGATACTCCACCTCGGTCTGATTGTCCGGCTTTTTGGTGGAAAAGGCTGAGGCCACCGGGCCGTGCATGCGGTAGGCGCGCAAAGTAATGATATCGCCAATCTCCCCTTGCTTGATCCTCTGGAAGAGTTCCTGGCGCACACGGCAGTGGCGGCACATCAGCCCCACACCCACCTTCAGGTTCTTGGCCTTGGCCTTCTCGTCGAGCTCTAACATGCGCTTGCCAGCCCCGGCATCGGTGCAAACGGGCTTCTCCATGAATACGTTCACACCCTTCTCAATCGCATACTGGAAGTGCACCCAGCGGAACGCCGGAGGGGTGGCAAAGATCGCGATGTCCCCTTTCTTTAGGGAGTCGATGGCATGCTTGTAACCGTCAAAGCCCACGAACTTCTTGTCCGGAGAAATATCGACAGAGTCGCGATGCTTTTCCTTGAGGCCCTTGTAGCTCGTTTCCAATCGGTCTTCGAAAACGTCCGCCATGGCGGTGAGCTGAATGCTGCCGCCGTGGGTGGATAGCGCGTTCGCTGCTGCGCCCGTCCCACGTCCGCCACAGCCAACCAAGGCGACCTGGACGGTGCTGCTGCCGGCAGCATGCACATGGGGGAGCTTCACTCCTGCGAGGACGGAAACAGCGGCGAGCCCGGCAGTTCCTTTGATAAAATCACGTCGTGTCGCTAAGAGCGACGGAGGGTCGTTGGGTTGGTTCATGGTTATTTTTTCAGGGCTAGACAGTGTCTCTGTCAACACTATACACTTATGTGAGGGCTGGTGCTGGGCAACGAATTCAATCCCGCTTCGAAAAGAAGACAGCATCACCGCAAATTGGGCCATTTCAGAAAGGCCCGATAGAGTGCCTGGCCCTCCGAGTGTGGAGAGCGCTAGATCAAGCGCTGTAAACTCGCATCAAAACGGCAAACTATTCAAACTCTACAGACTCTTGAATCCGATACGTTGGCTGGTCAAAAGCACGAAACAAAGAGGGTTCCGCCAAACAGCTGCCATCGGGCTTGGTTTCGCCGAGGATTACCTCTTTGATTTGCGCCATGGGACGGACACGGTGCGGAGCGTCGAGATGGACGCTCTGCCGTTCTCAGCTGAGAACAAGTCGAACTCCTCCGTGTATGGTGCCACAAAGGCACGGCCGTTCCTGACCCTGATGAAGGAACTAAAGCTCCCAAAGACCTCCACATTCGTCGATTTCGGGTCGGGCAAGGGCCGCGTGCTCATGCTCGCCTCCCAGGCAGGGTTCAAGAGGGTCATCGGGGTCGAGTTCTCGCCGGAGCTTTGCCAGATCGCACGCCGCAATCTTCAGAAGTTCCAGGCCAAAACCGGCACGGGCCATCAGGTAGAAATCCAAGAATGCGATGCCACCCAATTTGAGATCACACCTGACCAGCAAATCTTCTACATGTTCAATCCCTTCAACGCGAAGATTGTCGGGCAGGTTATCGCCAACATCGGACGTTCCATCGCCATCGCACCGCGCCCTTGCTGGCTGATCTATCTCATTCCCCTCCAACACGAAACTGTCGTCAACGGGAAAGTATTCCGAACACACTTAGCAAGAACGCTTTACGGAGCAGAATATCAACTCTACACGACCTGAGCAAGGACCGGAGCCACGCTCCTGAAAGGCCCCGCACTCCGGTGCGATTTCTTTCAGGGCTGGATCCACCTGGCCCCCATCAGAAAGAGTCGCCGTGCAGGTCGCAATGACGGCTCGGTCCCCCTTGTAAACCACTCAAACAGGGCTAAATGGAGCTACGGTCCGCGCGAAAGCATCCGATTAAGGCGATGTCATTGGGATGGCCTTACCGCTAGGGCATCCCCGGCGGTAAGCTGAACGCGTGGTGAGGATTCAGTCCTGAAACGGACTCCAATCTGGAAAGGGTTGCCTCGATACTCGCTGGGGTGGAAGATGGTCTCGAGCAGTCTGCGGGCGCGCAACGCCGAAGCGCGGGCAAACAATGAAGCAAAAAACCTTCAGTAGCGATAGGCTCTTGCTCGACCCGGAACAGGAGGTCGAACAAATAGGCGATTTCATGCGCAAAGTTCTGATCAAGGACCTTCGACGTCGTGGAATCGTGCTGGGCGTCTCGGGTGGAATCGATAGTGCCGTGACGGCGGCTCTCGCAGTCCGTTGCCTCGGCAAAGAGCGAGTCCACTGCATCCTAATGCCGGAGCGCGAGTCAAGCCCGGACACCCTCACCCTCAGCCGACTCCTGGTGGACCATCTTGGTGTCGACCATTCATTGGAGGACATCACCGAAACGCTCCATGCCGTGGGGTTTTACCGCCGCTACCAGGAGGCCGTGCGCCGAGTCGTTCCTGAATACGGGACGGGCTGGGGTTCGAAGTTGGTGACCACCGATCCCATCGAAGGAGGCGGCTTCACTTTCTTCTCCCTCGTCGTGGCCGATCCGGCGGGCGTCCAGAAAACCGTTCGCCTTCCCATTGAAGTCTACCTCGACATCGTAGCGACGACCAATTTCAAACAACGCTGCCGCAAGCAGATGGAGTACTATTACGCGGACCGGCTCAACTTCGCTGTCGCCGGCACACCCAATCTCCTGGAATACGATCAGGGATTTTTCGTAAAGAACGGCGACGGGGCGGCCGATCTCAAACCCATCGCACATCTTTACAAATCCCAGGTCTACCAACTGGCGGATTACCTGGGGGTCCCGGAACAAATCCGCTTGCGCCCCCCCACCACGGATACCTTCTCTCTCGCCCAAGGGCAGGACGAGTTCTTTTTCGCACTCCCCTACCAGAAGATGGACCTCTGCCTCTATGGCTTGAATCACCAGATCGATCCAGCCGAGGTAGGCGTGGCCGTCGGCCTCCAAGCGGACCAAGTCCGAAAGGTCTGGGCAAACCTCGAACAAAAGCGCAGCACCGTCCGCTATCTACACCTTTCCCCGCTCGTCCTCCGTCGCCTGCCCGAAACACAGCGCGAGGAGGCTCGAGGAACCCTCCACGCTCCTTAAAGGCCGCGCAGCGACTCCACCCCACCATCGCATGAGTGACACACGATCCAAGATACGCGGATTCATCCTGAACCATTTTCTATTCGGGCAGGATCCCGGCCTGACCGATGGCGCTTCCTTTCTCGACGAAGGTTTTATCGATTCCACCGGCGTACTCGAGTTGGTGGCGTTCCTGGAGAAAGAGTTCGGTGTCAAAGTAGCCGACGACGAACTCATTCCCGACAACCTCGATTCGATCGATTCCATCGCCAGATACTTGGCAGCCAAGAAACCTGGAACCTAGTCGACGCGCTTTTGCCAACATGCTCGTCCATCACTTCCTCGAGAATTCGTCCGATCGCTTCCCAGAAAAGATCGCACTCGTCTGCGAAGGCAAGCGGTGGACGTACGGTCAGATCGAGTCGGCAGCCAACCGTGTGGCCAACGCCCTAACAGGGCTCGGGGTAAAGCGAGGGGATCGTGTCGGCCTCTGCATGCGAAACACGGCGGAAGCTGTCGCTTCGCTGTTCGGAATTCTCAAAGCAGGCGCTGTATTTGTTTTCGTCAATCCCACCATCAAGCGGGACAAGCTCGAATACATTCTGAACAACTGCCAGGCTGCCGCGCTCCTGTTCGACTCGCGGACCGCTGCCACTGAGTTGTTTAGCGTCCAGCCCTGCCCGGTAGCCACCCTGCTTGGAGCGGTGGTCTGCGGGACACCCTCCCCAGCCCCAAGCATGCTGCTGAACGGAAAACCGGATCGTATTCTCGCCTGGCCCAGCTTGGAAGCCACACAAGCTGACACGCGTCCACGAGGCGCTTCCATCGATCTCGACCTCGCCTGCCTGATCTACACTTCAGGAACGACTGGCGACCCCAAGGGAGTCATCAGCGATCACAGCAATGTCGTTTTCGCCTCCGGCTCCATCCTCCAGTATCTCGGAATGCATTCGGAGGACATCGTGTTCAATGTTCTCCCCCTCTCGTTCGACTACGGACTTTACCAACTCCTGATGACCTTCCGCATCGGAGGGACCCTTATCCTGGAGAACTCCTTCGCTTACCCGGCCGCCATCCTGGCGCAGATCGCCAGGGAGAAAGTCACCGGATTTCCAGGCGTTCCCACGCTCTTCGAGCTCATACTGCGGCTGGACCTAACCGCCTACGACCTCTCAAACCTCCGCTTCCTCACCAACACAGCCGCAGCCCTCCCCCCGAGCCGAGTCCTTGACCTGCGTCATCGCTTTCCACAGGCCCAGGTCTTCTCCATGTACGGCCTCACCGAAACCAAGCGCACTCTCTACATGCCCCCCGAATGGTTGGACCAGAAGCCAGGATCTGTAGGGATTGCCATCCCCGGAACAGAGGTGTGGATCGAAGACGAGTCAGGGAAGCGGCTAGGACCGGGGGAGACCGGCGAACTGGTCGCGCGCGGACGTCATGTCATGCGAGGCTACTGGCAGGCACCCGAGGCCACCGCAAAGCGCTACCGCCCCGGCCCGCTGCCCGGGGAAAGGGTCTGCCACAGCGGAGACCTTTTTCGAATGGATGACGAAGGTTGCTTCTATTTCGTCGCCCGCAAGGACGACGTCATCAAAAGCCGTGGCGAGAAGGTCGCACCCAAGGAGGTAGAAACGGTGGTCTACGGACTCAAGGGCGTGCGCGAGGTGGCTGTCATCGGGGTTCCCGACCCAATACTCGGCCAGGCAGTGAAGGCTCTGGTGGTCGTGGACGATCCTTCGATCACGGCCGCAAAGGTGCTGGCCCACTGCAAGGCGCACCTTGAGGACTTCATGGTTCCCAAGCTCGTGGAGTTTCGGGACACGTTGCCCAAAACAGAGTCCGGTAAAATCGCACGCAAAGAACTCACCTGATGTGCGGCATCGCCGGCATTTTTAACCTGCAGCCCCAGGCACCGCCCGGGGAATCTGCCCTGCGGAGCATGCTCGGCACCATCCGGCATCGCGGCCCTGACCAATTCGGCATCCTGAGCACGGACATCGCCGCCATTGGCAACGCGCGGCTGAGCATCATCGACATCGCCCACGGTCGTCAGCCGATCACCAACGAAGATCGATCCCTCTGGATCGTCTACAATGGCGAGGTCTTCAACTACCTGGAGCTGCGGGAAGAGTTGGAGGCGCGTGGCCATATTTTTACGACACGCTGCGACACCGAAGTCATCCTCCATCTCTATGAGGAATACGGGAAAGAATGCCTCTCGCGGATGAACGGCCAGTTCTCCTTTGCGATTCTCGATCTAAAACAACGCCGTTTGTTCCTGGCACGCGACCGCGTAGGCGTGCGCCCCCTCTTCTACACCGTCACGGGTGGCCAGCTTATCTTCGGATCCGAAATCAAAGAACTCCTCACCCACCCAGGAGTGAAGGCACGCCTCGACCCTCATGTCCTGGAGGAGATCTTCACCTTCTGGTGCCCCGCCACCTCTCAGTCCGTTTTTGAAGGCGTTCAGGAACTCCCTCCAGGGAGCCATTTAACGGCCGACACCTCAGGAATCCGGCTGGAAACCTGGTGGGAGATGTCGTTCGACAAACGAGGCAACGACTACCCCAACAAGGACGACGAGGAAGGATGGGCTGCGCTCGTTTCGGAGCGCCTCACGGAGGCGACACGGCTGAGGCTCCGCGCAGATGTTCAGGTGGGGGCCTACCTCAGCGGCGGCCTGGACTCGTCGATTATCAGCGCACTGGTCACCCGGCTGCATGCCTCAAAGCTGAACACCTTTTCCATCAGCTTCACCCATCCGGACTTTGACGAGCGCCAATTTCAAAAGGAAGTGGCCAGCGCCCTCGGAACCTCGCACGTCGCCATCGAGATCGCCCAGGAGCAGATTGGCGAGGCTTTTCCTGACGTCATCTGGCATTGCGAAACGCCGTTGACCCGCACATCGCCCGTGCCGCTCTTCCTGCTTTCCAAAACCGTCCAGGCGGCAGGCATCAAGGTGGTGCTGACCGGCGAAGGCGCTGACGAGTTCTTCGGAGGCTACGATATTTTCAAAGAAGATCGGATCCGCAGGTTCTGGGCACGGTCACCGGGATCCACCTGGCGATGGCAGATGCTACGACGCCTCTACGAAGACATCCCGTCCATGGCGAAGCTCAGCCCGAGCTATCTCGCTCGGTTCTTTCAGGAAGGGCTGCAGGAGACACAGGCCCCTTGCTACTCCCATCTGATCCGCTGGAGGAACAACCAGCGATGCGGTCGCTTCTTCTCCGCAGATTTGCAACAGAGCCTCGCAGCGAAGAAGCACCCTCTCTGGGAACAACTGACGCCGCCTCCCGGGTTGGGGTCATGGGGTGCTCTGGAGCGAGCCCAATATTGGGAGATCCGGCTGTTCATGTCGCGCTACCTCCTCTCCTCCCAGGGAGATCGTGTGGCGATGGCCCATTCGGTCGAAGGCCGTTTCCCGTTCCTGGATCGTGACGTCATGGAGCTGGCCAGCCAGGTCCCATCGGGTCTGAAACTGCGCGGGCTTACCGAGAAATACATCCTGCGGAAGGCGCTGGGACATCTGATTCCCAAGAAGATCGCCCAACGGCGCAAGAAGCCCTATCGAGCACCGATTCACAAGAGCTTTTTCCATGCACGGACCCCGGACTATGTGAAGGAGTTGCTGTGCCCTGAGTCGATCGCGCGCACGGGCTACTTCAATCCTGCCGCCGTCGCCCAACTGGCCGCCCGCATCGAGAGTGGCCGTCCCTTGGGCGAGACCGACGACATGGCCATCGCAGGCATCCTCTCCACCCAGCTTCTGCACGAGCGGTTCATCTCCCGCTTCCGCCCTCCCGCAGCCCTAGGCCCCCAAGACGACGTCGCCGTGATTCACGCCTGAGCCCCGTCCTTGCAATGGCGGACGATGGGCTCTAACTTGCCCCCGGCCCGTCTTGCCGGGCCGGATTATGAAACGAAGGCTCCTTTACGGAATTCTCTTCGCGGTTCTCGCCGCCAACCTCCTCGTTGGCACTCAGCTCTTTCTTCGTGTCTCTCAGGCGGGCGAGACGGATGACCCGTATTCCAATCTCAAGCTGTTCACCACCGTCATGGAGCGCATTCGCTCCGAATACGTGGATAGCAGCAAGATTTCCTACAAGGAGCTGGTACATGCCGCACTCAAGGGCATGCTCAATACGCTGGACCCTCACAGCGAATTCATGGACCAAACGAAGTACCAGGACCTCAAGCACGATACCTCCGGTGAGTTCGGAGGGGTCGGCATTGTTGTCTCCATGAAGGATGAGTTTCTCACGGTGGTGTCTCCCATGGAGGACACCCCAGGCTTCAAGGCGGGCATCCTCACCGGCGATCGCATCATCAAGATCGAAGGCCGTGCCACGGATCATATCTCGCTCCAGGATGCCGTTAAGCTCCTGCGAGGCGAGCCGGGCACCGACGTGAACCTGAGCATCCTGCGTCCGAGCAACGGCCAGATGAAGGATTACAAGCTCACCCGCGCGGCGATCAAGGTGGACACCGTCAAAGATTTGTCCGGACATCGCCAGTTTCCTCTGGGAGACAACCATGTGGGCTATGTGCGCCTCACCCAGTTCGGAGAGCGCACCTCGGATGAATTCAGCTCAGCCCTCAAAACGCTCAAAGAAAAGGGAATGAAATCCCTGGTCCTTGATCTTCGAGGAAATCCAGGAGGGCTGCTCGATCAAGCTGTGGAAGTCTGCGAGCGATTTCTGCCGCGCGGCGAGCTCGTCGTGACCACTGAAGGCCGTGAGGAGAAGGCCAAGAGCGAGTATCGAGCGCGAGGCGGGGACAAATACGGCAGCCTGCCCGTGGTAATCCTGGTGAATGGGGGTAGCGCTAGCGCCTCAGAGATTGTCTCGGGCTGCTTGCAGGACTCCACCGCGCGCGGCCTCTGTCGCGTGATCATTCTGGGAGAGCAGACCTTCGGAAAGGGCAGCGTCCAGAGCATCCTCCAACTGCAGGACGGCTCGGCTCTGAGGCTCACCACAGCCAAATACTACACCCCAAGCCACAAGGTCATCCACGAGCGCGGCATCACGCCCGACATCGTCGTCCCGATGACGGACGAGGAGGAGCAAAACGCCTATCTGAAGCGCGCGCCTGGCGGGCTTGAAAGCCTCCCTGCAAAAGATCGCGAGCGGGTCATGAATGCGCGGGATGTTCAGTTGGATCGCGCTCTGGATCTACTGAAGGGCCTCACGGCCTATAGCAGCTCCAACCCACTCCCCGAGCCCGTCACCAAAAGCACCACACCCAAAGTGGTCCGAAAGAAGGAGCAGCCCTAGCCCGGATCAAATTGCAGATTGCTCTAGGGAGCGAGAATCGCGCATCGTTCTAGGAAAGCTTCCATGAACACGCGTTATCTGACGACGGTCTGCGCGGCAGCCGCCCTTGCGATCCTAACAAGCCCCTCTACCTGGGCCCAGGCCCCCGCAGCACCGCTCTCGGCAGTTCTCCAGTTCCTCTCTGAAAGCAAGGAGGATGCGGTTCGGCTCGATGTCCTCCGTGGAGTCAAAGCGGGGCTGAGCGGCCGACGCAGCGTCCCTATGCCCAAGGAGTGGCCAAGTTGGGCTAGAACTCGCCAAGAGCACCACCCAGGAAATCCGCCTGCTGTCTCAGAATCTTGGCCTGACCTTCGGAAGCCAGTTCGCCCTGAATACGCTGCGTGGAACCCTTAAAAACTCCTCAGCCGAGATCACCTCACGCCGCTCGGCTTTAGAAGGCTTGGTGTCCATCAAGGACCCCGAGCTTCCGTCCCTTCTCCGCCCCATCCTCGCAGAGGAAAGCCTCCGCCCGGAGGCCATCCGCGCTCTGGCACTGTCCAACGACCCCGCCACACCGGAAGCCCGTCTGAGCGTCTATCCCAAACTGTCCCTGCCCGAGCGCCGGGACACGCTCAACACCCTCGCAGACGCAAGGTCTTCGCCCGTGTTTGCCAGCAATGCCACACACTCTTCGACACCGGCGGCAAGGTAGGACCGGATCTCACCGGATCGAACCACGCCGATCTCGAATACATCCTTTCCAACATACTGGATCCCAACGCGGTCATTCCAAACGACTACCGTTCGTCCACCGTGGAAACCAAGGACGAACGCCTGTTGACCGGGATCGTCCAACGCCAAGACGACAAGAGCCTCACCCTCATCACTGTAAGCGAAACGATCGTCCTACCTAAGATCGAGATTCGCTCCCAGCAGCTGAGCGAGCTTTCCATGATGCCCGAAGGGCTGCTCACCGCCCTGACCGACACCGAAGTTCGCGATCTGGTCTACTACCTCAGTCGCCCCGGACAAGTGCTGTGACCGGCATTGCAGTGGGCGTCACACTGTATCCACCTTCCCCTCAGTCCCAAAGACAGGTCACCGTGCAGGTCCCGTCAGTGCGAACACGTCACCACACGTGAACTCTGGAGCGGAGATGCGCACAACAGCTTGAGCGTGGTGAATACTCCACGAAAAGCGTCCGCCAGATATTCGATGAGGCGATCGTCCGGCACAAAAAGAAGAAATGATTCTGTGCCGAAATTCACACAGCAGCTGTCGCCGGAAGCCCACAATGACTTGGCGCACATAGCCGAGTTCACCCTGGAGCATTGGGGCGAGAGTCAATTGATTAAGTATCGCGGGGTGCTTGAGAAGGGACTTGCAGAAATCACCCGCGCCCCGTTCTCGACCCGGAGCAAATCTCGCGACGAGCTTCTTCCCGGCTGCCGGTCATTCTTAATAACGGCCACTTCCAATCTCCGACCACCCCCCTGCGACACCCTCCGAACCCGCTGTTGCCGAGCTGCCCGTTTCTCGATACATTGCCTCTTCCTATGGGATTCGTGTTCCGCGCCATGGCGCGTCCAGTCCAGCTGCTCTGCCTGCCTGCGCTCCTCTGCGCGGGGACCGGATGCTCCTCATTCAACTATGAATGGCGCCGCACGACCCGCTCCGAAACCACCGCCCTCCCGCCTCAGGGCGCTTGGGAAGGACGCTGGAAAAGCGACGCGAATGGGCATAATGGCCGACTCCGCTGCCTGGTAAGCCAAGGTGCCTCCAATACGATCCATGCCCGATTCCGAGCGACCTACGCCCGGATCCTCACCTTCGAATACTCGGTGCCCCTGACGTTAACCCTTGAGGACCAGCGGTCCCGCATCGAGGGTGCCGCCAACCTGGGTTACCTGGCCGGGGGACGCTACAGCTACGATGGTTTCGTCACCTCCTCGAATTTCTTCTCCAATTATCGAAGCCGCTACGACCACGGCGTCTTCGAACTGAAACGACCCGACCGGCGCCGCTGACACGCGGCACCGCAACTGACCCCTGTCCCCGGAATGCTCACCATCTCCAATCTTTGCAAGCGCTATGGCGGCCGCGTGCTGTTCGAAGACGCAACACTCCAGATCAACCGCGGGGAGCGTCTCGGCCTCGTTGGCCCCAACGGGGCCGGCAAGACGACCCTTTTCCAGCTCCTCCTAGGAGCACTACCCTCCGATGGTGGCCAGATCGTTTTTGAGCGTGGATCCCGGGTGGGACATCTGCCCCAAGAAAGCCTCCCCATCCAGAACGAAACCGTAATCGAGTTGGCCACCACCCAGCGACTCAACTTCCACACCGATGCCCCCCCCGAAGACGAGTATCATGTCGAGGATTACCAGAGCGTGGTGAAAGCCAAACGAATCCTCAAAGGGCTGAGCTTTCGGGACAAGGACTTTGACCGTCCCGCACGGGAACTGAGCGGTGGATGGATCATGCGCGCCCACCTGGCGCGCCTGCTGGTGCAGGAGCCGGACCTACTGATGCTGGACGAGCCCACGAACCATCTCGATCTCGACTCCCTCCTCTGGCTCCAGGACTACCTGCTCAACTACCCCGGGGCGCTGCTGACCATCTCGCACGATCGCGAGTTTCTCAATCGCCTGGTGCATGGCATCGCGGAAATCCGCAACAGCCGGGTGCTCCGCTATCGGGGCAATTACGACAACTATCTCGAGCAGCGCGACGCCTTCGAGGAGCAGCAACTCGCGGCTTACAAGAGCCAGCAGCGGGAAATTGATCGTCTGCTCCGTTTCGCCGATCGATTCCGAGCCAAAGCCAGCAAGGCATCCCAGGCCCAGAGCAAGCTGAAGCAAGTCGAGCGGATGGAGAAGATCGATGCCCCCGAGGACGCCTCCAGGGGCATTCAGTTCACCTTCCCACAGCCAGAGCGTAGCGGGCAACGCGTGATCCGTCTCTCGGGCATCCATCACGCCTATGGCAACCAACCCGTCTACCAGGGAATGGAATTCGAGGCCGAGCGGGGGCAACGGATTGTGCTGGTAGGACCCAACGGTGCCGGTAAGTCGACGCTTCTAAAACTGCTCGCCGGGGTCATTGTCCCCCAGCAGGGCTCACGCGAACTCGGCCACAATGTCAAATTCGGCTACTTCGCCCAGCATCGCGTGGAGATGCTGCAAGCAAATCGCAGCGTGCTGGAGGAGGCCTCTGACACTCCCCAGCGCGTCACCGAAGAGTTTATCCGCACCGTCCTGGGAGCGTTCCTCTTCAGGGGCGATGACGTCTTCAAACCTGTAAGGGTCCTGAGCGGCGGAGAGAAAAGCAGGCTTGCGCTCGTCAAACTGCTGCTCGACCCGCCGAATCTGCTCCTCATGGACGAGCCTACCACGCATCTGGACATGGCGAGCATCGATGCCCTGGTCTGCGCGCTCGACCAATTCGAGGGGACCATCTTGTTCATCAGCCACGACGTGTATTTTATCCGAGCTCTGGCCAATCAGGTCGTCCACGTGCAGGACGGCGTCCTACGCCGCTACACCGGAGACTACCAATATTATCTAGACAAGAAGGCGTCCGACAGCGCCCGCGCCCAAGTGACCCAGGCCGCTGCATCGCGGCAGGAAGGTTCACGCAAGGGGGAGGCCGTGAAGGTGGCACCCCGCACCAAGGAGGACAAGCGGCGTGAAGCCGAGGAGCGGCAGAATCGCTCCCAGGAACGCCGGGACATCCAAACCGAGGTGACCCGTCTGGAAAAACGCATTGCCGACCTCGAGACCCGTCAGCGAGCCTTGGCCGATGAGTTGCAGAAGCCCGAGGCGCACGCGCAGGCCGGGCGTGGATTCCAAATCAGCTATGAGCTCGGGAAGATCGAAATCGAGCTAAAGGACCTTGGGGTGGAATGGGAGAAGGCGGCCACCCGCTTAGGGAAGCTTTAAGCACCTGTCACAGAAATTGACAAACCGAACCCGCAAGCTGTAGCTTACCGCCACACTTATGAGGTCTCCTGAGAGGGTGCGTGTTCCCGCTTTTACGCTGATTGAGCTGCTGGTCGTGATTGCCATCATCGCGATCCTCGCTGGGCTGCTCCTGCCAGCCCTGGGCAACAGCAAAAAAAAGGCCCGGGATATCGAATGTGTCAACCGCATGAAGCAGGTAGGGCTCGGCCTGCACCTTTGGGCGAGTGACAACGACGACAAGCTCCCCTGGCAGGTTCCCGACTTCAACGGTGGCTCCCAAGGATCCAGCGAGTGGATCAACCACTTCCGGGTCGCCTCAAACCAACTCTCGACCCCAACCCTGCTTCATTGCACGACAGACCGGGCGAAAAAACCGACCGTGAGCTGGCAGCTCCTGACCCCCGAGGACCACACCAGTTACTTCGCGGGAACAGAGTCCCTAGACACCCATCCCCAAACCGTCGTCAGCGGGGATCGGAACGTCGTGGGCAGCGTGGGAGGCTTCGACCTGTCTTGGAACAAGTTTGTGGGCGATTCGATCGATGCTCGCTGGGAGGATGATATGCACTCCAAACGTGGATCGATCGTCATGGCAGATGGCAGTGCACGAATGACCGATTCGATTGCGCTGCGGGAAGCCATCGGTAGTAGCATGACGGTCGGGGTCTCTAACGTGGTCTTCTCCAAACCTCCCGAACCGTTTTGAAACGGCGTCGTTCTGCCCGCGTTCACTTCACCCCATGTCCAAGGACAAGATTAAGCTGTGGCTAGGGTGCTCCTTGCTGGCAGCCTCCTGTCTAAGCCTGTTCCTGTCGACGCGCACGAACCCGCCTGTGGATAGGGCCACTCACGAGGCCATCGGCACCGTTATGGGGCGCCAGGCAGTCGAGCTTCTTGGAGGCGGAGTAGGCCGATTAGTGGTCATCATTCGCGACACCCGCAATGTCCGCAACCCCGCAGCGGAGATCCAGCTGCACGCCTTTCAGAAGGCCATCGCTGGAAAGGCTCGGATCGCCCTCACCAATGTGGCAAAGCTCGACCCCTTGCGCGTGCCCATCGCCGCCCCCGGGGATGTCTACCAATTGATGAAGCGATCAGGGGAGGCCGATCTGATTGTCTCCTTCGCAGGCCCTCCTAATTTCCCGGATGGCCCCCAGTTCCGCCTCCCTGGCAAAGCCCCCAAAGTCCTCGCACTCTGCACGGGCGCCGTGGCGCGACAGGCCAATTTGAGCGCGTTGTTCAAACGCGGGCTCCTCACCCGGGCGGTGGTCGATAAAGAGGGAGCGGCACGAGCCGCCAAGGCACCCTCGGATCCCCAGGAAATCTTCAACCAATACTATGAGGTTATCAACGCCTCCTCCGGGGGCACTCAATCAAGCCTGGCCAAAGACCCTGTAGCGCCATGAGCTCCTCTCACACCCGGGCCGACACGGCCTTCCCTGGCAAATCGACCTCCCTGCGATCCGGTGGATTTGCAGGACCGGATCTGATTCTGACCCTGGGGTGCCTCGCCCTTCTGACATCCTTGATCATTCCCGCGGTCTCCTCGTCGCTTGAGAAAGGACGCATCACGCGTTGCAGCGACAATCTCGCTCGCATCAACAAAGCGATACTGAGCCTCACCCTGGATCAAGGCGGCCAGCTTCCCAAGGCGAGCGCCATCCCTGCCCCCGGCGGATGGTGGACCTACAAGGAGGCTCTCAAGCCACATCTGACAGGGGCTCCAGACACTCTTTTTGCCTGTCCCAGCGACCGTGGCTACAGCGCTTCAGACGAACCCTCAGTTCCCTTCCATCGGAGCGCCAAGCACAACTACACCAGCTATGTCTACAACGGCGTCACCCTCCCCGGCATCCCGAATGTGGCGGGCAGAAGCCTGGAATCCATCAAATCTCCGGCCAAGACACTGTTGGTGATGGAATGGTCCGCCCATGGTCCTCTCTCCTGGCATCGCAGCCGAACCGGGATCGATGACTCGCCCTTCTACGATGGGGCGGAAAGCGTGGTCGGCTTTGTGGACGGACACGTGGCGATGACCCGTTTTCACTATGACGGCATCAATGCCGCCTACACCCGGGATCCTATTCCGGGCTACACCTATCAATTCAGCGGAGATTAAGCTTCGTCAGGAATCAACGAAAGTAAGAGTAGTAACCGTCGTGTATGACCGTCTGGTGTGTCGATGTATGAATCCTTCTCGTAAACTGTGCCGAAAGGGCCTGAGCCTCACCCTCGGGCTCTGGCTTCTCACCATGGCCACTCCGACAGTGACCGCCACCCAAACGATCAGCGAATGGAGGCCTCTCTTCAAAGGCATCAGCCACGCCACCCTGAAACAGATCCCTGGGAATGGAGACTCGTCGTATCTCTATGTGAGCGCGCTGCGGATCGATCTGACCGATCCGGATGTCCAACTGTTTCCTACCCCTCCCATCACCAACTACCAGCAGGGCAGCCGGGAGACAGCGGCCAACTCGGTGAGCGGATTTCTGCAGAATAATCGCGTCCAGGTGGCTGTGAACGCGAACTTCTACAACCCCAATGAAGTCGGTGAAATTGGCACACCCATGAACGTTTTGGGCATGCATGTTTCGCAAGGACGGGTCGTGGGACCGGCTCAGCAGTTCGACTATCGCAGCAGCCTCTACTTCACCGCCAACAAAGAGCCTTCCTTCTACCCCACCAACTGGCCTGCGAAGAGCACCAACGGCATCTACACCGCCGTCACAGGACTCTACCCTCTTATCATCGACGGAGTTGTGGTCGCCAAGAACTCTACCTCCCCGGTAGCAGGAAAAGAGCCTCGCACCGCATTCGGGATTTCGCAGGATAAGAAGACCCTGATTCTAATGACGGTCGATGGACGGCAGTCTGGCTGGAGCGACGGCTCCGAGGACGAGGACACGGCGTTCTGGCTTCAGCATTTTGGAGCGCACGATGGCGTGAACATGGACGGGGGCGGTTCCGCAACCATGGCTCAGGCCGATTGCCTAGGGAACGCCGTCCGCCTGAACCGGCCCAGCTATTTGCTTACCCCTAGAGCGCGGGAGCGCTACATCGGCAGCCATCTTGGTGTCTTTGCCAAACCATTACCGGGAGGGATAAACCCTGTCACCGTTGAAACAGAAAGCGGCTCAGCCACCATCCGCTGGTCCTCTCCCCAGCCCGCTAGCTCACAGATCTTCTATGGATCGACCACAAATTACGGCAAATCCACTCCTCTGGATAACGCCCTAACTCTGGATCACGAAGTCGTCATTGAGGGTCTGAATCCTGGATCGACGCATTTCTTCAAGATCGTCTCCTTAGGCGAATCTGAAGCATATACCGCCGAGTCGTGCTTCTCGGTAAAGCTCACCCTCGAACCCGTCTTCGACTTTGGCCAAGTCTGGAGATTCCAAACCAATAGCTTGAACGGCATCCCCTGGACGACCGCCAACTACAATGACTCCGGATGGTTGGGATCGGGCCCAGGGTTGCTCTACTATGACAACAACGCAGAGATTTCGCCCAAAGGAACGCTACTACCGAGTCTGACGGCATCGCGTGTCCCCATCACCTACTACTTCCGCACCCATTTTACCAACACACTGCAAACCCAGCCCTACTCCCTGACCTTTTCGAACTACATTGACGATGGCGCGGTATTCTATCTGAACGGAAAGGAAATCCAGCGCGTCCGCATGGCCGCGTCTCCCGTCATTATCAGCGCTACCTCGCTAGCTTCAGGCTATTCCTGCAGCAACGGGATACAAGGAACCACCTTCGGAGATGCCGTCTCGCAGTGTCCCACGGTTTTCACAGTGACAGGGAACAGCCTCACCAACCTGCTCCTCGGAGACAATGTGCTCGCAGTCGAAGTTCATAACTATGCCTCGAATAGTCCAGATATCGTTTTTGGAACAAGCCTCTTCGTAACCCCGGCCGCCAGCCCAAGGCCACCCAAACTGACGGTCACACTCCAACCCGGAAACCAAGCCCAGATCCGCTGGGCAGGCGGGCAAGGCTTGGTGCTTCAATCCACCCGCAGTCTAAGTGGCAGCCCGCTAGCCTGGTCGGATGTGGCTGGGAGCGCTCCGAGCGTCAGTCCGTTCCAAGTCCCCTTGGACAGCGGGGCACATTACTTCC
>CAMAVD010000022.1 GCA_945861575.1 Akkermansia muciniphila
TCAATTGCAGGAAAGTGATTTCCTATGATTTTACCCTACATGATTTTGTCACCGTGTATTTTCAAAATGAGAATTGCTGCGTTCTACGCCCTGACGCTCTCGGAGCCAGAGGCGGCCCACGCCAGACTTCAGACGGACTGTTGTTAAAAACCCCCTACAATCAAAAATGGAGCGAGCGAAGGGATTCGAACCCTCGACATTCACCTTGGCAAGGTGACGCTCTACCAGGCTGAGCTACGCTCGCTTCCGTACTGGTAAGCAGGGCGTTAACTTATTTGAAATCGGTTCGAATGCAAGCGTCCTTTTTTGAAAATGAATCTTGCCTGAGGGGAGGGCGTCGATATCTCTTTGGAACAGTCGCCCTGTTCTTAAGCTATGAGACTAAAATCTGCCCTTCAAAATCGCCTGGTTCCGACGCGCGCCGCCGGATTCACCCTGATCGAAATCTTGCTCGTCATCGTCATTATTCTGCTTTTGGCAGGGGCGTTGGTGGTTTTCGTGCTGCCTCAGCAAGAGGGGGCCGAGAAGAACACCACCCGCCTGCTCCTCAGCGGAGTCGGTACCGCGCTGGATACTTACCGCCTCAATGTCGGACACTATCCCTCGGAGCAGGAAGGGGGACTGGATGCCTTGCTTAAGAAGCCTACGTATGAAAATGAGCGACTGGGTGAGAAATGGCAGGGGCCCTACCTGAAGCCTGGCACCCGATTGGACGATCCTTGGGGACACAAACTTCGCTATGAGCTTGCGGATCGTAGCGGCGGCGATGAGAAAAAGGGCGGCCTTCCCTACAAGCTTTCCTCTGTGGGTCCTGACGGACAGCCAGACACCGACGACGATATCCGATTGATGTCGGACACAGAAAAGGATGGCGGCTCCGGTTCGGGCTCCAGTTCCGGCTCCACCAGATAGCGGAGGGCCTCCGGAGAGGTGATCGGTTTCACCCCCGTTTGAGTTCCTTCAACTGCGGGCGCTTCTGCTAGGCTCGCTAGGCTGACCCACAGGGCGTTTCCGCCCTGGTTCGACCGATTTCTCATGAAGGTTGGTCGCGATAATTTAAGGTCAGTTCGGGGTTTCACCTTGGTGGAACTTCTCCTGGTGGTGGCGCTCGTGGCGTTGCTGTTTGGGGCCGTGGTTTTTAACTTTGCGAGCCTTCAAAACACGGCGGATCTCACCGAGGGTACGACTCGGGTTGAGGCTTTGCTGCTGTTTGTTCGCTCGCAGGCGCAGTACACGGGACGGCGGCTGACACTTCGCTTCGAGCGCGAAGTGGACTCCCCTTCCGCAAGCCCCACGAAGAGCTCACCAATCCAGGTCCTCTGGGAGCCTGACCCATTGACACTGCCGGGGCGGTGGGAAGTCCTTTCCGAGGCCTCCCAGTATCTTCAGAATCTTACGGACCTCGTCCGTGTGGTGCGTGTTCGGGTGGGTGATTCACCCGAACCTCTCGTGCCAGGAGAGCCCCCACCTGTGGACGAAACGCCTTCCGTCGACCTTGACGGACATGCGCTCGAAAACCCCCCTGTCCATTTTTTTCCCGACGGTTCCAGCGATTCGCTCGAGTTGGAGCTGGTCTCTCGGCGCCCTGAGGATCGTCGGAAGATTCGACTTCGGCTGGAAGGGATTACCGGCGCCCTTCATCGCGAGTTTGTGGAATCCGAGCCGTCGGTTGACGCGCCCGATGAGCTTGAGGAGGACGAGCAGATGCTGGAGTCGGAGGAGGCACGATGAGGCCTGCCTGCGCATCCCAGCGAGACGAGCATGGGGCTCTGCTCCTTGAGGTGGTTCTTGCCTTGGTGCTCTTCTCCGGAGCTGCAGTGGTCCTCGGCATGGCCCTGAACGCTTCCATGGAAGGGGTGGAGCGTCAGCGTTTGCAGCTGCATGCGAGTGATCTAGCCATCACGGTGTTGTCAGGCGTGCAGCTGGGAACTCGCCCAGCGTCCTCAGGTGGACCGGGTAATTTCAATGCTCCTTTCCAGGATTACACTTGGCAGATGGTGGTGACACCGCCTGAAGGGGACGAGCCCGGCAATCTGTTGAGTGTGGAGGTCATCATCCGGCACAAACCGTCCCTTCTCGTTTATCGGGTCACGCAGTGGCTGCGTCCTGCGGGTGCCGATTCGCGTGAGTCCGGCGGAGCCCCCCCTCCGGTGGGTCCATTACCACGCAACTGAGCCCGGCATGCACCCGTACCCACCACAACCTCGTAACGATCCTCAGCATGTGCCGGGTGGCCGTGCTTGGGCAGGCCGGCGCGGGTTCACACTGGTCGAGGTCGTGTTGGCCATCGGTATCGCGATTGGACTGATGGTAGTGGCGCTGTACTTCTACCACCAGGCATCCCAGCTCCGTGCCCAGCTGATTGAGCAGTCCGAACAAATTTCGGAAACCCGTCTGTTGATGGAACGAATCACGCTGGATCTGCGAGTCGCCCATGCCCAGCCGCTTTTGGCCTTCCAGGGGAGCAATGCGTTTCTTCGCTTTGCCGTGTTGAATGTACCGGCTGCGGGTGCGGGCATGACAGGCTCCAACGGTCCTGTTTCGCGTCGTGTCACGGATCTGAGCGTGGTGGCTTACGAGGTAGGGAGTGTCCTGCAGGGAACCAATCGGGTGATCACAGGTATCCACCGTACGGAGCGACCCTTCCAAATTTTTGGTGGTTCTGGCACACCGCCATTGGCCTTATCGACGAATCTTGCTGGGCGAGATGGGATGGTGGAGACCCATCGCCTGGGCAGGCCGATTACGGAGCGAGTGCGCTACCTGTCCTTTGGGTTTTGGGATGGAGTGGTGTGGAAGGATCGGTGGGCCTCCTCCCGTCTCCCCCAGGCCGTTCGCCTGACGCTGGGATGGAAATCCCTGGCGGACGGGGCCACGGAGGGGGATTACGGAGGGGAACTGTTCCGGCGTGTGGTGGTCCTTCCGGGGTATGGTGCGAGTTCTGAGGCTGAGAACGAGCTGCTCGGGTCGGGAAACCGTGGGGAGGGAGGGCTCGATGAGCCCGACGAAGGTCTTTATCTACCCACGCCATGAAGCCCTCTGCCTGCCCATCAGTTCATGCCAGATCACGCCAGGGGTTTGTGTTGATTGCAGTGCTCATCCTCATCCTCCTGGCCTCCATGGTGGTCGTAAGCCTCATGTTTCGGCTGCGCGCTGAGAACACCGCTGGGGCGGCGCTCGCTGCTTCCGAACAGGGATGGATGGCTGCGATGAGCGGAATCGAAGAGGTGATGCGAACGATTGTCAGTGCCGCACCCGGAACGACGGCGTGGCAGGAGGATCCCAGACGGTTTCGGGATCGATGGGTGGCAGATGATGGGGTGAACCGTTGGTACTTCACCGTCTGGACAGGCGTGGACGAGGATGCCTTGCGCGACACCCGTTACGGTGTGAGTGACGAGGCTTCCAGACTCAATTTGAACACGGCCCATACTCCCGATCTCACCCGCGTTCCGGGGCTCACCCCCGCGCTCGTTCAAGCCTTGCGGGATTTTGTCGATACCGACTCTACAGCTCGTTCAGAGGGTGGAGAAACCGGGACCGATGCTCTGTTTCCAGGAACACCCACTATTGCCGTGAGGAACGGGCCCCTAAACACGGTTGAAGAGCTGCTGCTTGTTCGCGGCTTTACTCGCTCGCTTGTCTTGGGTGAGGATGTGAATATGAACGGTCGTCTTGATCCTAACGAAGATGACGGACCTGAGACCCCGCCGATTGACAATGGCGACGGGCATCTTGATTCTGGGCTCTCCCGACTGTTCACCGCCTGCTCGTATGATTTGAATACTGACCTGCGCGGTCGGCGTCGGACGAACATCAATGATCCGAAAGATGCGCTGCCCGTCGTTGAGTTGCCCGCAGCCGTCACCAATTTTGTTACTCTGTTGCGGGAGCATCAGATTCGTGTGTCACACGCGGCAGAGCTCCTGGAAGCGACCGTGAAAGTAAAAGATCAACGCGGAGTGGAGGTCGATATGCCTTCGGGTGTCGGCAAGGCGGAGCTCTCCGTGGTGTTGGACTATTTTACCGCAACAAATCTTGCGCAGCTGAAGGGGCTTATCAACGTGAACACTGCTTCTTCACAGGTTCTGGCGACCATCCCGGAGATCGATCCCCCCCTGGCGGAGGCCATCGTTTCTGCCCGGCGGAGCATCAGCCCTGAGCGGCGAGATACCCTTGCGTGGCTCTACCAGGAGGATGTTGTCGATGCCGTCCGTTTTAAAGCCATTGCTCCCAGGCTGACAACGCGCGGGCTCCAATATAGCTTCAATGTGGTGGGATTTGGGGTTCCCTCCGGGCACTATCGCGTCTTCCAGGTTATCGTGGATCTGGGTGGAGGGCGGCCGCGTGTGGCGTATCTCCGTGACTTGACCCGACTTGGCCAGCCTTTCCCTTTTGATACTGTTCAAAGCAAGGAGGCTACCGGTGGCTGAGAACGACAAGAGTCCGGGCTTGGTTTCGCGGGCTCTCCTCTTCAAGCCCTTCTCCAAGCGTCGGCCCAAGCCCCCGTCTCAGGTGACGGCCTTGGATATTGATGGGGTGACGCTTCGCGTGGTGCAGGCCGTGCCTCAGGGCGATCGCTGCGATATTATTCGTGTGTCCGCAGCTCGCATGGAGATGAGTGCCGATGCGAATCGATCCGACCCTGCTCAACTCGGGAAGGCGATGGCGGCTGCGCTCGCGTCCATCGGCGTGAAGCCAGGCTCAGTGGTGATGGGTGTGCCGCGCGCTCAGGTGATCCTGCGCACCCTGGTGCTCCCAGTCATGCGTGATGTTCGTGAGCTTGCGTCCATGGTGCATTTCCAGATCGGCCGAGATCTCCCCTTCCGCATGGAAGACGCCGTGATTGATTTCAAGGTGCGACGACAGATTGTTCCTCCCGCACCGCGCGTGGACCCTGTTCTGGTGGCTGCCTCGGCCGATCCTGTCATTCCTACCCCTAAACTTGAGGTGCTGGTCGCTGCCCTAAAGCGCGAGGTGGTGGATTTCTACCAGCAGGTGGCAGAAATCGCCGGCCTTCGCCTGCTGGCCTTGGGGCTGCTCCCCTACGCCAATGCCCGCTGCGTGGACGCCTGTAGGGTGGCCGACGGGTCGCAGGCCTTTGCACTCGTTTCCCTCCGCCCAGACGAAGTGAGCATCGATGTGATGGCGGAAGAGTCTCTGCTCTTCAGCCGTGGAGCGGCTATCCGCCTTTTCAGCGAGCCTACGACCGCTCCCACAGCTGAGGGGAATGAAGCGGCTTTCGAGGCGCTGAAGGACAGCGCAAGCGGCTACGCCGATGCGGTCACTATTGAGGTGGTTCGAAGCCTGCATGGTTTCAGTGGGATGGAGCCTGACACCCCAGTAGCCAAAGTCGTCGTCACCGGTGGGACCGGTTCGGAACCCGCCATCGTCGAGGCCCTCAGCCGCCGTCTCAACCGCCCCTGCACGCTCCTGGATGTGGGCGCTGCCCTGGCACTGCCCCCCGAGTCACGGGAGCATTGGACTGGCTCCATCGCCGCCTTGGGTCTCGCTTTTGGCTTGGCCGACCCACGCGGGCTGCCCTTCGACTTTCTCAACCCTAAACGTCCTGCCGTCCCCCGCGACCTCGGCCGAATTCGGATGCTTGCGGGCATCGCAGCGCTTTTCGCGGTCTTTCTATTTTCGGGGTCGCTCCGTACTTATCTTCTAAATCAGAAGACCCAAATCAATCGCAACGTTGCGTTGGAGTTGGCAGAGGCTGAGAAGAACCGGGCGACCTACAAGCGGATGATCCAGCAGGCGTCGGTGGTGCAGGACTGGGGGAGGGTGCAGCCGAACTGGCTGAACCACTATGCCTATCTGAGCGCTCTCATGCCCCCCAGCGAGGAAGTCTATATCACCTCTTTCAGCGTGACGGGTCAGGGGGTCATTCGGATCGCGGTGCAGGCACGGAGCGGGGAAGTGCTGGCAAAGTTGGACAAGCAGTTGAGGGCCGCGGGTTATGACGTCAAGCCGTTGGCCATCACGCCTGGCGCGGATCGGCATGGGTATGAGTTTCGTTCCAATGTTGATCTCGTGGTCCCTGAGAAACTGAAGATTGATCTGACCAAATTGAAGACGCCGGTTCGTCCCTCGGACGATGGCTCGTTGGATCCAGTCTTGCGCAAAGGGGGGCGGTCATGAGCCGTCGCGAAAAGCTATTGGCCGGGGTTATACTGGGTCTGGTGGGGTTGCTGGTGGTTGGCTTTGGCGTGCGATCCTGGATTTTCAAGCCGCTTCGCGAGATGGACCGCCGCACTGCCGATTTACGGGAAAAAATCGAGAAGGTGAAGGCGGATCGTCGGGCGTTCTTTGCCGCGGAGGATCAGCTCAAGGGAGTGAACCTGCGCGTGTTTGCTGACACCGTGGATCAGGCCAGTGCCCGCTCAGGGGAGATGCTGACGCGTCAGATCCTGATCAGCGGGTTGGAGGAGAGTGAATTCACGCGCTTGCCGGTCGGACCACGAAAGCTGCGGGGCGCGAATGAGATCGGCTGGAACGTCCAAGGTGACGGTCCGCTGTCGAATGTGGTGAATCTCGTTCATTTGCTCCAGGAGTCTCCCTGGATTCACCATCTCGACGGATTGTCTCTTTCCGTGGGGGATGGGCCTGGAATGGTGAGAGTGCGCTTCCGCTACCTGACCTTAATCCTGGATCCTGGACCTGAGGTTGAGCGAAAAGAATTGGTTTCCAAGGCATCTGTGTTGAGTCCTGAGCGCCACCTGCTCGACGGTTTGGTGGCCCGAGATCTCCTGCGTCCCTACATCAAGCGCCCCCCGCCGCCTCCCCCACCGTCCACCCCAGGTTCCGGCTCACCGAGTCGTCCAGGCGGTGCACCGGCGCCGCCGGGGCCCGAAACGTTCCGAGTGGTGTCGTTGTCCGAGTGGCAGGGAGTACCGGAGGTGCATGTAAGGGATCTGGTCAACCAGAAGACACTGCGCTACAAGCCTGGGGATTCGCTGGCCGGCGGAACGATTCTCACTGTGGATTATCGGCCGATGCCGCTGGCGGGTGCCGTCGGCCTTCAGTCTCACAGCCGTGTGATTGTAAGGATCGGATCCGAGATTTGGGCGATTGAGCGTGGAAAAACCCTCGCAGAGAAGCATCGGCTGGAGGCGCGGGATCTGCCACCGGATCTGCCCAAAGTTCCTGTGGGTGGATGAGTTGAAAGTTTTTTGAACTGACGCGGGTGCTCGCGCAGTCCAATGCCATTTAAGTCTGCTTTTATGATGAGATGCCGTCTGAAGTGCCTTGGAGTTCTGATCGTCGGCTTGATCGCCGGCGTCGGAGCGGTTGCACAGACTCCTGCTGCCGCTGCTGTGGCTGCTGCCGAAGCGCCTGCCGTGCGAGCGCCAGCAAGCAAGGCCACCGGCGAGGCTCCGGCCCCTGCTGTGCCTGGGACCCTCCGGAACATCCGTTTTCAGTTTGATGGTATTCCCTACGCGGACGTGGTGGAGCGTTTCGCTCAGATGGCCAACAAGCCCTTACTGGCTGACACCAACATTGCAGGGACGCTCACCTACAATGATCCCACCCCTTACAACTATCAGGAGGCATTGGATACCCTGAACCTGATATTGTCGATGAAGGGGCTCATGTTGGTGGAGTCGGGTCACTACCTCCGTCTCGTCCCGTTCAAGGAGCTGCCGTCGATGCCGCTGCGCATCCTTCGGGGAACCGACCATGCGGGTGACGTCCGGCCGGGTGAGATTGTTACCGTGGTCCTTGAGGTGAAGAATCTGGATTCAAAGGAGATTGGCGAGGCGATCTCCAGCATGCTCTCCAATGCGGGATCGATCGCGCCCCTCTCGCGCGGCCGGGGGTTGATCCTCACCGATCGGCTAGGGAATATCCAACGGATCCGCTCGTTGCTCGCGGCGATAGATACCGAGTCGGTGGTCGATCGCCAGATGAAGACCTACACGTTGCTCAACGCTTCGGGGGCGATTGTTTCCGACCTTTTGAATCGAACGTTCGGCATGACCACGGCACCGAAGCGAACGACTTACAATCCGACCACCAAGGTCATGGAGGTGTTGCCACCCGATCCCAATGACTATGTCACGTCCGTCTACGATGATGCGTCCCGCACGCTGGTGCTTTTCGGACCGCGGGAACGCATCACTTTGGCCGAGGAGCTGATCAACCGTTTTGAACAAAAGGACGGGGGAGGCGGCGATGTTCGCATTTACTATCCGCAAACGATCAAGGCGGAGGAGCTGGCGAACCTTTTGCGACAGGCTGTGCCTGGGATTGCGTCGCAGGGCGAGCAGGCGGGCAATGCAGCCACCAAGGCGCGTTTGATTGCGGACACGAATCTGAATCGTCTGATCGTGGCGGCTCCCATTCCGGGGCAGTTGGAACAGATCGAGCAGCTCATCAATCGAGTGGACAAGCCTGTGCACGGGGCGCAGGCCAGCGGCGCGAATGTGCCACTCCGCTCACAGAGCGTTCAGATCACTCGGGTTTTTCGCCCGCGGTCATCCGAAACCACCAATGTGGCGGCGATCCTCACCCAGGCGCTTACCCGTCGTTCACCCAGCGGACAGATCACGACGACCGCGAGTATCAGCTACGATGCCGCCAGCCAGAGTGTGGTGGTAAGCGGCAGTCCGGGGGATGTGCAGGTGGCCAGCGACATTGTTTCTCAATTGGAGACTGGGTCCAGCCAGCCCACGCCCATGCAAACTCGATTCATCGAACTGGGGACGGCCTCAGAGGCTCGACGCTTGCAGCCCTTGGTGGAGCAGATCTATCGAAACCAGTCTTCGGACGGCGCTTTGGGTGTGACGGCCCACGCCAAGATCATGCTGGAGGCCGATGCGAACCGGCTGATTGTTACCGCCAGCGAGGACCATCTCATCCGGGTGGAAAACATTGTCCGACAGCTGCGCAACGATTCCCAGCAGGCCCAGCCTCGGCGTCTGCAGATCATTCCCATCAAGAATGTTCGTACCGAAGCGGCCGTGGTCAGCATCCAGAGCTTGGTGGCCGATCGCATGACGGAGCGGCGCTTCCAGGACGTTCCCAAGCCCTCCCTCATTCCGGACACTGCAAACAACCGTCTGCTGGTGACAGCCACCGAGGATCAAATCCGCGAGATTCAGCAAATTGTGGCTGTGATTGACGTCGCGCAGGAGAAGACCCGTCGCGAGATGGCGGTGCTTCCGCTTCAGGCGAAGACGGCAGCGGAGGTGATCGCGTTGGTGACGCAGGTTGTGGGACAGATTAGCGAGGACCCCAGCCAACCTCCTCCCAGCTTGATGGCCGATCCGACCGGGAAGCAGATCATCGTTCTCGCCGCACAGAAAGACCTGGAGCGGGTTCGCGCGTTGGTGAAGCAATTCGATACAACTCCCGCTGCGGAGGCCCCTCGGCAATTTCGAGGCGTCGAGCTCTACTCGCGAACGGCGGCGGACTTGACGGTTCTCGTCACCCAGCTTTACCAGGAACAGATGCGGGGGCAAGCCGAGCCGGCGGGTGGGATTGCTACCCTGATCGCGGAGGCGAAGAACAATCGGATCATGGTGAGCGGGCCGGAGAAAGAGATCGCGCGCGTGGAGGCGATCATTCGGCAACTTGATCCCGAGGGGCGCAAGCCGGGTAAAGAGGAAACCCGGGTGGTACGGCTGAGGACCGCTTCGGCTGCTGACTTGGTGGGCATTCTGGAAAAGAGTTTAAATAGTCAGCAGCAGCAGGTGCGGGTCATGGTTGACGCTCGCAGCAATAGCTTGGTCATGTCCGGCGAGCCGGGCGCAGTCGAGGCGGCTTCGCAGATCGTTCAACAGCTCGACACCCGTTCGAATACCGCGCCGCGTGAATTGCGCATCATCGAGCTTAAGTCGGCGGAGGCTGCAGCCCTTGCGCCAACCATCAACAATCTGTTCGCCGAATTGGGCAAGGACAAGCATGGACCTGATTACGTTTCACAGACCAAGATCGTGCCGGACACGACCGCGAATCGAATCATCGTGACGGGTGTCCCCGAGGAAATCACCCAGGTGGCCGATCTTGTTCAACGTTTGGATCAAGCCCCCGAGCAGTCGCCTGGAGCGCGGGTTTTCAAGCTGACGATGGCAGATTCCACCATGCTTGCTCCGATCGTTTCAAACGCCATGCTCCGTTTCGATACCCGAGGGCAGCCGATTCGGCGTATTACGGTCACTGCCGATGAAAAATCAAACTCGCTGATCGTGTCGGGTACGCGCTCGGATCTGCAAGACGCTGGGTCGGTCATTGATAAGTTGGACGGGGAAACCGGGGGCAAAGAAAGAGTTCTTCGGATCTTCGATGTGAAGTCTGAGGACGTGGATGCCCTGTCCTCCTTGGTCATGAAGGTCTTTGTGGCTCAGAACCCCGGCAGAAATGCCACCTCGCTTCTCAGCATCACTCCCGAGCCGGCCACGAAGCGGCTGATCGTGATGGCCCCGCAGGCGACCATGTCGCAGGTGGAGACGGTGATCAACACCTTGGACGCCAAGCCCGATCAGGGAATCCGCGAACTGCAAAGCGTCGAACTGCGGAATGGCAATGCGTCGGACTTGCTGCCGAAGATCAGCCAAATTTACGCGGAACAATCGGTAGGCAAAACCATCAAGCCTGCCTCGTTGTACCCGGACAGCTCCGGAGCGCGTCTCATGGTTTATGGAACCAAGGAACAAGGGGCCTCGATTCGTCAGATTGTCGAAACCTTATCCAGCCAGGATCGACCGGCCCGAGAAACCCGGACGTTTGATCTCATCCGGAGTTCCGAAGCGCAGAGGATCCTTCCGCTCGCTCAGCAGCTCTATCGCGACCAAGTGAGTGGCAATCCACGTCTCGGGCAGCCCGATGCCCAAATGATCACGGACGGGCGGACGGGGCGACTCATCGTCTCCGCCACTGGACCGCAGATCAAGTTGATCGAGGACATCCTTGCCCGACTTAGGGAGGGGAGTCCCACAAACCAAGCACCGCGTGAAACCCGCTTTTTCCCCGTCGGCACTTCCGGCGATGTCCAAAGACTGCAGCCTTTGGTCCAGCAGCTCTATCTGGATCAATGGAAGGACCGCGCGGAGTCTGATCCCGCCGATGCTCAAATTGTGGCCGATGCGAAAACAGGACGGCTGATGGTCACCGGCAAGCCGGAGCATCTGAAACAGATCGAGGCCATCATTGAGCAAATCGGAACCGGAAAGGCCAAGCCTGAAGCTCGAGACACACGGGTCATTGATCTCACCACGGCGAGCGCTGTGGAGTTGGCATCGACTGTTCGTAGTCTCTATCTCGAGCAGGCAAAGGGACGTTTTGGCGCCCAAATTCCCGACACCGTGATCATGCCGGACGCGGGAGGGAACAGGCTCATTGTGGTGGGAGACACCGTGGAACTCGAGAACGTGGAGGAGATCGTCAAGAAGCTCGATAAGGTGAGCGCCCAGAGTTCTACAGCGCGGGTGTTTAAGCTCAAATCCGCGGAGCCTGACAAGGTCGCGGAAATCCTCGGAGCGTCTCTTGTCCGTTTCGATGCCTATGGCCGCCCCCAGAAGCGTGCGACTGTCTCCGTTGACGCAAAGACCCGGACTTTGATCGTAACGGGCGACCCGAAGGAGCTTCAGGGAGTGTCCGTGATCATCGATCAACTGGACATGTCTTTGGGCGCGCAGCCGGAGCGAAAGATGAAAGTAGTGGCTTTGAAGCAGGGGAAGACACTCGAGACCTCCTCGCGACTACGCCAGCTCTACGCAGATCAGGTGAAAAGCCTTCCCGATTTAGGAACCACCGACATCCTGATCCTGGAGGAAAACGCCAGCAGCCAGCTGATTCTGGCAGGCAGCGAGGCTCAGCTTGCGCTGGCGGAAAAGATCCTTACCAACCTGGAGGCTGCCCAGGTGCGGCTGGCAGCCCGGGAAACGCGCATGCTCGACATTGGCACCTCGGAGGAGGTCACCCGGCTTCAGCCCCTGGTGCAACAGCTCTATCAGGAACGGTGGAAGGGGCGCGATGCAAGCGATCCCGCCGATGCACAGATCCTTGCGGACCTGAAGAATGCCCGAATGATTGTCACCGCGAGGACAAACCACATCGCCGAGATTGAAAGCGTCCTGGCTCAGTTGCGTGGAGGGCAGGCGAAGGTGGATATTCGAGACACCAAGATTTTTGATCTAACGACCGCGAGCGCCTCCGAGCTATCGATCACAGTCAAGACACTCTACATGGAGCAGGCGAAGACCCGTCCGGGCTCCACCGCCTCAGAGACTTTGATCCTGCCGGATAGCGGGTCGAATCGGTTGATTGTCACGGGCTCCACAAACGAGCTCAGCATTGTTGAAGAGATCGTCAAGAAGCTGGACAAGGTCAGCGCCCAGAGCGCAACGACGCGGGTATTCAAGCTCAAGGCAGCCGATCCTGACAAGGTGGTCGAGATTCTAGGGACGGCCTTGGTGCGTTACGATTCCTACAATCGACCGATCAAGCGCGTGTCCGTCGTGATGGACGCCAAGACTCGCACGCTCATCGCGACCGGAGATCCCAAGGAGTTGCAGGCTGCGTCGGTGATCATCGAGCAGCTCGATGCCACCCTCGGAACGCAGCCAGAGCGGAAGCTTAAGGTGATCGCGGTAAAGGGCTCGAAAGTCGCGGACCTTTCCGCCAAAATCCGTCAGGTCTATCAGGACCAGGCGCAAAATCAGCCGGAGCTAGGGTCTTCGGAGCCTTTGATGATGGATGATTCGGTCAGCAATCAACTCATCATCGGTGGCAGCGAGAAGCAGATCGCCTTGGTCGAGCAGATTGCCTCCAGTCTTCAAACGAACCCTCTGTCCCAGACTCCACGCGAGACGAGGATTTTCGAGATTGGCCAAGCGGACGAGCTGCAACGGCTCCAGCCGATGGTGTTGCAGCTGTATCAGGACAAGTGGAAGGTGCGGGAAGCGTCCGACCCTGCCGACGCCACCTTTCTGGCGGATGCCAAGGCGGCACGCCTGATCGTGACGGCGCGGGCCGAGCACCTCAAGGAGATCGAGTCGATCCTCCAGACGCTCAGCCTTTCCACCACCAACGGTCCGCCGCGCGATACCCGCGTTTATGACCTCAGCACAACCAGCGCTGCCGAGCTCGTCGCAACGGTCAAGTCGCTCTACGATGAGCAGCTGAAGACGCGAACAGTGGCGCTCTCCTCCAGGGCTTCGTTACTTCCCGACCTCTCAGCGAATCGGATCGTGGTTTCTGGAAGCAGCAACGAGCTGACAGCGGTGGAGGATATCATCACTAAGTTGGATAAGGTGAGCGCCAAGACCGGTGGCACCCGTGTTTTCACCCTGAAAAACGCAGATGCCGAACAAGTGGCGAGTGTCCTGTCGACCGCGCTGGTTCAAATCACGCCCTATGGCACTCGGGTGCCCCGGATTAGTGCGGGCGCGGATACCCAGAACAATCTCGTGATCGTGGCCGGTGAGCCTAAGGATCTGCAATCCGCGGCGGTGATTGTGGAGCAGATGGACGGTGTCGCCGCCAAGGAGCAACGGCAGATGCGGATCATCCCGCTGAAAAGCGGCATCGCTTCGAGCGTGTCGGCCCGAGTCCGCCAGCTTTACCAGGATCAGATCAAAGGCCGACCCAAAACGGGGGCCGAGGCTTTGGTTCTGGGCGATGACGTCAGCAATCGTCTGATCATCACCGCGAACGACGCTCAACTAAAGCTGATCGAAGACATCATTGGTAAGCTGCAGGAGGCGGGCCAGGGCGCAGGTCGCCAGCTTCGCGTGATTCTTCTGGAGCGAAACTCTGCCAGCGCCATCTCCAGCCTGCTCAATCAGATTTATGTCCGACAAACCAGCGCCCCTGACGCCGAGAAGCTTATTATCACGGCGGGCGCGGATGATCACACCTTGATTGTCGATGCTGCAGGGCCGGTGCTCAACCAAATCCAAGATTTGGTAAAGACTTTGGATAAGGCGGAGGGCGATTCGAAGAGCACGATCCAGGCGGTGAAGCTCAAAAAAGGGCGGGCTGAGGATCTGGCCGACGCTTTGGGCAAATCCATCGCGGGTCGTTCGGCTGACAGCCGACTCAAGCGGGTAAGCGTCACCCCAGTGTCCGGAGCCAACAGCCTGCTGATCAATGGCCCGGCGGATGCCGTCCCCGAGGTGATGAAGCTGATCCAGGAGTTGGATTCCGAGAGCACGGGTGAGGAGATCGAGGTTCGGATCTACAAGCTGGAAAATGGCAGTGCCAAACAGATTCAGGGCGCGCTGCTTCAGATTCTTCAGAGTGCCAGCCGCCGGTTTGTTCGGAATGCCGGCACAGGTGATGGGACCGGCGCTGCCGGAAGGAATAGAGGCCTGAACGTGGCCGTTGACGATCGTTCGAACAGCCTGATTGTCACGGGAAACGAATCGCATTTCAAGCTGGTCGAAAAAATCCTCCCCACCCTGGACAAGGCTCCTGAGCGTTCGGACAAGGATGTTCAGTTTGTCTGGCTCAAGAAGGCGAAGGCTTCCGATGTGGCGTCGAAGCTGGAGACCGTGTTTTCCTCACGGGAGAGCGATGACCGGCCGGTGATTGAGAGCGACTCTTTCAACAACTCCATCACGCTGATCGCCAAGCGCGGAGATATCGCGCAGATGCAGGACCTGATCTCAAGATTGGATGAGACCTCCAAGGATTCGAATATTCAGGTTCGACTGAGGCCCCTCGATCGGACCACAGCAGAGTCGATGGCCACGATGCTCCGCAGCATTTACCCTCAGATGGGCAATGGTCAGATCCGGCTGGTGGAGAAGATCGATCCGCTGAAGCCGGTGCCTGCAAGTCCCTCACCTGCTCCGGCGCCGGGAAACCAGGCTACCCCTGCGAACCCGGCCAACCCTCTCCCTCCGCCTGCAGCCCAGGCAACCACCCCAACCACGCCCCCAGAGGTCGTCATTGCGGTGGACAAGGTCGCCAACGCTTTGGTGCTTTCCGGCCCGGCGGCGGAGCTGGATCATATCGATCGCATCATCAGTGATCTCTCCTTCAACTTTTACGGCAACGAGTCGGAGTTTCGGGTTTTTCCACTTAAGGAGGCAGACCCGATCGTCGTCAGTCGGACCCTGAGCAATCTTCTGCGCGAGGAAGGCCAGACAGCCCAGGAGGCACAAGGCCAGGAACGGCGTATCGAACGTCGGCCGCCGCGCATCACCATTGTGCCGGATTCCCGAACCCGCAGCCTGATTGTTCGCGCACGCCCTACCGATTTTGCGTTGGTAGAGTCGATCATCAAGCAGCTCGACGCCGCGGGACTCGATGCCCAGCTTGAGTTCCGTTTGGTGCGGCTGACCAATGCCCCGCCTGAGAAGGTGCAGCCGCTCATTCAGCAGATGGTGACACAGATGAATCTCGTTCGCCCGGGAGAGCCGGTGGTGGTTACGGCGGACGCCCGATCCCGCAGCCTGCTGATCATGGCTCGAAATTTGGTGATGCCCCAGGTGGAGAAGATGGTTGCCACGCTGGACGCCCCATCGGCCTATATGGAGGCGGAGGTTCTGGTACTAACCTTGAAGAAGGCGAGTGCGACCCAGCTTGCGGGTGTGCTTCAAGGAATGCTGAAGCCAGGAGTTCAGGGGGAGTGGACTGTGGAAGCCAGGGAACTTCAGGAGCAGATCGTCCGGCTCAAAATACAGAATGGTGCGGGCCAGCCCGTGACTCTAGATCTCACGAAGCCGATTAAAATTGCCGCCGATTCCGGGCCGGGCCAACCGGGGGCCAATCGGCTGATCCTCACCTCGACACCCGACAATCTCAAAGCCCTCGAGGCCGTTGCCGTGAGTTTGGACGTGGCTTCCCTGACAGAAGGGGTGGACGTTCGTTTCCTTGCCTTAAAATTTGCCGATGCCGCCACCGTCTCACAGACTCTGACCACCATTTTCGCACAAGGACGTCAGTTGGCCACCGGGCCGGCCGGCGCGGTAGCTCAGCCGGAAGGCGCGATCGGCAAGGCGCTGGTCAATCCGCTGAATATTGCGGTGGACCCCCGCTCCAACACCGTGATTTTAAGCGGACTGAAGGAAACACTCGACCTTGCTGTCAAGGTGGCGACCGATATGGATCAGCCGATCGACAAGTTCACCACCGAGGTGAAGCTTTTTCGGTTGAAACATGCCTCGGCCACCCGGCTGCTTCCTCTGCTTCAGGCGGTGTTTGCAGAGGGTCCAACCGTTCCTGGGTCAGAAGGGCTGAGCACACAGGTCACCCGCTTGCGCACTCTGAAGGAAACGCAGCCATCGCAGACCTCGCAGGTCGCTAAAGCCCGCGCCGCTCTGCTGATCCAGGCGGATGATCTTTCGAATATCCTCATCGTGGCTGCGCGGACAGACATGCTTCCTTTGATCATCGACATCGTCGAACAACTCGACATCCCTGCCGCCTCCGGGTTGGAGACGGTACGCATCTATCCTCTAAATCATGCGGACCCACTCGCTATCCAAAAGCTCTTGGCCGATCTCTATACCGGACCGCGGTCTGTGAGCCTTCGCAACGAGGACAAGCCTGTCATCACAGTGGATGATCGCACCAGCGCGCTGGTGGTGGCTGGTAACGGAAAAAGCTTTGGGGTGATCGAGGGATTGCTCCAGCAGCTTGACCAAAAGCTGGCCTTCGAATTGCGCGATGTTCGCCTGATCGCGCTGGAGAACTCTGACGCCGCGCAGGTGGCCGGAACCCTACAGCGCTTAATGGATGCCCGCCTCACTCAGAAGGCGAGTGCGAATCGTGGTCAGGCGGATCTCCTCAAGGTCACGATTCTTTCGGACAGTCGCAGCAATACCCTGCTGGTCAGTGGGTCAAAGGACAGCTTCGAGGTGGTGGAGTCCTTGGCGAAGCAACTCGACAAAGCGGGTCCTGCCTTGAGCGGTCAGATTCGGATCCTTCCGGTTGTGCAGGCCGACGCGCGAGTGTTGGCGTCCACCCTGGTCACGCTCTTCGAGCAGCGCTATGCTGCGGCACGTTCCAGCGACATACAGCGGAACAAGCCGGTAATCCTGGCCGACCCTCGCAGCAACAGCCTCCTCGTGACCGCAAACCAAGAGGACAATGTGGCAATCGACGATCTGCTCAAACGGTTGGACGTTAAGATGGAGAACCCGGCCTTGACCCTCAGTGTAGTCCCGCTCAAGCACAACGACAGCGCCCGAGTGGCGGCAGTGGTGGAAGGTATCTTCGCGGCCCGTTTGCGGGCGATGGCCCTACCGGGCCAAGTTCCGCTCCCCAGCGAGCAGATCAAGATCGAACCCGACCCGTTAAACAATGCCCTGATCATTTCCTCCAGCCGTGAGAATCTTGAACTTATCCAAGGTCTGGTTCAGAAGCTGGATGCCGAGCCGACCATCGCCGGAGGGATTTTGGAAACATTCACTCTCACCTACGCGGATGCGCAGAGAGTTTCCACGATCCTAAGGACCCTGGTGGAGCAAGGGCTCTACCGTCCCGGTCTTCCGCCCAACGCTCCTATCAAGAGCAACTCTGCCAAGGATGTGCTGTCCATCAGTGTGGATTCCCGCAGCAACACGCTGATGGTAAGCGCGAGCCCAGAGAACCTTGCCATTGTGCGCGAGGTGATCAAGAAGGTGGACACCAAAGAATCCGCCGAGTCCGCAGGGGTGAAGGTCTATGCCTTGAAGAAGGCCAGAGCGACAAGCCTCGCCACCACTCTTGAGGAGTTCTTTCGAGCCAAGCGCACCGGTGACACGGTGGTGGCCAACGCCAATGAGAGGCAGATTCCAGTCGGTGTGATTGCCGACGATCGCATGAACACCCTTCTGATTACCGGAGGTAAGGAGGCTTTTGATCTGGCGGATAGATTGATCCAGCAGTTGGATGGGGAGAGTGTCTTTGCTCGGATGAATTTCCGCGTGTTTCCTCTGAAAAAAGCCACCGCTTTGAAACTGCAAAGCACCATGCAGCAGATCGTGCAGAATCGGCCGCCGAGGGTGCGGGGCGAACCGGTGGATCCGATCACCATCGTGGCAGACTCCTGGGTGAATGCATTGCTGGTGGGAGCGGGTGTGGACGACATGAGTACGGTGGAGTCCTTGGTAGAGCGGCTCGATAGCGAGCCCGCCGAGACGGGTCTCTCGATCCATGTGTTTCCCTTGGCGAAGGCGGATGCCCGGAGGGTAGCGACGGTCGTTCAAGGTTTGTTCCGTGAAGGGACCGTCGGAACCACCTTGCCTGTGACCGTCAATGCGGACGAGCGAATCAATGGGCTGGTGGTGTCCTGCGGGGAGGTCGACGCCCGACGAATCGGCGAGCTGGTGCGGAAGCTCGACACCGAGCAAGTGGCTCGCGTCAGTGAAATTAAGGTCTTTCCGTTGAAGAACGCGAAGGCTGAGGCCCTTTCAACCATGCTCAACATGGCGCTCAACACCAAACCCACTCCTTTGAGTGAACAGAGCCCGAACGCTCAGTCTGTCCTCCAGTTCATCACCCGCAACGCCGAAGGGAAGGAACTCATAAGCGCGGCATTGAAGGAGGCCGTGCTGATCACGCCTGATGCCCGGATGAACTCCCTGATTGTGAGCGGTCCCGTCGATTACATGGGTTTGCTGGAGCAGATCATCGAGCGTCTGGATGCCGGTTCCCCGCAGCAGGCCAAGATCAAAGTCTTTCCACTTCAGAACGCGGATGCCCATCAGATGGGGCAACTCCTCATGCAGCTGTTTCGAATGACCCAGAGCTCCGCTCAGACCGGAACCCAGCGGTCGATTCAGTACACCCTGGTTCGCCTCAAAGCGCAGGCCGATGGTTCTGGCGATGTGGATGAGCCGATGGCATCCGCCACCCTGGGCACTGCGGAGCAGAACGCGTTGACTGTGACCATAGATGCCCGCACGAACAGCCTCTTGGTCGGGGGTACAGAGCACTACGTCAATCTGGTCTCGCAGATCATCGACTCGCTCGATGCGACACCTGCCAACGAGCGTAAGACCGAGGTGGTGCGCTTGAAGAATACTCAAGCCTCCGATGTCGAGAAAGCACTCCGTGGTTTTCTAGATCAGGAGAGAACCAAGATCACTTCCGTCCTGGGAGCAGACGCCGTGGGAACAACCCAGCGCCTTCTGGAGCGCGAGGTCGCAGTCATCGCCGAGCCGCTCAGCAACACCCTTCTGGTGTCCGCAGACCCCAGGTATTTCGTGCAGCTTCGCGCATTGATCGAGGAGTTGGACCGTGCTCAACCTCAGGTGCTCATCCAGGTGCTACTCGCTGAGGTCACGCTGGATGCTCTTAGCGATTTGGGCGTCGAGTGGAGCCACAACGGTAAGCGTGGCGACGTCACCTACGGGATCGGCACGGACTTTGGAGTGAAGGACGCCTTGACCAGTGCTGGAGGCTTTTCGACAGCGGTTTCAGGGACCGATTTCAGCTTCCTGCTTCGTGCCCTGAAGGATGAGGGCCGGCTGGAAGTCCTGAGTCGCCCTCAAATCGTTACTGCCGACAACAAGCCTGGTTCCATCAACATCGGCCAGCGGGTTCCGCTGATTACAGACAGCCGTGTCACCGAGCGAGGTGACACTATCAACTCCTTCAAATATGAAGATGTGGGCGTCAACCTCTCAGTGACTCCCAAGATCAGCCCGGATGGCTTCGTGAAGATGGAAATTGGAACTACCAATAGCGCCTTGAGCAGTTCGTCCGTGGAGATCAACAAGTCCGCCATCGTCCCCGTAATTAATCAACGACGAGCGAATACAACCGTTACGGTCCAGAGCGGGCAGACGATTCTCATCGGAGGTCTGATCGCAACGACGGACGACAAGCGCGTGAAAAAGCTTCCGCTGCTGGGCGATATACCAGGACTAGGTCGTCTTTTCCGGACGACCAAGATCAATCGCGAGCGCAAGGAGTTATTGATCCTGCTCTCGCCCCAGGTGCTCTCCACCGAGAACACCATTCCCGGGTCCCGTTCCCTTGAGGATGTCACCCGTGAGCAGTTGTCCAAGTCACGAATCAAGGAGGAGATCAAGCGGGATGCGCTGCAGCATGTTCTTCTGGATCCGCTCTTCCCCCCGAACACGACGAATGCGCTCCCTTCCGCCCCGGCCCAGTCGAGTCGTTCGAAGCGCTAGTCCGTTAATGCGTTCACGATGAATCGAATCCTTTGCCAATGGGCGTTGTCCCTTAGCCTTGCGTTGGTCCTGTCCAACGCGGTCGCTGCCACGTCGTCCTCCGGGAGCCCAGGCAGAGGGGGTCGTGGAGGTATCGATGAGCTGCATCTCTTCACGGTCCCTGTCGCACTGAATCTCGATCGGGAACCGGGCTTGGATGGGTTTGAGGTGCGCGTTTATGGTAGCTCAGCCGATAAGGCCAAAGGCCTTGCCATCACGCGCGGAGCGTTGGAAATCCTGATGTTTGACGGTGTGGTCAAAGAGTCGGGCATTGGCTCTGCAACTCCGCTTAAGATCTGGATCTACGCCCCGTCGGAGCTCAAGCCGTTCGCGACGACTTCAACTCTCGGGCTGGGCTATAGGATGGCTCTCCGCTGGGGCACCAATACTCCGAGTTACGCGAGCATCACGGTGGTTGCCCGCCATCTTGTCCCCAAGATGGACCCCATCTATTCTTCCTCCAGCGTCGTCGCTGTCAGCACTAAGTAGTACGCCGCCTCGTCTTGCAGGGGTATCTCATGGTGTCGCTTGCCTCAAAAGGCTTTGGGGAAGGTCCTAAACGCTGCTAGAGTGGACTGCGTGCAGCCGTTTTCTGGAATTCTCTCTGAACACGAGGGTTTGAATCGTGTGTCTGTCCCTGATCTGTGGCAGCAGGAGGCGGTGTCCGCCTTGCGTGCAGGGCGGGATGTGGTGGTGCAGGCACCGACGGGGTCTGGAAAGACTCTGGTTTTCGAGCTTTGGGCAAATCAGGGACGCCCGAAAGGCCAGGCGATCTACACGGTCCCAACTCGCGCCTTGGCGAACGACAAGCTTGCGGAGTGGAGGGCTCGGGGGTGGAACGTAGGCATTGCGACCGGGGACCTGGCGCAGAATCTGGAAGCCCCTGTGATCGTTGCCACACTCGAGACCCAGAAGAATCGGCTGATTCGTGGGGAAGGTCCGACCCTGTTAGTCATTGATGAATACCAGATGCTGGGAGATCAGGATCGGGGTTTGAACTATGAGCTGGCGATCGCCCTGGCTCCGGCCCATACGCAGCTGCTCCTGCTCAGCGGAAGTGTGGCCAATCCCCAGGACCTGGTGAAGTGGCTGACACGGTTGGGCCGTGCGGCGACCTTGATAAAATTTGGAGAGCGTCCCGTCCCATTGGAGGAGGTGGATGCGAATGGACTGGGTCACTCGCTTCCCTCCGAGATCAAGGGCAACTGGCCACGCATGATCGCCCGCGCGCTGATGGAAGGCATGGGACCGATCCTGATCTTTGCTCCCCGACGGCAGGCCGCAGAGGAGCTGGCCGCTGAGCTGTCCCGGTCCCTGCCCACGCCCAATCCGCTCACTCTGACACTCGAACAGAAGAATCTGGCAGGCGACTTTCTTTCGAAGTTGTTGAAGAATCGGATCTCTTTTCATCATAGCGGGCTGAGCTATGGTGCCCGTGCGGGACTGATTGAACCGCTCGCAAAGGCGGGCCAGTTGAGGATAGTGGTGGCCACCATGGGTTTGGCGGCCGGGATCAACTTCTCGCTGCGCACGGTCGCGCTCGCGGGAGCCTCTTACCGAAGGGACCACGTCGAGCATCCGCTCGCTTCGGATGAACTCCTACAGATGTTTGGGCGCGCCGGGCGCCGGGGGATCGATGAGGTGGGCTATGTGCTCGTGACTCCCAATGGCGTGCGCATGTTCGAGGCACACGCCGCTCATCTCAGCCGCACGGCTCAGGTGGACTGGGGGGCCTTGTTAGGCCTCATGCGTGCTGCGGTGCAACAGGGCCTTGATCCTTTTCCTGCGGCCGTGCGGGCTCAGGAACGATTGTTTACCACCAAGCCGATCTGGCTGGGGGTGGAGGAATCTCTTAAGAATCCCAACACGCCTTGCGGGCTGGCGACCGATGCCGAGCGGGCTCGACACGTACGCCGTCGGGTGCGGGAGTTTTTAAATTCGCGCGGAGAATGGGAGCGGGTGGGCAAGTTCACGGAGCGGCCCGCTGGGGAGGTTCTTGCACCCTCCGAGGCATCGCGTGCGAGAGAAGGCGTCTGCGAATGGGTGCCTGTATTGAGCATTTCCAGCGCTCTCGAGAAGCTCGGAATTGGAGGGCTTGCCCGAGTTGATCAGAAGGATGGACAGGCCCTCTGGGGACGGACTCTCACGGTTGCCGATATTCTTCCTGATGGGAAGGTGCATCTGACTAAATGGACCCGCCGACTTACCGACTGGAATGGCCGTGAGACGACCCAGGCTCGATGGGACTCAGATGTGGTACCGATTTTGGCTCGCGAACTGGCGGAGAAACGGCTGCCGCTGCTTCGAGTGGAGAAGAGTGAGCTGACGATTACCGCGTTCTTGTCGCTAGCGGATCAACCAGTGAAGGTGATGGTGGATCGCTATGGGACAGCGCTTTGGCGTCCGGTGGAGCGGGATGTGCCGCCCGAGGATTGTGGGGTTTGCGCCGTGGCGCCTGTCTGCCGAAAGCTAGGAACTGCGACGGGAGTGGCGATGATGTGGCGTCGATTGGGTTTGGTCGATGCCGGCGGTCGACCGACGCGTCGAGGGGAGTTGGTGAGCTTTTTTGCACAGGGCGATGGCCTCGCCGTGGCCGCAGCTCTCGAGGACGAGAGCTATTCTCTCGATCAGCTCATTTATGATCTGGCCGACCTGGACGCCGGGTATCGCTTCTGCGGAGATGAGAACCGCTGGGCAGGTCGACTGGCGGTTGCATGTCATCAGGCGTATGGGATGCAAACGATACCGGGCTATCTTGAGAACGGGCTTCCTACCCAGTATGGGTCGGGTGCCGAGGAGATCGTGGCCGCAGTCCACCGAAACCCCTTGAGCAAGTCTCAGTGGGTGCGTCCCTTTCTTGGGGTGGGAGATATTGATCGCATGATTATCGAGTGGCGAAGTTTTCTGAGACAGATTTCACATTCACCGCCGATAGAATGGCCGCGTTGGACCGCTCTTCAGGCCATGGCGAAGGCGCTCATCTTGGAAACGGAGTCCCCGACGCTTACCGACCTGCCTGCATTGGAATACCAGCAAACCAAGCGGGTGGATCATCGCTTGGATCTGAGGCGACGCTAGCAGGCCGTCTATCTTTGAACATCGTTCCACGGAGTGCCCACCAGGGCTATTCTTTGGTCCTGGAGAAGTTTGGATGTCGGCCTGCTAGCACCCAAAATCCGGCTGCCGGATTTTGGTTTGAAGAACTCGGCTTTCTTATGCTTTGCAGACGGGGCCCATACTCGCAGGTTGCGGAACTTTCCTTTGTCGTCGAAGGATCCCAGCCCCAGGTGACCGGATCGGAAGGTCGTGTCGGCCCCGTGCATGATGGGCTCCTTACTTCCGTTGAAGAAAACGCGGATGGTGCCCATCGAAGCATTCCGTTCGATCCGCACGCTGTGCCAAAGCTTTTCCCCCCAGGCAATTCCGGTGCTGACTTCTTTTGCAACGGCCAGCCGTGGGGCATCCTTTACGAGGAAGATGTCATGGGCGTGGGACTCAGCTTTGATGGGGTCTGGCTTTGCGGCGAGATGGACGTAATAGAAATGTTCGGGCGTCTGATAGCCGAAGAACAGGCAAAGATCCTGATGGGCGTAGGGTTTGACCGTGGACTGGATCTCCACCTCCAGAACGAAGTCCTCGAACGAGCGATCAGCCAACAGGGCGATGTTGAAGGGGGATCGGTGCTTGGGGGTGTATTGGCTTTTCCCATGCAGCTCCAGTGAGCCGCCCTCCTTGTCCTGAGCGTAGCGCCAGGCCTTTGCGTCGGAGAAGTTGAAATCTTTGAGGGAAGCTTCGTTTTGAAACCGTTGTTCGTACTGGAGCTTGTATCCTTTGGGCACAGGACGGCTGGGTTCAGCCGCCTGCAGCGTTGATGCCTGGAAAAGGCAGGAGAGAAGGAGTCCGAGGAGTCGCGTTGTCTTCATGTGGTAGAAGGCCATCCAAACATCTGTTCCTTCCCAGATCAAACCTCATTTGACCAGCCCTTGCCCCCGAGGCATTTCTTGGCCATATTGGTCGCTTGATGACATTGACGGATCCTTCCGGCTTTTTATGAAAATCGTGGTCGCCATCACCGGGGCCAGCGGGGCGTTGTATGCCCAGAGGCTACTGGACCATCTGGATCCTGTGGAACATCAGGTGCATCTGATCCTGAGCAGCTACGCGCATCAGGTGCTTCAGGAGGAGTTGCCCGAGGGTTTGAGACTTCGTGAGGGCGTGCAGACCCACAGCCTTAAGAGCATGAATGCTCCGTTTGCCAGCGGTTCGAGTGTCTGTGATGCCATGGTGATTATCCCCTGCTCGATGGGAACCTTGGGTCGGATCGCGCATGGACACGGCTCCGATCTCCTTTTGCGAACGGCAGATGTGGTGTTGAAGGAGAATCGCAAGCTGATCCTGGTGCCCCGGGAGACTCCGATCAGCCTGATCCATGTGAAGAATTTCGAGCTTCTCCTGCTGGCAGGTGCAACTTTGATACCCGCCAACCCTCATTTCTATCACCGACCGCAGTCCATAATGGATGTTGTGGACACCGTAGTTTCCCGGGTGCTTGATCATCTGCCCATCCCCAACACACTTTCCCCGCGCTGGCGTGCGGAGGAGGAATAAGCGATCGTCTCCTTTGTCGCATGCGCAGTCCTCTCAAACAGTTACTCCTCTGGGCCGAGTTCGTGAAGATCAGTCACACGGTTTTCGCCCTCCCGTTTGCCCTGGCGTCTATGGCAATTGCCGCCCGGGCTTCCCATGGCTGGCCAGGGTGGCAGATCTTCCTTCTGATCGTGTCCGCCATGTTCTGCGCACGAACGTGCGCGATGGCGTTCAACCGCATTGTGGATCGCCGCTTTGACGCCCTCAATCCACGCACCGCCCGCCGTCATCTTCCGGCTGGGTCCGTGTCGCTTGTCAGCGCCTGGTGTCTATGGGCTCTCAGTGCGGCCGGTTTGGTGGGCACCGCATGGTTGATCAATCCTCTCTGCTTCTACCTTTCGCCCGTGGCTTTGGGCGTGGTTTGCTTCTACTCCCTGACCAAGCGGTTTACGGACTACACCCATGTGTATTTGGGCTTGGCACTGGCGCTGGCTCCTATCGGTGCCTGGCTTGCGGTGACGGGCTCCTTTTCCTGGGAGCCGGTGTTCATGGCGGTGGCGGTGGTATTTTGGCTGATCGGCTTCGACATCATCTACGCGATCCAAGATCACGACTTCGACCGTAAACAGGGACTGCACTCGTTGGTGGTGGCTTGGGGTCCCAAAAATGCCTTGATGGCTGCGTTTCTGTCTCATGTCATCATGTGGATCCTTCTTACGGTCTTTGGCCTTCTGGTGCGCTTTCGGCTTCCGTATTTTGTGGGGATGGGCCTGATTCTGATCTGCTTGCTTCTGGAGCATTGGCTGGCCCGCCGCCGCAGCTTGAACTGGGTCAATACCGCCTTCTTCAAGCTGAACGCGCTGGTCAGCGCGGTCTTCCTGACAGTGGTCGTAGCCGAGGTGGCCTTCCCTGGCTTCTTTCGCGTTCAACGATGAATCATCTCCTCTTGCAGAGCAGTGATTTGGCCGATCTTCACGACAAGGTGAGAGCGGGCGAACGTCTGAGCGAGGACGATGCTCTCCGCCTTTTCCGCAGTCGGGATCTCAATACCCTTGGGTCTCTGGCCGACATCGTGCGTCAACGCAAGGTGGGCAACCGCGCCAGCTATATTCTCAACCGCTACATCAACTACTCAAACTACTGCATTCTCAGCTGCCAGTTCTGCGCCTTCTCCCGCAAGAAAAGGGATCAAGACGGATTTGAGTTAAACGTGGAGCAGATCGTCCAGAAAGCTCGCGAAGCTCTGTCCATCGGCATCACCGAACTCCATATCGTGGGAGGGCTGCATCCCTCCCTCCCTTTCTCCTACTATCTCGACATGCTGCGCTCGCTGAAGGCGCTCGACGCCCGGCTGCAGTTGAAGTGTTTCACCGCTATCGAGATCCTGCATCTTGCCTGGCAGGCCAAGAAGACCCTGCGCGGCACGCTCCAAGAACTGAAGGCGGCCGGACTGGATTCTCTTACAGGCGGAGGCGCCGAGATCTTTCGTCCATCCGTCCGCTCCGCTATCGCCAAGGGGAAGGAGTCGGCCGAGGAGTACCTTGAAGTGCATCGTGTCTGGCATCAGTTGGGTGGGCGGAGCACATGCACCATGCTCTATGGGCATGTGGAATCGATTGAAGACCGAATTGACCATCTGAGGCAGCTGCGTGCCCTCCAGGACGAGACCGGGGGGTTCACCGGTTTCATTCCGCTGGCCTATCAACCGGACAATAATCTCATCGAGGTCAAAACGGCTCCCAGCGGTTTTGACTCCCTGCGCACCCTGGCGATCAGCCGTCTCTATCTCGACAACTTTGACCATATAACCGCCTATTGGGTGGGGCTGGGAATGCGTCTGGCTCAGGTGGCTTTAAGCTACGGGGCTGACGATATCCACGGGACGATTCTCGAAGAGCACATCTTCCACATGGCCGGATCGAAAACACCGCAACTGCAGACAGAGACCGATATGATTCAAGCGATCCGCGAGGCGGGCCGGGAGCCGGTGCAACGCGACACGTTTTACCAGGTGATTCGCTCCCACGGAAATCCTAAGTCCGCCGCGAGTTGAGCAAGCAGTCGTGGGGGTGACCGGGTTCAGCTCCCAAATTGTACGTGTCCTTGCTGAGGCGGCTTGCTAGCGTCATCCCCACATGTTGCCGGGTGATGAACTGCCGAAATTACGGATGGCGAACAAAGAGACCGCAGAGGAGTTGGCTCTTCGTGCCGAGCGGGAGCGTCGCGCGATCGATTTGCAAAGAGAGTCGGAGCTTCAAGATTCCCTGAAACCTTTCCGGGTGGGTTCTGTACCGTATCTCAACGCTGTTCCCCTGACGCGTGGATTGGAAGAAGAGGTCGAGTTTCTTCTGCCCGCCCAGCTGGCGGAAAAGCTGCGACAGGGCGATCTGGATGCCGCCTTGGTTAGCATCACCGAAGTGCTGCAACATGACGGCTACGATATCCTGGACGGGATCGCTGTGGCCTCATTAGGCGAGGTGAGGAGTGTCTTTGTGGCCCATCGCACCCCTCTCTCTGAGATGAAAGAGATCTATTGTGATCCCGCTTCCCTGACCAGTGTGAATCTGTTACGGGTGCTCTTGGGGGAGCAGGGGATTATCCCTGAATACAAAGTGCTCCCATCTTACGAGGATGCCGCGCGGCATGATCACGTTCTACTGATCGGAAATGCCGCGATCGATTTCTCCCGAGCGCAAAGCGGGTATGAGCTCTGGGACCTGGGAACGGCTTGGTTCGAGATGACCGGTCTCCCCTTCGTGTACGCCGTTTGGGCGTTGCGTCGGGGCGTGGAGAACACTCGGCTCCGTCGCCTGCTTCGGGAAGCCAGGGACTTCGGGATGGATACCCTGGAGAACCTGATCGCGAGTCGGACGGACTACGACCTGGACTTCCGAAAGGACTACCTAGGCTGGCATATCCACTACCACCTAGGTGCGGACGAGAAGCGCGGCGTGCAGCGCTTCGTCCAGCTCATGGAAAAACACGGACTTGGCCCGGTGTTTCAGCCCCGCTATGTGAGCTGAGCCCCTGCGGGGACTACTTTTTGTCGTCCTTCTTGGCTTCCACCTTTTTCGGCTCCTCCTTCTTAGGCTCCACCTTCTTAGGCTCCACCTTCTTAGGCTCTTCTTTCTTGGGCTCTTCTTTCTTGGGCTCTTCCTTTTTCGCGTCCTTCTTCTCGTCCTTTTTGGGTTCCTCCTTTTTCAGAAGAGCGGCCAGATCGACGCCCCGGTTCGGCTTGAGGGCAGGTACGGATTTCTGCAGCGCTGCGACCCCGGCATCGGTCACTTTGGTTTGCCAGAGGTAGAGGGCTTTGAGGCTTTTCAGATCTTGGAGATGCGCGAGGCCTGCGTCGCCCACCGCGGTGCCGTAAAGGTTGAGATATTCCAACTTCGACAGGCCAGTAAGGTTCTTGAGCCCGGCGTCGGTGACGGCAGTGCCGGCGAGGTTGAGAGAGATCAAGTTGGGGAGAGCCTTGAGGTGGACCAGCCCGGCGTCGGTGATCTTGGTGTTCCGTAAATTTAAGTTTACCAAACCCTTGATATCCTTGAGCTGAGCGAGGGTGGCATCCGTGACATTGGTCCCGAGGAGACTCAGGTTTGCATCCTTCCAGTTGAGGTTCATGGCGACCGGCAGCACATTGATCCCGGCGGCTTGGAGCTTCTCCACCGCCTTCTGCTCCTCAGCGGTCGGCTTATGTTCCCCCAAAGCCTCCACTCCCGTCTTGGGCCTTACAGGTGCTGCGACCGCCGCCGCCACACTGGCGGGCCAGTCCGCTCCCTCAGTGATCCAGGCTTTGATCAGGTCCACTTGGGTCTTGGAAAGAGGATCGCCTTCTGGCGGCATGGCGTCGTCGTGGCCCTTGGGTAAGGTCAGACGGTGGTAGAGATCACTCTTCTCTAGATTGCCCGCAGTAACGATGCCTTCCTTTTTGAAGGTGGCCTCTTTGGAATCCAAGCGGAGTTTCCCCTTTTGCTTCTCTGGGCCATGACACTTGAAGCAATTTTGCTGGAGGATCGGGAGGATCTCTTTGGCGAAATCAACCTTGGCGAACGCCTGCTGAGCAGGGCTGATGGCCAGGGCCACAACCAAGAGGGCGGCTGGAATGTTGGAGAGAGTGTTCATGGATCAATTGTTCATAGACCGGGCTTCTTGTCAAAACGGCAATGCTAGGATCTGACGGGTGTCCTACTGGTAAACTTCACCTAATCTTGCGCACTTTCAGGCCCGGGTTCCGGTAGCCAGCGGGTAACGATCGCACCCATGACGAGGAATGCCCCGGCAACCAGAGCTCCCATGGCCGCAAATTTGGCGGGATTCGGAGGGACGGATTCGGAGAGTGTGATGGTGAACCACGCTGCAGAGGTTCCCAGGATGCGACCTCCGATATTGGCCGCAAAACTCTCCCCGGTTCCTCGCAGATGCACGGGGTAAACCAGGGGCAAATAGTTCCCCCAGAAGCTGAACTGAGCGACGGTCAGCAATCCTGCGACGAAGATTCCAATCTTGAAGGAATCAAGGCTGCCCGCGCTGGAAAGGTTCTGGGACAGGAGCCAGAAGAGCACGGGTACGAACAGGAGGCAAGGGAGCTGAAAGACCCGCAATAAGGTTCGACGGGAGAGGATCTTCACGGCTAAAACGGCCAGGAGGAATCGTCCGACCAAGCCACCCATCTCCTGCCAGAGCTGCACGGTGGCGATCCGGCCTTCGTTGGCCTTCGCGGCGGCTGCCGCCAGAGCCTTCGGTGCTGGTGCGGGCTTGCCAGCGGCTTTGGCTTCCTCGATGAGCTGATCTTGCGCGGCTTTCGCCCCCGCCTTGATGTCCACATGACCCGGAAGGATCTGCGGAAGGTGCTGAATTGCTCCGAACGCCACGCCATAGCTGGCAGCGAACAAGAGCATGGTGACGATCGTGGTTTGACGCAGTTCCGGGCTGAACAGGGCCATCAGACTTGGGCGCTTGAGTTGTCCCGCATCCTTGCGTCTCTTCCACTCCGGCGATTCCGGGAGGAAGGGGCGGATCAAAAGTAGGGGAATGGCTGGTAGCAAACCGGAGATGAGGGTGTATCGCCAGGCTTCATGCGCGCCGTGGATTGCGGGCAAACTGGCGCTGTAGTCCACAGCCCCCTTGTTGGCTATCGCTACCAGGATACCTCCCAGCGAGGAGAACGCTTGAGTGTAGCCGAGGACTTTCTCGCGTCGCTCCGGATCGGGGAACAGCTCGGCTAGCCAGGCCACCGCCGCCACAAACTCAACACAAACACCAATAAATACAAGACAGCGGAAGAGGAGTAGCTGGGGGAGCGTGGTGGCATAGCCCGCCGCAAATGCCGAGCCCGCGTAAAGGAGGATGCTCGCTGTCAACACACGGCGCCGACCCAGTCGATCCGTTAGGTAGCCGCCCAAGAGGCCAAAGACGCCTCCGCAAATGGCGGGAACGAAGAACAACATGCGCGCCCATTGGGTGTACTCCGGCTTGCCGGGAACGAGCAGCGCGAGGCCGTCCGCCCCCACCCCACCCAGAGACGCCAGCGCGGGCTTGATGATCAATGGCAGCATCAAGAGCTCGTAGATGTCGAAGGCAAAGCCGATCGACGCCAGAATGCAGATCAGCCATTGCGTTCGCGTCAAAGGACTCTTAGGACCGGCAGCGGAATTCATACGCATACATATGACATTCCTGCAAAACCCGCCACAACCTCAAAATACGAGTGCCGGGCAACTCGCATTCCCAGGATGAGCCTCAGAACTCCTGACGTAGAGTGGAATCAGGCTGAGCCCACTTGGCGATAGCCGAGTGGTAGCCAGGGGGGGCGTTTTTTGAGTTGGAGCGGATCAAGCTCCCTTCGGCACATACAGGAAACGAGGTAACGAGGCCTCCCCTCCTTTAGGTTGTCATTGCACGAGGAGACATGTCAGTCGTTTGGCCAGGTCCCCTGCCTTGCGGTATTCCCGACCAGGGTTCCGCTCCCCCCTCCTTCTTGCTGGCGTCTTGGCGTCCTACCCGCGCCTTTGCGTTACTTCCCCCCCAGACACAGACATCGACGCAAAGGCGCGGGAAGGACGCAAAGGCTTGCCACGTTTTACGGTGGCGCCAGCCACACAGAAAGCAATAGGGCGACCCCAAGATCCAACGTTCGGGGTTCGAAGAAGACCCTGATCCTCGCCCCGTGCAGAAAGCTTCGTTGAGGTCGCTCCCGCCAGGCTCAGGGAAAGCCTGAAAACAGCCTGCGCTTTGGCTCATCCTCGTTCCACTCCTGCCTAGGTGCTCTCGCACGAGGTCAGGATGTCTGAGGGATTGCAGGGCGGCTACAGATGTTTGTCGGCGTATTGCAGGAAAATTCGCCAGTCACCCAGGGTCATGGAGTGTTTGCCTTCGCGGATGTAGTAACCCAGGCGTCCAGAGCTCAGAACTCCGATTCCGGGGACCTGGTTGGTCTCCAGGCCTGTGGTCCCGAGGAAGCGATAGACGCCATCGCTTGCCTTGAGGATCTCAAACTGGCCGTCGGGATTGGCCCACTGATCCTCCTTGGCGTTGGAGAACAGGACAGGCCGGGGAGCACAGAGCGCCACCAAAGCGTTTTGGTCAAAGGGGAGGCGATCGGGCTGATCGTTGAAGTCCTTAAACCGCTCATTGAACCAGTGAGGGAAGGCTGTGTTGATGCGCTTGATGGACTCACCAACAGTCCCTCGGCTGGGGGCTGAGCCGCCGCAGCCGGCCTGATGGGGAATGGCGAGAGCGATGCGCTCGTCCATGGCGGCCGCCAGCAGGGCGGTTTTACCGTTGCGGCTGTGTCCGACGGCAGCAATGCGCTTGGGCTGGATATCCGGGTCGTGGGCGAGGTAGTCCATGCATCGATGGAAGCCCCAGGCCCAGGCGGCTATGGAGCCTCGATGTGCGGGTTCGGCGAGTTCTGGACGCTTCCAGTGCGTCGCCAGCCAAGCGTAGACGCCGGTGGATACCTCTTTGCGATCCGCGTCGATATCGCTGCTGCAGAAGGCGGCGAAGGCATACCCGCGGTCGATGATCTCTGCGACCGGCCAATCTGTTGCCTGCGATCCGCGTCCCGGTTCGGTCGCGTGGCCGTCCACGCATCCGGCGCAGCTGGTGTAGACCCAGCCCTGTGTCAGTGGCACTCGGGGATCTGTCATTACCGCGTGATTGCCGCAGAAATTCATGGTGAGGAAGGTGGGAGCCGGGCCCTTTTTGTGATTGGGCACCAGCAGCAAGAGATGGATGACGGGAGCGCCCTCGGTGTCCGTGATGATTTTGATCAGCTTCAAAGTAGCCTTGCCGTCTAGGGCGTCGGTATAGACCCCCTCGTTTTCGAAACGTGTGCGGCTCGGCGTGGGGGGGAGAAAGCCGTACATGTAGCGTTGGAAGAGTTCCTTGAGTTCCGGCCGACGTTCCTGGGTCCATTGGGTGGGTGAGGCGACGGTTTTTCCGTTCAGCATCACCAGAGGATCGGGAGGGGTGGGCTGTGACGGCAGCTGTTGTGCCGACGGCCAGACAGGTTGATGAGTTGCGCAGCCAGCCATAGCGAGAGTGAGAATGAGAGTGCCCGCCACAGAGCGCGGCGAGGAAAGACGCGGGGCATCAGAAGGCATGGGTGGGAGCCTAGGCGCGCGCACCGGCGATGGGAAATCCAAAAACCGGGGGCGGTGTGGGTTCGGCTTCGATCTGGATCCCCTTCGGTCTGAGCCGCGGGTCCAAGATCCTCTGCGGTGACGGCTGCCTCGCTGACGAGATACCACTTACCTGAGGGGCGTGTCACCGGGAGACGTTGGATCTCGTATTGTTCGGAGACTTGGGGCTCGCAAGGAATCGGATCACCCCGGGGGCAGCGCTGTAGGCGAGGGCTTGTCCGTCGGGGGAGAAGGTGATCCGATCGCTGGCTTCAGGGGCTGTGACCGACATCACCTGCCTCAGTGTGCCCAAATGCCACAGCGTGATGGATTGCTTGGATCCTATCGATGCCAGGAGGCGACTGTCGGGCGAGAACGCCACTCCGCTCGCTTCTTCATAGTAGCCGATCATCTCGCCCAAGAGACTCCCCTTCGCGGTATCCCAGAGCCGAACAACTCGATCGACTCCGGCACTCGCGAGCTTCTGTCCGTCCGGTGAGAAGGCGAGTCCTTTCACTTCTTCTGTATGGCGGCTCAGTAACTGGGTACGGCCCGAGGCCAGATGGTGAAGCCAGATGGTGTAAGGTGAATGGACCGTGAGCGCGAGCTGATCTCCACTCGGACTGATCGCGATCGCGAGGGGATCATACTTGCCGGTCATGGGCACTGTCGCCTTCCGACGTCCATTCGCGATGTCCCACACGATGGTTTCGTTCACATAGCTTACGGCCAGGCTCGAGCCGTCGTCGGAAATGGCAAACATCCGCCCTTCGCCCGATTGTTTCGGTCCTTCCAAGGCTGGGCCGGGACTGAGCTTGCCTGTGGAGGCTTGCCAGATATCCAATCCGGAGGTGCCATCGTTCCAGAGCACGACGTCTTCACCGTTGCTCCCAAAGCCGCCTCCCCAACGGCTCTCGAATTCATCGATCACTGTTCCGTTGCGGACATCACGCAAAACGAGCTTCGATCGGCTCTGTTTCGAATCGTTCAGCGTGAGCATGCGTTCCCCGCTGCGCGAATACCTCGGCAACCAATGCACGCGACTTGGAATGGCTTGAGCGGTAGCTGAGGGATGGGCGGACCAGAGGCGGAGGCTCATGTCCTTGCTTGCGCTGCAAAGATAATTTCCATCTGCGCTCCAGGCCGCATTCCATACTTCGTCGTCGTGTCCGTGGAGCACCAAGGAGCGGTCCAGGCTGTCGATCTCGCGGATCTGCAGGGTACGATCTGAACCGGTCGTGACAATGCGGCTTCCATCCGGCGAGAACGCAATCCCCCAGACTTTGAATCGATGACCTCCCAGGCTGATGGGAGGCGTTGATTTCTCTCTCAAATCCCAGACGCGCGCCCCCATGCCGAATCCTGCCGCCGCAAGCCGGGTGCCGTCGGCTGAGAAAGAGAGGGACCAGGGGGAGTCGCTGGTGATCAGTTGTCGGGATTCTCCTGAGTCAAGGTTCCAGAGATGGATGTCCTTAGTCTCTCCGCCCCCGGCCAGCCAATGTCCATCGGTCGACAATGCCAGCTGTCTCACTGCCAGATTGGTTTGAAAAAGAAGCTGTCTCGAACGCCACTTCCAAATCTGAACTCCCTTCTCGGCGGGAAAGTAGCGAAAGGGGGAAGACATCGAAATCGCCAGAAGCTCGCCATCGGCGGAGAGGGTTGCGTTGACTCCGTCGAAGGGAGCTTCCGGTGCCGGCTGGCCGTCGCGGGTCCAGAAGCGAACTTTGCCGTCGGATCCAGCGCTCGCCAAACGCTGGCTGTCGGGTGTGAATGACACGGACCAGATGACGCCTCCTCCGGATCGTTTCGGTGTGATGCGAGCTCCGGTTTTTAAGTTCCAGAGATGCACCGTGGCATCCATTCCACCCGAGGCAGCGAGCTGGCCGTCCGGCGAGAGCGCGACGCAGGTGACCGTCGCGGTATGACCGGTCAGCACGGTCTGCTGTTGCCCTTGGCAAAGATGGTTTAGCAGATGCCATTCAAGCCCACGCATGTCGGGCTGATCCTTCCCGGGCAGCTGAGCTGACAACATATGCCGCGCCAAGCCGAGGTCGTGTCCTTCGAGGGCCTGCGAGGCGACCTGCATATCGGCAGCGTAGCGCTCCAGATCGCGGTGGAAGGCATGCTTTTCAGCACGCTGCCATTGAAGAGTGATCCCGAGAATTCCGACAGCCACCGCCAGGAGAAGGGCCAGCAGGGTGGAAGCCAGTGCGGGGCGGCGCCGACACCAGCGCGCTAGTCGCTCAGCTCCGGAGGTGGGCCGTGCCAGGAGCGGTTCACCTCGCTGCCAACGTTCCAACTCCTCCGCCAACGCTTCGGCAGAGGAATACCGCTGAACCGGATTCTTGCTTAAACATTTCAGACAGACGGTTCGAAGGTCGTGGTCCGCAATGGGTGAACCATCCGGATCCTCCTCTGCAATCTTGCGGAGGAGGGCGGGGAGACCTTCGGCAGCGAAGGGGGGCCTTCCGGTAAGGAGCTCGTAAAGGATGGCCCCCAATCCGTAGATGTCGGACGCTGTGGTGAAGTGTTTGGCATCACCGGCTACCTGCTCGGGAGACATGTAGGCTGGGCTCCCCATGACATCCGTGCTGCCTGTGAGGCTTAGGTCGCGATCGGCAAACTTAGCGAGTCCAAAGTCCCCGACATAGGGTCGACCCGAGGCGTCGATCAGAATGTTGTGGGGCTTGAGGTCGCGATGCTGGATTCCGCGCTGATGGGCGTAGTGAATCGCGCGGGCAATCTGAATGACCCGCTCGACAGCAACGGGCAGTCGGGTTGAGGTTGCCGGCGGATCTTTCCCAGCGCGTGGTGCCTCTCGTT
>CAMAVD010000023.1 GCA_945861575.1 Akkermansia muciniphila
TCTCCCTTCACCGCTTCCACCGCCTCGACAACCTGCTTCCAATTCGGGCGCACCTGCAACCTCCGGACCTCGGGCTGCTCCTTTGCATCCCCCTTCACCACACGGCGCATCTGTTCCACCCACTCCTTGGCTCCTAGCAGGATCCCACCCTCCAGGGAATCCCAAGGACTATCCCCATCCCTCTCCCCAATCTTTGTTTCAGCCTCCTGACGATAGAGTGACTTAGGCCGGAAACGGAGCAAAATGGAATCGGAATGGGGCTCCGGCACCTTCTTCGATTTGCTTCGCAGCGAGACAGGGCTACGTTCAAGCTACTGAAATCTGCGGGGGGCAGGAACTCGGTCTGGGGAACCCTGGCTCTGCAGAGCAACGGCTCCGATTGACTGGTCTGGCTGCCCGACACGTCCTGGCCGTGTTGAATGGACCCCCGCGACACTTCATGCGATGGTGATTAGCCGTGCGGATGGCGGATGTGAACAACTGGATGTGCCCGAGTTAAGGCTGCCCGGGTTGGGCCAGAGCAAGTGATTTTAGGTCCAAAGCCTAAGCATCACAAAATCAACCAAGTGGAAGAAGCAGTCTTCCAGGAATTTAGAAGAAAAGAAAATGGTCGGGGCGGTGAGATTTGAACTCACGACCTCTTGTACCCGAAACAAGCGCGCTACCAAGCTACGCTACGCCCCGAACCAAGTCTTAGATATGCCTGCTTTCTAGTCAGGATGCAATGGGCAAATTTTGGTGTCACAGGCCCTCACCTCAGGCCCTTGTCTAAGCCATTCCCAGCTCTAACAAGCTTGCCAGTCTCCGAATAAAACAGAGGGACGACGACACTCCTTTCTGTCTTCGGGGGCCGCCTAAGTAGATTTCATCGCTTTTTCTGTAAGCCTCCGCTCGCGTTTCCGGAATCTCCAATGGGCGATGGCCTCTAGGATCTTGCGGTTGTCTAAAGCACACCGACCGACCCAACACGATCGAACTCTCTACGGATGTCCGCTTGATGAGCATCCCATTTCATGCATATTTGCATCCTTACGTTTGCGACGCGGCGCTCAGGCCCAATGAGTGGGCCGCATGCTGGAGAAGTTGATGAACCCTGGATCCAATCTGTTCTGGCTGCGGCTCCGGTCGCTGGGAGTGCTTGTCCTACTCTGGATTCACCTCGCAGCGGCTCCCCTCCGGGCTCAACCAACCTCGGCTCGCGTCGAGCCGCCTTTGGTCCTCGCGCCGCTGGACTCGTCGACCCGCCTGTGCATCGAGGCGACCGGATCAGCCGGGCTCCGTTATCAATGGCAGAGGAACGGTGTGAATCTCCCAGGACAAACCAATGCCTGCCTGGAGGTAGACCGCGTTTCGATCGAGGATGGCGGAAGCTATCGTGCCACGGTCTCCGATGCCGAGGGGACACTCCAGAGCGACGAAGCTTCCTTGGTTGTAGACCTCAAGCTTCTCCCAGGGGCCGATGGCTTTGTCGACGGCACCCGGGTCGCTGCCGTCAGCAACAGCATTAGGGGAGTGATGTTTGCCGCGACTCGAGAGCTTGGCGAACCTGTGCACTCTGGACTGCAGACGAGCAATTCAGTTTGGTATTCTTGGACTGCTCCCGCCAGTGGGATCGTCACCTTCGACACCCGTGGCAGTGCGCTCGACACCGTGATCGCTGCCTATTCTGGTAGCGACCTCGCTCACCTGACTGAATTGGCCAGCGACGATGACGAGGGAGGATTTCATACCAGCCTGATCCGCTGGAATGCGGAGGCTGGTTCCCTCTACCACATCGCGATCGACGGCGTGACCGCTGAAACCGGGACCTATCTGTGCAATTGGAAGCTGGAGGTCACTGCAGACCGTCTGCCTGTGGTCAGCGCGCGTCCACAGGGGCAAACAGTCCTCGCAGGGGCAACGGCTCGCTTTTCAGTCACCGCACGTCCCGAGCCCGGCCTGACCTTCCAGTGGTTTCACAACGGTCAATCACTCCCAGGAGAAACCGCCCCTACGCTAACGCGGGCGACCGTGGGGAACAGCAGTCTCGGCGTCTACCGAGTGCGTGTGACCAATGCCTCGGGACGCTCCGTGATCACTCCGCCCGCAGATTTGGAGATCGGCCCCGACCCTGAAGTGCGTTCACGAGACAAGATTGCTCAGATGCCAGACATTGACTCGGTGTTTCTCGCAGCTTCGGCTCGACCCCGATTGATGGGTCTTGGCTCGGGAGGAAGCTTCTCCCTCACCGCCGGCACGGTCATCAATCAACGGTTTTTCAACGCAGGAACGGTCGATCGATGTGAACCAGCCCATTGCGGAGTTCCTGGCGGTGCTTCACGTTGGTTTCAACTCGTGGCGGCCTCCGATGGTATCTGCACTGTCGACACTCAAGGCAGCGATGTGGACACAGTCTTGGCTTTATATCTCCAAAACTTTTCCATCTGCACCAAACTTTACGAACCCCTGGTGGATTGCAATAACGACACTCTCGGAGTTTGTGAGGAGATCCTAGCGCCAAACGGCTCGCCGGAGCGGACCAGCCGGATTAGCTTCTCGGCCATCGCTGGCACGGTGTACCGGGCTGTCGTGGATAGCGTCGGAGGGGTGAGGGGCACGAACATCCAGTTCAACGTTCGTTATGAGACGGGAGAGTCCTTGTCGACCAATCTGGTGACCTTGGCCGACAACACCAACGCCTTGTTGCAGATTCGGGGAAGCAGTGTGACGCTTGTGGCGGCGCCTCACGCCCCCCTCTCGAATGGGAGTTATCGCTGGCAGGTCAACGGACGGACGATCGCGGGCGTGACAGGTGACCGCCTTAGGCTCCCCTTCCTCAACTACTCGGATGCGGGCCAGTATTCCGTGACCTGGCACATGGGAACCGTCGCGACTTTCCTAGGAGCTGCTGGAGTGTCCGTCGTCTCTCCCTGCCTTCAGGAAGCAACAGGGCAACCGCTTACTACTGAGAGGACGTTTCAACTTCTGGGCCGAGCCGCCGGGTCGGTTCTTCTGGAGGCATCGCCCACTTTGAATTCCGCCTCCGCCTGGCGCATGATCGGACCGATTCGGGCTTCCAGCCAACCCACATTGTGGAACGTGAGCACGGGATCAAGCCTGTTCTACCGAACGGTTCGCACCGCCCCCTAGCCTCTCCCCGCCATGAAGGATGCATTGTCTCCAGGATGGAAAGGGTGGAAGGAAACACGCTCACGGTTTTGCGCCTGGCGGTGGCTGCCGCGGAAAGGCGTTGAACGTTTGTTTTTGTGGGCCTTTCTTTCCATGAGCCTTCACCTCAGCGTTGAGGCCAATGATCAGGGGGATGTCCTCGTGCCCACGAACGGTGTTCAGGTCATCGCATTGCAAGGCACCAACTGGTGGGTCGCTCCCAACGGCGCGGCCGATTGGGTTCTAGCCTCCACCCGCATGCCTCAGAATGTCTATCCGGGAGACCGCATTCGGACGGGCCGACACACTCGACTGTTTCTCCGGACGCAGCATCTGGGCGTGATCCAAGTGCCCCCGCTAAGCACCTTGGAAATCTCGCGACCTCCGGGGGAGGGAACCTCACTTGGGTTGAGGATTCTCAACGGAATGCTCTACCTCTTCCATCGAGGCACACCGACTGATGTGGAGGTCTACTCCCGGAGCGCGTCCGCTGCCGTTCGGGGCACCGAGTTTGTTGCTGAAGCGTTGGAGGATGGCGGGCTTGCGATTCGTATGGTGGACGGGCGTGTCGATCTGCGCAACGAGCGTGGCAGCGTCGTGTTGCAGAAGGGGGAGGATGGGGTCGCTGCGACGGGAGTCCCCCCCCGACAGACACCCGCACTGTTCGCTCTCAACGCCATTCAGTGGTGCCTATACTATCCGGCCGTTCTGGACACGGAGGAGCTCTCGCTTGACGCTGAGACGGCTGGCCTCCTGCAGGAATCTCTCTCCGCCTACCGTTCGGGAGATCTTGTTGGCGCGCTGGCAAAGTATCCTTCGGGCAGGACCGCTGTTACCACAGAGGAACGGGTCTATCTCGCGGCGCTGTGGTTAAGCCTTGGGCAGGCCCCACAAGCGGAGGCCTTGATGGACGGCCTTGACGGGGCTCGCTCTGTGACGACGAACGCGAATCGCTTAGCCGGGGCCCTCCGGCTTATGATCGCCGCCACACAGGCGCAGACGCGCCCAGCGAGCGCCTCCTCCGCGCCGGAGCTGGCCAGCGAATGGATGGCGGAATCCTACTTCCTACAAGGGCAGGACGATCTGGAGGCTGCACGTCATGCAGCCCAGAAAGCCACGCGAACATCCCCGCGCTTCGGTTTTGCCTGGGCTCGCCTCGCGGAATTGGAATTCGGGTTCGCGCGCATTTCCGAGGCGAGTGACGCCTTGAAAGTGGCCCTGGAGATCTCTCCGCTCCACGCAGCAGCAGTGACCCTCCAAGGCTTTCAACTCTGTGCGAGGAATCGTATTCCCGAGGCCCTAGAAACATTCAATCAGGCGATCCATTTAGATCCAGGACTTGGGAATGCCTGGCTTGGACGGGGTCTGTGCCGGATACGGCAAGGCCAAAGCCAGGCAGGCTTGCAGGATCTAGAGGTCGCGGCCGCGGTGGAACCACAGCGTGCGCTCCTTCGAAGTTATCTGGGAAAAGCCTTTTCCGCTGCGGGAGACGGGGCGCGTGCAGACAAGGAGTTGGAGCTTGCACGCGAGATGGATCCCAATGATCCCACCTCCTGGCTCTACTCAGCTCTGCTGGATCAGCAACGGGGGCGCATCAATCAAGGTATCCGCCATCTCCAGAGGTCGAAGGAGCTGAACCAGAGCCGTGGCCTCTATCGATCACGCCATCTTCTCGATCAGGATCAGGCCGTCCGTGGTGCGAACTTAAGTGCTCTCTATCGCGACGCCGGGCTCTTGGATTTGAGCCGAAGGGAGGCGGTCGAGGCCGTCAACACCGACTATGCCAACGCCTCTGCGCATCTCTTCCTGGCCAACAGCTACAATGATTTGCGTGACCCAGGGCAGGTGGATCTGCGCTACGAGACACCCTGGTTTACAGAGTATCTGATCGCCAATCTCCTGGCACCTGTGGGTGCGGGCATTCTATCGCAAACCGTCTCAGCCCAAGAGTACTCACGACTGTTTGAGCGGGACGGGGTGGGAGTGGTTTCTCTGACGGAGTATGCAAGCAATGGGGATTGGCTCCAAGCAGGGGCCCAGTACGGGCTCCTTGGAAATCTAGCCTACAGTTTGGAGGGAGACTATCGCGTCAGCAACGGGCAACGGGCCAATCAGACTCTCGAGCAGCGTGCCTTGTCCTTCAAGTTTAAGCAGCAGCTGGGAATCAACGATTCGGTGTATGTTCAGGCCGTTCTCTACGACGCACAAGGGGGGGATCTCGGGAGGGCGTATGATCCAACCGATCCAGCCCTGTCCCGCCCAGGCTACCGCTTTCGGGAAAAACAGGAGCCACTCCTCCTTGCTGGCTTTCATCACCAATGGTCACCGGGACAGCACACACTCGTTCTGGCCGGACGACTGGCGGACGAGTCGGTTGCGACAGATCCGGCTCAGCCGGTCCTTCTGGTGTCCAAAGATCTGAGCGGAGCCGTCACTGGAACCGTGCGCACCAGCGTCGATCAGCGGTATCGAAGCGAGCAGGAGCTCTACAGCTTGGAGCTCCAGCATATCGCCCAGGTGGATCCGTGGACTTTCATTGTGGGCGGACGCTCACAGCGGGGTGAATTTGATGTCTCCAGCCGTCAATCGAACCTAGCGGATCAGGCTCCAGCCCTTCCGACCCCCCTCGATCAGCATGTGGAGCCCGGTCTTCAGCGACTGAGCGCCTATGGTTATGCGCAGTGGAAAGTGTTGGATTCCCTCTCCTTGTTTGGAGGGTTGACCTTCGACCACCTTCGGATGCCCTCCAACCATCGGTTCGCGCCGCTGCTCGATGAGGAGGAGAGCCGGGAACAGTGGTCCCCCAAAGCGGGAGTCGCGTGGAAAGTGGGGCCGTTGTCGACCTTCAGCGCTTCTTACACCCATTCTCTCACCGGGGTAGGCCTGGATCAGAGCTATCGTCTCGAGCCCTCGCAGGTTGCCGGTTTCAATCAAGCTTGGCGCGGACTCATTCCGGAGTCGGTGGCAGGCGCTGGCGCTGGAGCGCGCCTGGAGATGGTTTCACTGCAGTGGGATCAAAGACTCCCTAGTGAGACCTATCTGGCGCTTCGGGGAGATATCGGCCGATCCACCGCACAGCGTCGCCTGGGCGTCTTCGATTTACCTTTCCTGGCCGAGCCCTCCAGCACCACTGAGCGGTTGGACTTCAGGGAGGAGACCCTCACCCTCCATTTGAACCAACTCGTGGGAACAGGGGGAGTTCTGGGGGCTCAGTATCGACTCAGCAAGGCCCAGTTGGATGAGAACTACCTGAGCATCCCGGGATCAGCCCTTCACTTCTTTTCTCCCTATCAGCTCCAGCCGCAGACCCGCCTGGAGAGCGTTCTTCATCAGATGCAGCTCTTCTCCCTGTGGAACCATCCGTCCGGCGTCTTTGGCCGATTGGAAGCGCTGTGGTCCACTCAGAGTAATCAGGGCTATTCCCCAGATCGACCCGGGGACAGTTTCTGGCACTTCAACGTCTTCGCTGGTTATCGTTTCCCCCGTCGACGGGCGGAGATCCGGCTGGGAATCGTCAATCTAGCGGACCGCGACTACCGTCTAAACCCTCTCAACCTCACCCCTGAGCTTCCTCGCCATCGCACGTTCGTCGCGAGCGTCCGGCTTAGTTTTTAGCAGGGTTTTCGTTTGCAATTCCAGCGTTTGCATTTGCAGTGTTGCCTCTCGCTATCGACCCCATGGGAACTCGCAACGCATACCTGAGATACGAAACGATAGCCGTGCTGTCCGTCGTGGCGTTGGGTTGCCTCTGCGTGCTCCCGCTTCACACCCCACCCTTCCTGGTGCGATGCAGTTACGATCTTCTACAACTGGCAATGCCCGCTCAGAAGGCACCCCCCCCTATCGTCATCTACATGGACGAACAGGCCACTCAGGATTACCAGCAGAAGCCGGGTCAGCCGTGGAGCCGGGCCGTTCACGCTCGCTTACTCGACCGTCTGACCCTCGATAAGCCCAGCGTGGTGGTCTTTGATGCGATTTTCTCCGAAGCGGGAGACCCGCAGTCCGACGCCTTGCTCGCACGCGCCATGCGTCGCAATGGCCGAGTGGTGTTGGCGGGAGATCGTGTGTCGACGGCGGGACAAAACGGCTACACGCTCTTCCCCCCCCTCGACCCGTTCGAGACCAACGCAGCAGGTTGGGGAACCGCCAAGGTATACGTGGATTCAGATCGGGTGGTCCGCCGCTACGATCCGGGGGATGACCAGCATCCAAGCCTTGCCTGGAAAGCGGCGACAATTTCAGGCGGGAAAGGCACGGCGTTGCCCCATCGTCGGTTGAGCGAGGATCGCTGGCTCAACTACTACGGCAGCGCCTCCCCATTCGCGAGCCATTCGATGAGCTATTCCAATGCCGAAACGCGTGCGCCGGGATTCTTTGCGGGGAAGGCAGTGTTTATCGGTGGCAAACCGCAGACACTATTGCGCGGGGAGGTGGCCGATGTGTTTGGAACACCGTTCACCCTCTGGAAGGGAAGCTTCGTTCCCGGAGTGGACATCACCGCGATCGCCTATGCCAATCTGATGGCCGATGATTCCTTGCACCGGACAGGATGGCTGAGCGAGCTGGGAGTTCTAATTTTGGTCGGAGTGGGCGCAGGCGCTGTCTTTCCCAGGCTTGGCCGCACCCAGTTGGTTTGTGTGGCAATAGGTTGTGGAGCGCTGGGGGCAGTGATTGCGGCGGGCATCTGTCTCAGCTGGGGGGTGTGGTTTCCCTGGGTGGTTGTTTGCGGCATACAAATCCCCTCCGCGCTGGTTCTTTCACTGGTGTTCCGTTGGCCTAGCCACAACTCAACCGCTGCAGCGTTGAAGGCATCCCCCCCCTTGGATGCAGAAGCCAGTCATACTTCAGGAAGGGTGTTGGAGATCCCGGATCATGCTCTGATCCGGTGCATCGGCGAAGGTGCCTACGGCCAAGTCTGGATCGCGCGCAATGCCATTGGTCTTCATCATGCCGTAAAGGTGGTGTATCAGAATCGCTTCGGTGGAGTGGAGCCCTATCAGAGAGCGTTTCGTGGCATCCAAAAATTCATGCCCATTTCCCGATCCCACAAAGGATTCGTGAACATCCTGCATGTTGGGCGGAACGAATCGGTCGGCTACTTCTTTTGTATCATGGAACTCGGGGACGACCAAAAGACCGGACAAGACATCGATCCCTCCTGCTATCTTCCACGGACACTCTCCAGCGACCTGAGACAACGAGGAACGCTTCCCCCGCGCGAATGCCTCGGCTTCATGCTAGCTCTGACCGAAACGGTCCATGAGTTGCACCTGCAACGCCTGGTGCATCGGGACATCAAGCCGGCGAACATCCTGTTTGTGAGGGGAAACCCTAAGCTTGCCGATATCGACCTGGTCACCGACATCTCCCGGATGGGCGAGACCAGCCGTATTGGAACCGAAGGGTATATGGCCCCCGAGGGACCAGGGGCTGCGCAAGCGGACGTCTACAGTTTAGGACGAGTTCTCTATGTGGCTCTTACCGGCAAGTCGCCGGATCAATGTCCAGAGCTCCCCACCCAGATCGGAAGCGTTGAGGATCCAGGTCTGTTCATGGAAATGAATCAAATCCTCTGCAAAGCCTGCGACGCGAATCTGACTCGCCGATACCCATCCGCCGCCCTGATGCGCGCGGATCTGCTCAAGGCCTTCCACAAGCTACAATAAACCCTCTGTGTCCCGCTGGGTAAGCTCGGGGATCTTTCCGGGATTGAATTTGCAGGACCTTTGGCGGAGGATGCTCTCAACGCATCAGGATGCGAGAGTATCCTGAAGACTGAATGTCCACCGACGAATCGAACGACGAGGCCCAGAAGGGGCAGCGGTTTCCGGCCACCCACTGGACGGACATTATGGCCTCGCGTGGGGAAGGGTCGGCGGCCGCCGGGGAAGCGCTGAACCGCCTCTGCACCTCCTACTGGTATCCCATCTACGCCTACATCCGGCGCAAAGGCCACTCGGATGCGGATGCCAAAGATATTGCCCAAGGCTTTTTCCACCACGTCCTTGAGCGGAATCTCCTGGGGTCGGCTGATCGCACCAAAGGGAAGTTTCGCTCCTTTCTGCTAGGTGCCCTCAACTACTTCCTGGCGAATCTCTACGAGTTTGAACGAGCCCAGAAGCGTGGCGGGGGTGCCGTGTTGATCTCGCTCGACGACAAGACGGGGGAAGAGCGCTACGCCCTGGAGCCGGTGGACGATCTTTCTCCGGAGAAACTTTTTGAGCGCCGATGGGCTCTCGATCTCCATGATCAGGCGATCCTACATCTTCGGGAGGACTATTGCCGACAAGGCAAGGAGCAGCTTTTCCAGCATCTGAAGCCCTTTCTCATCGATCAGACCGACCCGGGCGACTACGCCAACGTCGCGCGGGCTCTCGACATGTCACCCGGAGCGGTGACCACGGCGTCGAGTCGTTTACGCAGCCGCTATGGGGAGTTCATCAATGCGGAGATTGCCCGTACCGTCGCGAGCCCGGAGGAGATTCCCAGCGAACGCCGCTATATCTGTGAGATGCTCTGCCTGGCCAACGCTTCCTCTGATCCTCGGAGATAGCACAGGTTCCGGAAAAGCCTGCGCGCTGACACGCGTGGCCACGAAAGCGATATTACAACTCCCAGCGCCTACGTCGGATCAGAGCAACGGCCGGGTGTTTGCACGATCGAGATTGGCTGTCAGGCCACGCCGGGCAGCTCCCAACGCTCCTGCAAACTCACCGAGCTCCGCGGGGAGGAGGCGCACACGATGTCCGCCGGGTCGCCACTCCATAGGCTCCAAAAAGTCGGCCAGAGGCTCAAAAAGCGCCGGCCCGGAACGGGCTATGCCGCCACCGATGATCACCGCGGACGGGTCGAGGATATTGATGAAAGAGGCGAGTGCGGCGGCCAGTCGACGGACGGAGTCGAGCCATACCTTCGAAGCCTGTGCATCCCCTGCCAGATGGGCTTGGACAAGCTCGTGCGTGTTCGCAAAGCGGCCGCCGGCGCGGGCAGGTAGCGTGCAATTGCCCATCGCGAGCTCCAAGCTTCCCGGAGTACCACAGATGTCCGGCACGCCCCAGGCATCGAGGGAGGCATGCCCCAGATGGCCCGCCCTTCCAATCTCTCCTTGCAGAAGGTGCCCATCCACCATCGCGGCTCCACCCACCCCGGTACCGAGCGTCACGAGGATCACGTTCCTGAGCCCTCGAGCCGCTCCCAGCCATACTTCACCCAGCAGGGCCGCATGGGCATCGTTTAGCACCGGGATCTCCGTAGGTGATTTGAGATAGCGGGTCCAATCCAGATTCTCCAGACCGCCGAGGCGACCGGGCATGAATGCGATGCTTCGCCCATTGCGGGAAGCAAGGCCCGGAGCCGCGAAGCCGATCGTATCCGGGGGGCCCTGCCGTTCAGAAGTGTAAGCAGCGACTAACTCCGCGATGCGCGCGGCCCAGTCCATGCTGGAGCTCGCATCAAACTCCACCTGGCGTCTTGTCAGCACCTCGCCCGAAGACGTCACCGCTACGCTTTTTACGCTGGATCCGCCCAGATCCAAGCCAAGGGAATAGGAAGTCTTGCTCGAATCACTCATGGTATTGCCCTTCTGAAACACTCCACCCTCCATCGACCGCCAGCACCTGACCTGTGACAAAGCGCGATTGCTCCGACATCAGATACACCGCAGCCCCGTCCAGATCCTCGGGCTGACCGATACGCCCGCCATCCAGAGGCTGTTTCGTGGTCATGAAACGAAGGATCGACTCATCACCCTGGGCTCGCTGCGACATCGGGGTAGCTACCAGCGCCGGGGCAATCACATTAAACCGGATGTTTTGAGCGGCATAATAGGCCGCCGAAGAGCGAGTCAGCCCAACGATCGCCGCCTTCGCTGTGGCGTAGGCATGGGTGCTGAAGAAACGGGGAGACGGAGAGAAGCCAAGGACGGACGCCATGTTGAGGACCACGCCCCCTGTGCCCTGCCTGAGGAACTGCTGCACTGCGGCGCGATTTGAGTAAAAGAGTCCCGTGAGGTTCAGGTCCAAGGTACCCGCCCAGCCTTGATCGGTGATCTCGTGAAGGGGGCCGTCGCCCAGACGTCTTCCACTGCCTCCCGCGACATGGTAGAGACCGTGGAACTTCCCGAAAGCCTCCAAGGCGGTGTTGATGGCCCGCTGAGCCGTGTCTGGATGGGCGGCATCCCCCGCCAGTCCACGGCTATTCGCACCCAGAAGCGCCACGGCTCGCTCAACGCTCTCGCTGTTCCGTCCGACTACCGTGACCTGGGCTTGGGCGGCAATGAAGGCCTTCGCTGCGGACAGACCCAGACCGGTCGTGCCCCCAATCACCACTATAGATCGCCCCGCAAGCGCGTCAGACATACCGGAGGATTACCTGGAACGGAGGGGTTGGAAAGCAAAGTCACTGCTCGCAGGCCGTCGGACCTAGAATGTCATTCCGGCAGGGTGCCCACCGAGGCTCTTTCTTGGTCCAGGGCTTTCAACTCGATAGTGACGAAGCGGGGACCCATGCAAAGCGCGACGCTGATGGTTTTCTTGAAGAGAGAGTAAGAGTGAGCCGCGCGGGGAGGAACTTCAACGCTTGCGATGAAAGCTGTCCTGCGAGTAGCGACCGGCGTGCAGGGCATCCGCGCAGCGTTTCCATTCGGGCGCACCAGAAAACTCTCCCCAGCCTGTGCCCCAGGCAACCGTGGCCGTTTCCTGCAGACTCCTCTCCCACTGACCGCGGCTCAAGGAAGGAGGCTGACGCTGGATGGACCCCTGAATGAGCAGTCCATCGCGCGTGCGCCTTTGGGCTGCCCCCGCAATCTTCCCTCCGTCTCGTAGAAGGTCGAACTTTTCCGGGCCCGCGAAGCACTGTCCCGGGAGCTCCTTTGCACAGCAAGTCGACAGCTCGGTGGCCACACCCAGTTGGGTGAAGGAATCGCGGATCCACTCATGCAGCCTGCGATAACTCTCCTCAGCCCGCAGCGAATACCACGAGTGCGAGGACGGAAAGATCAGGCTGTAGGTCCAGTCCGCATCGTGAGGAACGAGGCCGCCAGCCGTCGGACGCCGGACCAACGGGCGCAGCGCTGTGACCTTCTCCATCTCCGCGTAGTGCTGAAAATAGCCAAAGCTCGCGGCCGGCTGCGTCCAGGAGTAGACGCGCAGCACCGGCATCGGCCATTGCGACGCTCGCTCCAGGAGTGCCTCGTCCGCTGCCATATTCCATCCAGGATCGCATGCACCCGAGTCAAAAAACGACCAAGTCTCGGAGCTCATCAAGGTTTTCCTTCCAGCTGAGGAACCAGTTTGCGAACGCGTAGCGAGTCACTTTCAAAAAACGCACGTCCCTTCTTTGCCCGCAGGTCACAGATCAATTCGATCTCTTCATCAGGATCCTCAACGACAAATTCATGGGTGACTTCCTGCCAGGGCGTATCGCCGCTCAGCGCGTTGGTACGACGACGCTGAGAGACACGAAGCCCTGCGCCCGAACCGCGAACCAGCTTGCCAGCCACTTCGACACCTTCAGTCCGAACGCGCCCTATCAGTGCGTAGCGTCCCGGGGGAAGCTGAAGTGCGACACGATACGAAGCCAGGCAAGCCTCCTGCGGTTTGGCCTCCTTACCGTTGACGGGGGTGCTCGTCACCTCGATCCCCAGCACGCGGGCGCCATTCACCGCCTGATCGCTAAACTGTGCTTCACCGGCATCGAGCCGGCTTTTCCATCCCTTTACCAGCAGTTCGCCCTTCGCGTCGAAGGCCAGCTGATTGGTGTCGCGCGCTCCGAACCGCCGGCCTAGGAAGGCCGCTCGCTGAGCCACCTGTCTTCTCAGATTTCGGACGCTCTCTTCGTGCGCCATGGCTTGATCGGGTTCGACCGACGCTAGGGCCGGATGGATCCGCTCATAGATTTGAGTCATTCGATTGGTCAGCAAGGAGGCGAGAAAAAGATTGGTGGTGAGCCATGCAGCGCGATCGCGGAACATCGCTGCCCCGGCAGGAGTGTTGAGGACTGCCTGTGCAACAAGCCCGTCGGCACCTGGGCGGACGGTTCCGTTGGCGCTCCAGAACATCTGATCCATTCCATGCGGAAAGAACACAACACGATCCGATTCCGGATCGTGGTAAACCCGGTAATTGTTCCTCTTCATGAGATATCCATCCCAATGCCAGGTCATCATTTCCAGAGCAAGGAAAGAGACAAATCGGTCCAGATCGAGACGTTGACCGATGGCAGCCAAACGCTGGGCGGGGTCCTCGATGTCACAAGCCTTGACCAGCCGATCCGCTGCGGGTTGGCCTTCACCCTCGTCACCCGAGATTTTCTGCAATGGCTCGGAGATATCGCGAAGAAATCCTCCGTCATAGAGATTTCCTGTGGCGTTCTTGAAATGGCGTTTCAGGAACTGCTTTCCAAAGCCTTCCTTGAGGACATAAAGCCCGAGCTTTCGGCCATTGAGTTCAACCACTGCGTGTGTGGTGCGGGCTGCGGGCACACCTGCCGCGAGGAAAAGCTCGCTGCACAGGAGTTCGGTCATGTAGCTGGGATCTTGGACGGAGTTGTTGAGATGAAACTTGCTCAGACCGAAGAGGCTTTGACCGGGGATGAACTTGTCGAGGTTCAGGGTCAAGGCGGGACGATCGTCAATGCTCCGAGAGCTTCCGGCGGCACCTTTGACGTGGATACCTACGTCCGAGACCGTCTTGTCCCCGTCTCGAATCCTCGCTTTGACGTAGTTGCGCGGGTTGTGTCGCAGTTCCTCCATGCCCGCGGCAGAGATCTCGATCCGCAGGGTAGGAATGATTCCGCTTTCGAAGAAGGGATCGGCCTTGTCCCGACGGATCGAACTTAGGTTATTGGCAGGCGCAGGGTCAAAGCCGTAAGAGAAGGTGGGGAGAAGGCACGCGGCCGCCAAAGCCAGCACAAGCCGGCTGGCAGCCAGAGGAATCCGTCGAGACAGATAAGACGCCTGACGCACAGACGCACGCTAGCAGTGGAGCTAGGCAGGAGCAAGTGAACTGAGCCTGGATCTCATCGAGGGTGCGCGAAACTACATCAAGCCAAGGAAAGTTTGAGGCGCGTCCGTTGAACATTGCAGCGTTTGCTCAGGCACCACCCAAGGATGATTTCGCAAATCCCATTGCTCTGATTTGAGAATTGCAGTGGCTACCATGCCTTCGCCGGTCGGCTATCTATCGACCGTTCACTGCTCCTTGGAAAAATCGAGCGTGTCGTGCATCCGCGTCGCCCGGCCATCCGTATAATCAGTCATAACCGTTGAATGGTGTATCGGGCCGACAACCCCCAAGCGTTCCCGCTTGGACTCAGGTGCAAGTTCGCCACTCCGCAGCCATTCCGCGAACACAACACAGCTTATCCGTAATATACTCTATCCGTGAAACCCATCCTCACCATGAAGTCTCATCGACCTGCCACCCACCGTCGGCTCGCCAGCACCGCACTGCTCTGCGCCACTGTTTGCGTTTCATCCGTAAGCGCCGAGACCATCGTCGGTCTGACACCGAACAACACCCTCGTCACGCTCGACAGCTCAAACCCAGGGACTCTCGCCACAAGCCAGGTCGTTCAGGGGCTCGGCTTGGCCAAAGCCCCGCGCGTAGACAGAGCGAAGAGCTGCGAGGCAGACTACGTGTTTCCACTCGGTGTGTTCGCCACACCCGCTCTCAGACCAGAATCTTGTGTGCCACATTCCCGAACACGTCGGTCAGCCGGTAGTCCCGTCCGGCGTGAGCGTAGGTCAGTCGGGTGTGGTCAAGTCCCAGCAGGTGCAGAATGGTGGCGTGCAGGTCGTGGATTGTGCAGCGATCTTCCACCGCATGGTATCCGAACTCATCGGTAGCTCCGTATCGGAAACCCGGCTTAATACCCCCACCAGCCATCCAAAGCGTGAAGCCGTCGGGATGATGATCGCGTCCTTTGGGCCCCTCGCCGGACTGGACCGTCGGCGTGCGACCAAACTCGCCGCTCCAAACGACCAACGTGTCCTCCAACAGACCCCGCGCCTTTAAGTCCTGGATGAGGCCGGAGATCGGCTTGTCGATCTGTTTCACGTTTATGGAGTGACCCTTCTCGAGATGGCTGTGCTGATCCCACTGCTCATTGTTGAACTTCAAGCTGCCGGCATGGCTTACCTGGATAAACCTGACATCGCGCTCGGCGAAGCGTCGTGCCAGAAGGCACATATGACCAAAGTTTTGCGTCTCTGGCTCGTCCATTCCGTAAAGCGCACGGGTGGCCGGTGTTTCCTCGCGAAGGTCGGTGGCCTCGGGGGCGGCCGTCTGCATGCGGAAGGCCAGTTCGAAAGACTGGATGCGTGCCTCCAGATTCGGATCCATTCCGGCCGTGGCGATGTCCTTTTCGTGAAGACGACGCAGCAGATCAAGCTGCAACCTTTGTTGGACTGGGTTCGAATTCGGACTGGCGATGTAGTTGAACTTCGCGTCCTTCGCCGAGGTGTTCGGATACCCCGGCGTGCCCAACGGCACACCTTGATGAACGGCAGGCAGAAAGGACGAACCATAATTGTTGACCCCGCCATGCAGCGAGGTCGGGCAGATCGTGATGAAAGCCGGGAGGTTTTGATTCTCTGAGCCGAGGCCGTAGCTGATCCAAGAACCCATGCTGGGCCGGACGAATGCCTCATGCCCGCAATGCAGGTGCATGCAGGCTCCGCCATGGGAAACGTTGGTTTCACACATCGAGTGGACCATGCACAGCTCGTCGGCCACCCGAGGCAGGTGCTGCCACAACTTGGACATCCACAGGCCTGACGCCCCCACCTGCCTGAAGTCCCAGAGTGGCCGCATGATATTGCCGCGGCTGGCAAACTGGACGGACCGCTCCTTAAAGGGGAGCGGTTTGTCGTGGTCGGCGAAAAGACGGGGCTTGTAGTCAAAAAGATCGATGTGCGAGGGGCCGCCGTGCATGAACAGAAAAATCACCCGCTTGGCCCTTGCCCGGAAGGGAGGCACATGGGGCTGCAGAGGATTGGCAGCCATCGATGCATTGAAAGCCAGGCCCCCGAAGCCAAGACAGAGCTGCTGCAGGAGCGCACGTCTGGAAAGACCCAATCGGGCATGAGGAGAGGGGGTGAGGATACTCATAGCTCTGGTTCGGTCTCGAGGTTACCAGGAATGGACGAATTCATTTGAGATGAGCAGGGTTTGACAGAGGGCCGTCCAAGCGAGCTCCGGGTCTTTGACTCCTGCGATTCCCGTCGCCGCCGCGCCATACGCCTCCAGAAAACTCAGACTCCACTCCAACTCAGCGGGTGAGGCGGGACGGCTGAAGAGCATCCGATGCAGATAGTCCAGCCGGGAGCGCTCCCCTTCGAGACGTGCATCGCTGCGCACACGATTCACAAGGCGACGGGCCTGGCTGATCAGGAAGGGATTGTTCATCATCAGCAACGCTTGTGTCGGCACCGTGGTGGTAACTCTGTTCCCCTCCGGGGTCGAAGCGTTCGGAAAGTCCAGCAGGGTCAGGAGATCATACACATTGGAGCGCACCACCGGCAGATAAACAGCTCGGCGTGGCGACTCTTCATAAACCTTCCGGTTCTTCTCCAGATCTGATGGGGAGGGGTCCCCAGAGACCACCTTGAGCGGCGTACCGCCCGTGCGGAGGTCCAAGGTGCCTGCCAGCATCAAAAGCGCATCGCGAAATGCCTCGGCTTCCAGGCGGAGGATATCTCGCTTCCAATAGAGAGTGTTGGCCAGGTCCATCTGTTCGGCTCTTGGATTTCGCACCGCAGAGGCCATCTGGTAGGTGCTCGAAAGCAGAATCCGCCGGTGCATCGCCTTAATCGACCACCCGTCCTGAATGAAACGCCAGGCCAGATGATTCAGCAGATCAACATGCGTTGGACGCTCCCCTTTGGTTCCAAAATTGTCTGGGGATCCAACGATCCCTTTGCCGAAATGCCAGCGCCAGATTCGGTTGACCATGACCCGGCTGGTCAGCGGATGATCTGGACGACTGAACCATCGTGCCAATTCCAATCTTCCGCTGACCCGAGGACTCAAAGAGGGCCTCCCATCCGCTCCGATCTTGCTCAAAAAGCCGCGAGGGACCTGCGCTCCCAGAGACGTGTGGCTTCCACGAATGTGGATCTTCGCGTCGCCAACACTGCCGTCCCTGACGGCCATGACTCTCGACGGCTGTGGGGCATCGGCACGGACCTGGCCGAGATTGGTGGCCTGTTGCGAGACGTAGGCAACTGCTTCGCTGAGGGCGTTGGTCGAGCGCACCGGCGTCAGCCTTATCTTGTCGAGATGAGCCATATTCGGCTTCGACTCCAACCGAAGAACATTGCGGCCGACTGGAATGGCAAAAACGCCTTGAGAACACCACCGTTGGTTTGCGGGCATCCAACCCCCGGTGGTTTCGGCAAGTGCCTTCACCTTGACCTCACCACCGTTGAGAAGGATTCGCCCAGGCCTGGCCTCAAGTGCGGCATAACGAATCTCCATCAAGTACGAGGCCGCCTCGGCAACCTCCAGATCGTATTCCACGAAATTATCCTGCGCGCCGGGATCCGAGATGATGCCTATCTCCTTGCCGAAGTGGTTGGTGTCGCGGGACGCATTGCCACGGAGAAATGATTCGGCTTCGATCTCGATCTTGGCTTTCTCATCGAGCATGTCTCGCCTCTTCTTCTCAGCTTCGCTTAGCTCCAGCTCCGCGCGCTTGAGCCGGGCTTGATGGGCGGCCAAGGAGTTCCGGTAGGCCGTCGTTTCCAATGGAAGATCTTCGATGGTCGTGCTGTGAAAGATGCCCGCCAGAGCATAGTAATCCTCCGTGGGAATGGGATCAAACTTGTGGTCATGGCAGCGAGCGCATCCAAGGGTCAAACCCACAAACGCTTTGCCGCAGGTGTCGATCTGCTCATCGACAATGTCGGCGCGCATTTTAACTGGGTCCTTCTCCGCAAGAATTTTGGTGCCGATGGCTAGGAAGCCGGTGGCGGTAAGCCGCCTAGCCTGCTCGTCGGGCTCTGGCGAGGGTGGCAGTAGATCCCCTGCAATCTGTTCTTGCAGGAAGCGGTCATAAGGGACGTCTTGGTTGAAGGCGTCGATCACATAGTCTCGATAGCGAAAGGCGTAGGGGTAGTAGCGATTCTCGTCTCCGCCATTGGAGTCACCATAGCGGGCGATGTCCAGCCAATGGCGCCCCCAGCGCTCGCCGTATTGGGGTGAGCCAAGCAGCCTGTCCACGACCCTGGCAAATGCGCTCGGGGAGGTGTCGGCCAGGAACTCAGTCACCTGTTCCGGGGTTGGGGGCAATCCGATCAGGTCGAAGTAGGCCCGGCGAATCAAGACGCGAGGCTCGGCCGGGGGAGCAGGTCGCAGCCCTGCCTCCTCCAGCCTGGCTAAAACAAACACATCCAAGGATTGCGTCGCCCAGGCGCTTTGGATCACCCGCGGAAGTGGCGGATCCGCCGGGGCGACGAAGGCCCAGTGGGTTTCGTAGCGGGCTCCCTCGGCGATCCAGCGTCGTAGCAGATCGATCTCGGCATCGGTAAGGCGGACCCCTTTCTCCACGGGAGGCATGCGCTCTTCCTCGTCGCGACTGGTTATTCGCGTGATCAAGGAGCTCCCGGCCGAGTTACCAGCCACGATGGCCGGCGCGCCGGATTTTCTTGGGGCGGTCGCGTGCTCGAAAGCGTCTAGGCGAAGTTTGCCTTTGCGGTTCTGGGAGTCCGGACCATGACACTCGAAACACCGCCGGGAGAGAATAGGGCTGATATCACGATTGAAGTCGATGGGGGGGGAAGCGCCCTTGTGCTTCTGATGAACTTCGTCTGTGGGCACCGGGACCTTTTCGGCAGCCCAACCGGGCAGCCCCCAAGTGAGCACGGCGGCCAGCAGAGGCAGGAATGAGGCAAATCGAACTGGAGGCGTCACACTCATTTATCTCTACCCACGGAACCGGGTCTGTATCGGATCTTGTCTCCCTTTCCTCCCGTCAGGACCCACGCATGCTTCACGCCAAGCGGCGCGAATACGCGAGTGGGCGGCAGAAAGGGGGAGCGCCTCCAGGGTCTCACCGTTTACCCATCTCGCTTCCGACCATCCCAGCAGGATTTGTGCACCCTCTAGCCGGGTGCGAAGGGTCAGGGCAAGGTGAACCCGATGACCCATGGTCAGAATTCGAAAGCGGGTGATGGAATGTTTCACCTCCAACAAGGCGTCGAGTCCGGTCGGCCGAATCCCAGCCCAACGGAGGAAGTCCTCGGCAGGTTCGCTGGGCATCCCCTCAGCCAGTTCCACTCCGGGAAACTCCCAAAGTCCGGCGTTTGCACCTCCGTCTACGCGACGTCCCACCCAGACGCCATCGCCGGACTGCACCACGAACACTTGAAATCTTCGCGGGGTTGCTTTCACCCGCTTCACTGCCCTCGGATACCGAGCCACGCGTCGGGTACGGTGGGCCTTGCACACCGCTTGTAAGGGGCAGGAGCTACAGGCAGGATCACGTGGGGTACAGACCAGGGCACCCAATTCCATGAAGGCTTGGTTCAGGGCCGAACAGTTTCCAGCAAGAGCTGGAGCATGCTGCGGGGGAAATAGCTGCGTCGCCTTCACGAGCCGGGTGGCCAGATCCCAGAGCAGCGCGTTCGTTTTTCCAGATCGCGGATCGCCCGGGACTGCCCAGACGCGGCAGAGCACGCGGATTACATTGCCATCCAGGATGGGTGCGGGCTGATTGTAGGCGATGCTGCAGATAGCTCCAGCGGTATAGGGGCCAATTCCTGGCAACTCAAGGACCGTGGCATGATCCGTGGGGAAGCGTGCGTCGTGCTGGTCTCGAATCTCCACAGCCGCACGATGGATGTTTCGAGCCCGGGAGTAATACCCCAGTCCCTCCCAAAGCTTGAGCACGCGATCGCTCCGGGCCGAGGCAAGGGCTTCAACGGTGGGGAAGGCCTCCATCCAGCGCTGCCAGTAGGGGATCACAGTCTTGACCTGGGTTTGCTGCAACATGATCTCGGAAATCCAGATCGCGTAGGGATCCTGGGTCCGACGCCAAGGAAGGTCGCGTGCGGTCAGAACAAACCAGGGCAGCAGCGCGATCGCCACCGCCTTTTCTGAGGCAGTCGCGGAGTCATTGACCGAGGAGCGTCGCGGGGCGCGTGGCATCTTGCGAAGCTTAGCGGGAAGACCTAGAGTTGCGCCAGAGAACTTTAACACGGGATGCCACCACTCACTTGCCATACTTGCAAACTCGACGCCACCCAAAGCGCCCGGCTTAGGGAACTCTTGATCGATCGAGGCTACTTTTTTGGGGTCGCCCCTCCCTACGCCGCCTTCTCAGCTGAGAAGGAGAAGGTTAAAGTGGTGCTCTACGAGAGCGGGAAACTGGTGGTCCAAGGCAAAGGGACGCCGGAATTCGTCGAGTTTATCCTAGAGCCTGAGGTGCTCCAGACCGCACGTGTCGGTTACGAGGAGGTGCTAGATCCCGACCTGCTCCTGCCCAGGTTGGGAGTGGACGAGTCGGGCAAAGGAGATTTCTTCGGGCCCCTTTGCATTGCCGGTGTTTATGTGAACGCGGGCATCGTAAGGGCTTGGAAGGAGTCCGGAATACGCGATAGCAAGTCGATCGGCAGCGATCGAAAGATGGCGGAGTTGGCGAAGTGTATTCGTGAAACCCCTGGCTGTATCTTCTCCGTCGTTCCGATCGGCAATGAGGCCTACAATCGCCTCTATAAAACCCTGCGCAGCGTGAACGCCATCCTAGCCTGGGGCCACGCTCGAGTGATCGAAAATCTCATGCTCCAACGGCATCGCATGGACCCGCCCCCGGTGCGAGCCATCAGCGATCAGTTCGCCGCGAGCAAGGAAGTGGTCGGCAAGGCCTTGATGGGATTGGGACGTGAGATCGAATTGGTGCAACGCCACAAGGCGGAAAGCGATTTAGCGGTCGCGGCTGCGTCCATACTAGCGCGCGATGAATTCGTGAGCCGATTGGATAAGCTCGGTAAGCAGCTGGGCCGAACCTTGCCCAAAGGCGCATCCGCAGCAGTAGACAAGGTTGCCAAAGACTTGGTCGACGAGCGTGGGAGCGATTTTCTAAAGACCCTCGCCAAGGTTCACTTCCGCACCGCCAATCGAGCAGCCGGGCTTCCAGAGCCTCCCAAAAAGGAGTGGCGCAAGCCCCCAAAGGCCCCAGAAGGGTGAGAAGGGCGATCGGTAACGAATATGTACCAACGCCAGGATTTCAAGGGTCGCCAGCCCTTCGGGGCGAGGGAGGGCTATCTCTCGATTCCAGCCTGCTTCTCCAGTTCGTGGACCCTTCGAAGCAGTTCGGGAAGTTGCTGCAAGGCGATCAGCTGTCGTTTGGTCTGCCGGTCCGGTCGAGCTGGGGACCCCAGCCATTTCTCTCCGTCTGGGATATGATGCATCACCCCGGACTGCGCCGCCACGGTGACATCATTGCCTAGCTTGAGATGGCCCGCGACACCCACCTGCCCCCCGAGCGTGACATGCGACCCGAGCCGCGTGCTCCCCGCGATGCCGACCTGTGCCACCAAGACGCTATGATCCCCGATCACCACGTTATGGCCCACCTGGACTAAATTATCGATCTTGGTCCCTCGACCAATCACCGTGGGCCCCAAAGCGCCCCGATCGATCGTCACATTGGCCCCTATCTCAACATCATCCTGGATCACCACACTCCCCACCTGGGGAATCTTCAGATGACGTCCAGAGTCAAAGACATATCCAAAGCCGTCCGACCCCACCACCGTTCCGCTATGGATCCACACTCGATCCCCGAGCTTCACCTGCGGATAAAGGGTCACCCGGGGAAACAAATGGCAGTCCTCCCCCAACTCGACCCCCTCGCCCAAATGACAACCACTCTGAACAATCGAGTTAGGGCCAATGCGTACTCCGGCACCTAGAACAGTCAAAGCCCCGACGAAGGCGCTCGGATCAACAATCGCCGTGGAATCGACGATAGCCGAGGGGTGAACCCCCGGGCAGAACTGGGTAGGCGGGAAAAACAACGGAAGCACGCGAGCGAACGCGACACGCGGGTTCTTAACCCGGACTAAGACCTTGGCAGAGGCGCAAAACTCGCTGGGGACAAGAATCGCCGAGGCGGCGCCCTGTTCCGCCCGATCGAAGTAATACTCGTTCTCCGCGAAGGTCAGGTCCCCGGACTTGGCCCCCTCTGCGGAGGCGAAACCTGTTAGGAATGTTCCAGGGTCACCGACCAGTTCCCCTTCTAAGTGGGCTGCAATTTCTCCAGCTGTGTAAGGCATGATTTAGGGTCCGCCTCGTTTCACGTCAGAATGACGCCCGAGTCGGACAGATTGAATAACTCAATACGCGATTGTTTTCCCGTCCTCAAGGGACCGGGGACCGATTCCATTCTCTGACCTCAAAGGCCACGTGTCACTATGACCCCATTCTTCTCCCCAAGCACGATCACCTTGGGAATCCACTCGCGGGCTTCCTCATAGTCCAGTTCCGTATAGCTCATGATGGTAAGTCGGTCACCAACTTTTCCGAGGTGCGCTGTGGCCCCGTTCAAGATAATGGCTCCGGACCCAGGCTCCCCTGGAATGAGATACGTTTCGAAGCGTTGGCCATTGGCAAGATTGCTGCACAGGACACGCTCGAATGGGAGGAATCCCACTTGCTGCATCAGGTCGCGGGCGACGGTCAGGCTTCCCTCATAGTCCACGCTGGCGGCGGTGACCTGGGCCCGATGGATTTTCGATTTTAGTAAATGAACAAGCATACGGTTCAAGTCACACGTTGACTTGAAAAACGGCTCTGACTATAAGCTGCACCGCATCACATTCAATCCCTACTTGATTTATGCCAAAAACCTTACGTGTTGGAATGATCGGTTATCGCTTCATGGGCAAGGCGCATTCGAACGCCTGGAGGCAAGCGCCGCACTTTTTTCCGCTGAAGGCTGCCGTGAAGCTCCATACGATTTGTGGACGTGATGTCAAAGGGGTGGAGGCAGCCCGCGACCAGCTAGGCTGGGAAAACGCCAGCGCGGATTGGGAGGCGGTGATCAACAATCCTGCGATTGATATCATCGACATCAACACCCCCAACGATTCCCATGCCGAGATCGCGATTGCCGCGGCCCGCGCGGGGAAGGCGGTCCTCTGCGAGAAGCCGCTCGGCTTGAACGTCAAGCAATGCGAGGAAATGGTGTCCGCGGTGAAAAAAGCCCGGGTGGTCAACATGGTCTGCCACAACTACCGCCGCATCCCAGCCATCGCACAGGCTAAGAAGATGATCGAGGCGGGGCTCCTGGGCGAGATCTTTCACTACCGCGCGCGCTACGCGCAGGACTGGATTGTCGATCCCAACTTTCCGCTGGTTTGGCGCTTGCAGAAGGGCGTCTCCGGGAGCGGCACCCATGGCGACATCAATGCGCATATCATCGATCTCGGCCGATATCTTGTGGGTGAGTTTAGCGAGGTCTGTGGTCTGATGAATACCTTCATCAAGGAGCGCCCCTTGGAGGAAGCAGCCGGCAAGGGCGATGGCCTTGGTGGTAAGGGCAGTCGCAAGATGGGCAAAGTGACTGTGGACGACGCTGCCCTCTTCATCGGACGCTTCAAAAATGGAGCCATCGCCAATCTGGAAGCCACTCGATTTGCGCTGGGACGCAAGAATCACATCACCTTGGAGATCAACGGAAGCAAGGGTTCGCTGGCCTTCGACTTCGAGGACATGAACCGCCTCAAGTTCTTCAGCAACGACGACGCGGCGGGCATCCAGGGCTTCCGGGACATTCTGGTCACAGAACCCGGTGGAAAGCACCCCTACGTCGGCAATTGGTGGCCCCCGGGCCATATCATCGGATACGAGCACACCTTCGTTCATACCATCGCCGACTTCATCAATGCGGTCGCGGAAGGCAAGTCGGTCCAGCCGACCTTTGAGGATGGGCTGCGCAACGAGCAAGTGCTTGAGGCCGTGGAAGCGTCTGCCAAGACACGCCAATGGGTGAAGCTCTAAACGACCTCCCCTCTGATGCACGAAAGCTATCCACCGTCCGTTTTCTTGGGGCTCTTCGTGATTCTGGCGCTGGCGTTTAGTCTGGCCCCTTTGGCGGCAGCTCGGCTCTGGGCCATTTACTTTTCTCCGGCTAAACCGGGTCCAGATAAGAATGCCACCTATGAATGCGGTCTGGCATCCCCGGGGGAAGTCACGGTCCAGTTCCGCTCGGAATACTATCTCTATGCCATCCTCTTCCTCGTGTTCGACGTGGAGGCCGTTTTCCTAATCCCCTTCGCCGTCACATTTGCAGACCTCAGTGTGGGAGCTGCGCTGGCGATGCTGGTTTTTGTGCTGCTTTTGGTGGAAGGCCTGGCCTGGGCCTGGATGAAAGGGGTCCTGCGATGGACCTAATCCCATGATTGACATCGCACTTCAGGACGAGCTCAAGAAGCAGGGTGTGTTCGTCACCACTCTTGAGGATCTCTACAATTGGGGTCGGAAGAATTCGGTCTGGCCCTTGCAGTTCGGTTTGGCCTGCTGCGCCATCGAGATGATGGCCGCCAGCATGGCTCGCTTTGATCTCGCTCGTTTCGGAGCTGAGGTGTTTCGGCCCTCGCCCAGACAGGCGGATCTCATGATCGTGGCAGGCACGGTCACCAAAAAGATGGCTCCCCAGGTTGTGCGTCTCTACAACCAGATGCCGGAGCCCAAATACGTTATCGCCATGGGTGCCTGTGCCATCTCTGGCGGTCCATTCAAGCAGGGCTACAATGTTTTAAAAGGCATCGACCGCTTTATCCCCGTCGACGTCCATATTCCAGGCTGTCCGCCGCGGCCCGAGGCCCTCCTTCATGCGTTCATGACCTTGCAGGAAAAGATTGATGCTCAATCGCTAACCGGTCCCAACCGACCCAGGCACCTCCAGGCCGACCAACCGAGCGAGTTTCCTGTTCCCGAGTTTGGGGATCATGATCTCGTTCCTCCTAAGAACCGTTCCCTCTGGACGCCTCCGACGCCGACAGGCTGCTAGTCCTGTTGCTACGAGACTATCTCTACGGGCAGATTCGCTCGACGCCATTCGGTGGGCGTATGGTTCCAGCGTCGCTTGAAGGTGGAGTTGAAGAGCCCTATGTGGCGGTAGCCGCATTCCTGAGCCACTTGGCCGATTTTTAAATGCGTTTCCCTCAACAAATGTGCCGCTTTCAGCATTCTAAGCTCGGTTTGACGAGCGCTCAGGGAAACACGGAATGATTGCTGAAAGAGTCGGTTGAGATGGCGGGTGCTGCAGCGGCATTCTTCTGCGAGGGCTTCCACAGTACACGCGATCAAATCATTCTCGGTCATTTGCCCTAAACGCTGCAGGAAACGCTCTCGGGAGCGGGAGGCCTTGCCGGCTTGGCTAGCGGGAATCACTTCATTCATGCCAATGGCCTGCGAAATCCACTGCAAGATGGCGGACCGATGGGTGAGTGAGCTCCCCGCCTGGGATTCAGCAATGATTCCGGCCAGACGTTTCGCAAGCGGGGCCGAGGCGGAAATGAACTGGAACGCCAGTGTTCGCTGGGTCTGCTCCAGCTCAAGATAGTGGCGTTCGCCAGGGGTAAGTAGGCCCGTGAGTCGATCGGGCTGGAACCGGAAGCAGCTGAACTCCAGAGCCGCTAGTTGCGATGCCCTAACGACGGATCGTCCCGAGGGTGAAAGCACCAAAACGGAGCCGCTTTCCAACAGCTTCGGGTCCGGCTCAAGACAGTAGCCGTCGCCTGAATGGACACTCAACACGCGCCAGCCTTCCCCGGGGAAGGTCCATTCCTCCCCAGGGCTGACAACGACCCTTTTTAGGAGCAGGTGTGCCTCGTACGTCACGTCCTCGAGAGTTTCGTCAATTCGTTACGGTTTCGTGTCAGTGGAGCAACGTGTTCGCAAAAAGAGGCCCCACTCTCCGCTCCTGATCCCGAAGGGATCACAGCCCATAGCCGGTCGGTTGAGGACCTCCGGGACGACACCACCGGTTCTCTGTTTTAGTGGAAGGATCCTGGAGGGATCCCAGGCCTCGGCAAGCGTTTAGCCGTATGGGGGACAGGAGTTCCCTGCCATAATGTGAACTGCTGACCGGCTGCGTGGAGTGCTTGCCTCGAGGCAGAGGCTTCTCCAGGATCTCGCATCGTGTCAGCGCTCGAACGTTTTTCCTTTGGGGTCGGGGACCGCTTTGCCCATCAGGCGAAGGCGCAGCTCCAGGCCTTTCTCCAACTCCAGGCCAAAGGTGTTCTGGCATCCCCGGTCTGGAATAAATCCAATCGGGAGCACAGCTTCATCGGCTCAGAACCACAAAGCGTCTTTGACGCCGCTCAACGGGCAGTCAAAGCACTGGGATGGACGGGAGCGTGGCATGTGGATGCCGACCATATCCGGCTCCAGACAGTGGACCGTTTCATGGCCTGCTCCGACTTTTTTACCATCGACGTGGCGGACAGCATCGGACAGCCGACCTCCCCGACAGACATTGACGCCTTTCTAGCTAAGCACAAAGAACTTACAGGCCGCATCGAGATTGCTGGAATCCCCCAGCCCTTCGATCTGGAGCCTTCCGAAACAGCACGTGTGGTCGGCAAGTATCTCAAAGCGGCACGAGAGGCGGGCGAGATCTTTCGACACATCGCGACGCGCAAGGGAGGCTCGGACCGCTTCATCGCTGAAGTTTCCATGGATGAAACCGACGCCCCCCAAACGCCGCCTGAGCTCCTGATCATCCTGGCCGCCTTAGCGGACGAGGGAGTACGACTCCAGACCATCGCTCCCAAATTCACTGGCCGATTCAATAAGGGGGTCGACTATGTGGGAGACTTGGCTCAGTTCGCTCGAGAGTTCAGAGACGACCTGGCCGTGATCGAGCACGGGGTCAAACACTACGGCCTTCCGGCAGGGTTGAAGCTGAGTGTTCACAGCGGCAGCGACAAATTCTCCATTTACCAAATCATCCGCGAGGCACTGCAACAAACGGGTGCCGGCCTGCACATCAAGACTGCGGGAACCACTTGGCTTGAGGAGTTAATCGGTCTAGCGGAAGCGGGCGGTGAAGGTTTGACGATGTCGAAGGAAATCTATGGCCAGGCACTGGACCATGTAGATGAACTCTGCGGGCCCTACGCCAGCGTGATCGATATTGATCGCGTCCAGCTACCGTCGGCGGTGGCGGTGCGCCAGTGGACGGGAGAGCAATACGCGAATGCCCTTCGGCATGTGCCGGGGCACCCCGAGTTCAATCCGCACTTCAGACAGCTCCTCCATGTGGCTTTCAAGCTGGCCGCCAAGCAGGGCAGCCGCTACACCGGCCTCCTGAAGGCCAACGAGAGTGTCGTTGCCCGCAACGTCACGGAGAACATTTTCGACCGCCACATGAAGCCCCTCTTTCTCGGATGAAAACTCGACCTCTTGGCAATACCGGCCTCCAGCTCCCCATCTTGAGCTTCGGTGCCTCCTCCCTCGGCCAGGAATTCCGAAGCGTCAAAATCGAAGAAGCGCTCAACAGTGTAAGAGTGGCTCTCGACTGCGGACTCAACTTCATCGACACCTCCCCGTTTTACGGCCGCGGAATCAGCGAGGTGCTCCTTGGGGTGGCGCTTCGCGGCATTCCGCGCGACCAATACCTGCTCTGCACCAAGCTCGGCCGATACGACCTTCAACACTTCGACTTCAGCGCCAAACGGGTGGCTGAGAGTGTGGATGTGAGCCTTCATAGGCTGGGAACTGACCATCTCGATATCCTCCTCTGTCACGATATCGAGTTCGTCCCCATGCAGCAGATCGTGGATATCACCCTGCCAGCCCTCCGCAAGGCACAGCAGGATGGCAAGGTGCGCTTCATCGGTTTCAGTGGCTATCCCCAGAAGATCTTCCGCTTTATTTGCGATCAGGCGCCCGTGGACTGTGTGCTCAGCTACAATCAATACACCCTGCAGAACACCCGCTTCGCCAGCGAGACGGTTCCCTACCTCAAGGCGAAGGGTATCGGAGCGATGAATGCGGGCCCCTTCAGCGCTCGCCTTCTCACCAATGCCACCCTGCCCCAGTGGCTGAAGGAGCCGGAGTCGGTGAAAGCGGCGGCTCGACAGGCGGCAGAACTGTGCCGGTCACGCGGGGTGGACATCGCCCAACTCGCGCTCCAATACAGCCTCGCGAATACCGACATCGCGACCACGATCTCGGGTAGCGCGAATCCTGAGAATATCAGGAACTGGGCTCGCTGGGCTGATCTGCCTATCGATCAGGCTTTGTTGGCAGAGGTACTCCAGATTTTCAAACCCGTCAAAGACTTGGGTCATCTGGAAGGTCTTGCTGAGAACAACTAGCCAGCCTGATTTTCTGGCGGCGGTGTTGGCAGCAGGATCCTTTCCTGCGGAAATGAGCGCCGATCCAAGGCTGGTTTTTCCTCGATTCCTCTCTTGGATTCCGGCATCAAAGAGGTCGATCGCTCATGCCCGCAAACGCCACTTCAAGCCTGTCCCAGCTTCCGCCGCTCATTGTCCACGAGGACGAGGATCTGTTGCTCGTCAATAAGCCTGCCGGATGGAATACCCATGCCCCATCGCCCTACGCCAATGAGGGGATCTACGAATGGCTACGTCATCGAGATCCGCGCTGGGCTTCTTTGGCCATCATGCACAGGTTGGACAAGGAGACCTCCGGGCTTCTTCTCTTCACCAAAACGCCCGCAGCCAATCGATCGCTTACTCATCAGTTCAGCGAGCACCTCGTTCGTAAAGCCTATCAATTACTAACCGATCGCCGCGGTCCCCAGGGTCCTGTCACCGCCACGTTTCCCATTTTTCGAAACGGAGACCATTACGTGAGCGATCCTCGTGGTCAAAATGCGGAGACTTCTTTTCACCCTGAGGACAATCCTTCTGGCAAGGTCGGAACGGGGAACGCAGTGCAGAGGCACATCCGGGCGGAGCCAACCACGGGCCGAACGCATCAGATTCGCGTGCATGCCGCGACCCTGGGCTTCCCAATTCTTGGGGATGTTCTCTATGGCGGAAGTCCAGCCTCTCGGCTTTTTCTTCACGCCGCTCGCCTGCGTTTCACCCACCCCACAACCCAGGAGGTGCTGGACTTCCAGTGTCCGGCTCCATGGGAGAATCAGGGGCCGACCGATTCTTCCCTGGCATTTCGATCCCGCACCACCTCGATACCTATGGAGGAAACCAACGCCTTTCGCTTGGTGCACGGGGCCTCCGATGGTTGGGAGGGTGCCTATGTGGAGCAGCTAGGATCCTGTTTGTTGGCACAGACGTCGGAGCCGCTTAGGAAGGACCAGATCGCGATGCTAGAAAGCTGGAGCGCGACAGCCGGGTTTCCTGGAGGAGGCATCTACCATAAACTCCTGCTTCGACGGGTGAGAGGGATAGCTCCACAGCAGGTTTCTCCGGAGCGTGTCTCAGGTGCCGTCGCCTCAGAACGCTTTGTCATTCGTGAGAACGGATTGCAATTCGAGCTCAGCTTTCAGGAGGGGTATTCCATCGGGCTTTTCCTGGATCAGAGGGACAATCGTCGACGTTGGAAGTGTGGACATGTGGCGGCTGGTTTCGACCTCAAGGTGCCAGGGTTCGAATCTCGGGAACTCTTAAATACATTCTCCTACACCTGTGGCTTTTCGGTAGCAGCGGCGGCTGGCGGATGGAGGACCACCAGCCTGGATCTCTCGAAAAAGTATCTGGAGTGGGGCCGTCGCAACTTCACACTGAACGGGATCGATCTCGTTGGGCAGGATTTCGTCTATGGGGACACTTTGGATTGGCTACGTCGTTGGGCCAAGAAGGGACGAAAGTTTCAAGGCATTGTCCTCGATCCGCCCACCTTCTCAGAATCGAAGGAACACGGCCGCTTTCAAGCGGAGCGGGACTACGGAAAACTCGTGCAGGCTGCGGTCGGAGTGCTTTCCCCCGGAGGAGTGCTCCTCGCCTCCACCAACGCCGCTAAGCTAGATCCCGAGACGTTTATTGCCGAGGTCCAAGCGGGCGTACGGGCGGCTGGCAAGAAGGTCGGGCAAACCCATTATGCTCCGCAGCCCCCGGATTTTCCGATCAGCCGTGAGGAGCCGGGTTACCTAAAGACGTATTGGGTTCGCGCGCTATGACCGTAAACCTAGAAAGGAGAATGGAGCGGTGTCGAGATGCGCACTAGCGTGGATGGGCAGCCTCAGATCCTGACGTCGTCGCCTACAAGGGACTTCCGCATTCGGATGTAGCGGACGACGCCAGGCCTCGGGCCTGCCGAACGAGACTCCAGTTGGAAGGCCCCAGATAAAAAGGGTTCTTCCGGGATTGTCGGGGGATTTTTCATTGAGTCAGAATGCTCGGCAACCGACTCTTGAGCATCCTTGCCACCTTCTTGACCGGTTCCAATCGGCTTCGAATTGCCTAACTATACCAACGATCGAAGTGCTTCTCTGCCCATGCTTGGCTCTTGTAGCGCCACAGCTCGCGCCCTCCTACGGTTCACCCTAGCTACACTCGACCGTCAACAGACAATCCCCAGACAATCCCGGAAGAGGTATAAAAAGAAACCCCCGGCGAAGAACCGCCGGGGGCGTCATCCAATCATGCATCGGCCACACACCAATGCCTGCATCCAAACCAAATTAGTTCTTAGGGGCCGGCGGCACCGCTGGGAGAGCTGGAGGTGTTGGGGGCGTCGTGCCGGCTCCCGGAGCGCCAGGGCCTTTGCGGCGGGCGCCTGCTTCCTGGGCACGCTTCTTCAGATCTTCACGCATCGCTTCCTTCTCCGTCTCATCGAGCTTGCCGTCCCCGTTCTTGTCATACTTCTTCAGGCGTTCCTGTTCGCGTTCCTTGCGGCGCTCTTCCTGAGCAGCCGCCTTCTCGGTTTCATCGAGCTGTCCGTCGCCATTCTTATCATACTTCTTGAGCATTTCAGCTCGGCGGGCCTCGGCCTTCTTCACTTTGTCGGCGGGGGCGTCTTCGGCTTGAAGAAAGGTTGAGCTAAGCGCCAGGCCTAAGGCCAGAATCAGAATCTTTTTCATAGAGTAGCTTGTCTTTTGTTTCTCTCTGCCAACCCTTGTTTCGGCTGGCATCCAACAAGACTGAAGACGGGAACGAAGGGTTACAGGCATTCTTCGAGCGCGGCCAGGGGTGCCGTTGTCGAAGGCGGTCAGAGCCAACCCTGGGCAAAACTCCCTACAGCATAGGCCACAGCACAGAAGCTGCCTGCAGGGGAAGGTGCCACCCAGAACCCATCAGGCGGGTCTGGGTGCGCGAGGCTTGAATTGGATGGGAGCGGAGGCCGGAGGATGATCGTGGCTGTGCCCATGCCCCGAATGGTCATGCCCATGAGGGTGATCATGATCATGACCGGAACCCGCATCCAGAGGGGCGGGAGGCTGGAAGGGCTCAAGCTCCTCCCCCTGTCTGACAAGCCGGAAGCTATTGAAAACCACCAGGAGCGATCCTCCGACATGCATGAGCGCGGCCACGATTGGATTGATAATCTTGAGCGCGGCGAGTGCAAGTCCTCCAATCACGAAAAGAACGCCAAACAAGAAATTCTGATTGATCACCGCCCGGGTTTGACGGGAAAGCTTGATGAGGAAGGGAAGCCGGCGGAGATCGCTGTTCATCAGCGCAATGGTCGCGCTGTGGATCGCCACTTCGCTCCCGGCCGCGCCCATCGCAATGCCGAGATCCCCTGCTGCGAGCGCAGGCGCGTCGTTGACCCCGTCCCCGACGACCGCGACGCGATAACCCTTGGACTTGATGGCACGCACGTACTCCACCTTGTTCTGAGGCAAGCAGTCACCCACGACCTCCTCGCAGCCGATTTCCAGAGCGACACGTTTGGCCACCGGCGTTCGATCACCAGAGACCATGGCGAGGCGACGAACTCCGATCGCTTTTAGTTCCTGCAGGGCCTCCTTTGCTTCGGCGCGGGTCTGATCCTGCAAGCCAACCCAGCCGATGCACTTGCCGCTGCGCGCTACAAAGACCAAGCTGTAGCCTTCGGTCTCATTGAGGTCCACGGACTGCCCGAAATCCTCCGTGACTCCATTGTCCTTCAGCCACTGGGCACGCCCCACCAGGACCGCCTCCCCGTCGACAGTTGCGCGCACCCCGCGCCCCGCAGTCTCAGCGAAATCCAGGGGATCCGAAACCTTAACACCCGCCTCCTGGGCCAGTTGGGACAGCGCCTTCGCCGTGGGGTGATTGCTATATTTTTCAGCGATCGCAGCCACACGTAGCAGCTCCGCAGGCGACGTCTCGGCCAGCGGGTTCAATCGGCTTACCGCCAGCTTCCCCGTGGTAAGTGTGCCGGTCTTGTCAAAAATAAACGCGTTGATGCGCGCCGCGAGCTCGATGTCTCCGACGTTCTTGATGAGAATCCCCAGGCGCGCCGCTGCCGACAAAGCGGCCACCATCGCGGTGGGTGTCGCAAGAACGAACGCACAGGGACACGCCACGATGAACACCGCGATCACGCGGCTCAAATCTGAGGTGAACGCCCAGACCAGCGCTCCAATCACCAGCACCAACGGGGTATAGAACCCCATATACTGATCCACGATCCTCATGATCGGCAGCTTGGTTTTCTCGGCGGCCAGGATCAGCTCACGAACCTTGCCCAAGGTGGTGTCCTGGCCGGCGCGGCTGACTTTGATCTCCAGCACGCCTGTGAGATTCTGAGTTCCAGCATAGACCTCGTCACCCGTGCGCTTGTCAACGGGAAGCGATTCACCGGTGATGTTAGCCTGGTTGATAGAGCCCTGGCCGGTGATGATGAGACCGTCTGCGGCGACATTATCTCCTGGTCTGACACGGATCACATCGCCGATAGCCAGTTCCCGTACCGCCACTTCCTGTTCCACGCCACCCTTCAAACGCCGTGCCTTGGTAGGCGTCAAGCGGATGAGAGACTCGATCGACGAGCGGGCACCTTCGGCCGTTCGCGTTTCGATAATCTCGCCCAGCAGCATAAAGAAAGAAACCACACCGGCTTCCAGATAGCTGCCGGAGGCAAGGGAGGCGAGCACAGCTAGGCCCACCAACTCATTGGTACTAAGAACTCCCCGTCGGAGATCCTTGAAGGCCGTAATGATGATGGGAACACCAAGCAGCAGCGCTCCCACGAGCGCGCTCAGAGAGGCAAGGAGTGCTGACTCTGAAAACCACCATTCAATCAGGAGAGAGTTCAGAAGGAAAACAAGCCCGATGAAGATCTGACGCATCCGCACATTGGTATGCGAATGATCGTGTCCGCACTGCGAGCATCCGTCCCCCGAGCCATGGTCGTGTTTATGATGCGAGTGATCATGATCGTGGTCATGGTCATGCGAATGGTCATGCCCGTGATCGTGGCCGTGTTGCGTTTTGGGACTGTGCGTCGAAACATTCATGGCGTCAGGGCGGTTTCCCGTCAGTTATTGTCGGCAGCCGGGTTGGTGTCGGTGTCTTTCTTGGCGGGCTCCAGACTTTCCTCCCGGTTCAGGAGGAGCCGGAGTTCCTGTTTGCCACCATCGGATCGGTCCTTGAGCACATACTTTCGTTCGATCGAAGGAGCTGCCTTCAGCATCATCTCACTCAGCAATCGCTGCCTCAGAAGTGCAGGGGATTCGAGATAGCTCGGCAGGAGAGCGCCGAACCGATTCGTCTCGTTGCGGATCTGCACCAGCTCGTTGGTATACTCATTATGAGCTGAAAAGACGATCCGTGCCGCGATGTTCTCTGCCTCCTGACGCGTCCGAATGGCGACCGTGCTGGCCTCATTGACCTCCTTGTTTTTTCGTTCTGTAGCTTCCAGCACCTGATCAAAGAGCTGCTTCACCTGGCGTGGCGGAATGATCGTAGCGATCACCGCTTCGACGCTGACACCGAGGCCCTGCTGTTGGACGAGCGCCGAAACCCGACCCCGCACTTCATCGGAGAAGGCCAAACTTCCGTCCCTCAAAAGATACTCCACCTTGAACCGGGCGGCAGCGTAAGTGATGGCGTTGTTCAGGGCGTTAGTCAGCAGCACCGGGGTGTTGGTAAAAGCAAAGAGATAGCGGGCAGGGTCCGTAATCCGGTAATTGAAGGACGCACGGATGTGAACGATATTGGTATCACCCGTGAGGGTGTAGCCGTCTGAAAGAGGGTTCAACGGCCCCGAGTTGGATTCGTCGTCTCCCGTAGCCTCGGTGACGGCGGATGTCCTGTACCAGCCGACGGTTGACTCCACCTGTTGCACACGGCTGATGGGCACCTTGATGAACTCATCGATGGGATAGGGCCAGGCGAGTTTCGGGCCCGGCATGAGCAAGATTCCCTCCCCTTCGCCCACGGGGCGTCCAAAGCGCAGAATCACCCCACGCTCTTCAGGGCCCACGATCCTAAGATTAGAGAAAAGGAACACCACGACCAACGCCGCCATAATGCCCTTCAAGATCCAGAAGCTGGACTTCAGCGCATCGGACAGCGCCCGGGTACCCGCATCGCTGCCCGAATCCGCAGCCTCGGACGGATGCCCCTTCTCGTGATCATGATCGTGGCCATGGTCGTGATCATGGGGATGCCCCCCCTCGTGATGCGAGTGGGTAACAG
>CAMAVD010000024.1 GCA_945861575.1 Akkermansia muciniphila
CTGTCACAGCGGACTTGACCAATCGTCAGGCCGCGCTAGTGCCTTTCCAGCCCTATTCAGGCCGCAACACGAATGCCCCTAGCTTCAGTGCATTGGACGCAGCTTACCAGCGGAACGTGCATCTGATGATCGTTTCCTTAGGAAACTGCTTCGGCATCTCGACAGCCAGTGTTTGCGATACGCGCGTGCCGTGGTGGGACGATTACGTTGATCCTTGGGTTCCCTTGCCCGACAGGCCCACGCCCCTGTTCAACATTCTGGAACAGGTGTATGGTTTGCCCGGCTTTAATCGGGCTGGCATATACGATGGACCCAGCCAAGGACAGGCCTATGAGGTGATTGGCGAGCATCCTTTCGACCCGATGGGAAGCCTGCTGGATCGGTCTGGCAGTCCCTATGAGTATTTGGAGGATAGGGTTGAGAACTCTCATTTTAGCGCGATCAACAAGCTGATCTTGGGGTGGATCCCCACCAACTATGTTACCGTAGCACATCGCAGCACGACCAACCGACTCTACGCCTTTGATGTTCCCTTTTTGAAGCCGGGCAATATCTATGCTCTTGGGGTTCGTAAGGACGTGCTTCGCACGAACTGGATCGAGTACCGTAAAAAGGTCACCGTCAACCCTTGGGTTTCGCGCGGCGTGTTGATCAACTGGGGTCCGTGGCCTGGAGCACTCTCGACCTGCCAGTTGGTGGACACGACGCCAGGTTCGGTGCCATCGAGGAGCCCCTTCCGCGGTTTCCAGGACAGCGCTGTCGTGTTGGGTAGGACCTTTTCTGATGAAGTTAATAATGTCCACATCACACCTACCGTAAGCGGTGCCGATGATCGAGGGGATTGGATCGATGTGGTCGTCCAGATGGGAAGCTTCCCAGAAAATCGGTCACCTAATTTCACGCTTGAGGCAAGCAGCTTAAGGGTGGCGACAAATGAGCCCATCACATTTACTGCTCGCAATGTGGTAGACCCTGACGGGGATGCGCTCTCCTATTTCTGGGATTTTGGTGACGGGAACTTCGGTGACAATGTCGCCACCGTCCAACATTCGTTCCCGGGTGGCCAGTACGTCATTCGTTGCGAAGTGTCGGACATGAAAGGGGGAGTCAGGAGCAGCCACGTTTTGGTCACAGTGGGGGATGTTTCTACAACGCGGGTCTACGGGCGCGTCATTGATATTGATCGCAATCCTGTTGCGAATGTTCGGATCGCGGCTCTCGGCTCGAACGACACCGTTGGCTTCACCGACTCGGATGGCCGGTACACCCTGGCCGGTATCCCCTCGGGCGCTCTGACCAATCTTGCACACCTTTTCGGGTATAACATCCTGCCTCACAACTTCAACAACCCATCGCCTCTCACCGATGGGACCGCGGCCGAACTGAACTATGTCGCAGTGCCCAAGATCACCGTTAACGTAGAAACAGTGCGGAACGCCGATTTGTCTGGAAATCCGATTGGTGCATTTCGCTTCAAGCGGAACGGGGTGCTGAGTCTGCCGTTGATCGTCTCGTATCGCCTGGACGGGGATGCCGCCTTCGGCGTTGATTATCGTGCGAACCTCCTGCCGCCGAATGATTTCACCGATGGATTTACCAATATCTTCTTCTTCGTCTCAGGATTGGGGAGGGGCCGGTTCTTCAATTCGTTCGACGATGTTTCGCACTCCATCACCATCCCTGCTGGCTCGGACTCAGTTGATTTGCCCATCCAGGCTCTTCCCAACCCATTCGGTGGAGGGACCCGTTCCCTGATTGCCAGTGTGGTGCTGCAGTCGACCGCCCTTGTATTGACGAACGGCGGCAGCTTCCCCGTTTTCGTTCCGGATTGGCATTTTGATATCTGGAGGCCTGGAACCACTCCGATTTGGGGTCAATTTCAGTCGCAGGAAGCCTACAACATCCGTAGCGGCGAGGCCTTCATGGCAGTGATTGATCCCGCGCCGGAGTTGCGGCCGCTGGTTTCACTCCAGGCCATTGGAGACTCCGTTAACGAAAACGGATACGATGCGGGACAAATCCTATTTGCGTTGGACCGGCCCATCGGGCGTGATTTGAGGGTTCGTTACGCGTTGACAGGCACGGCCAAGGTGGGTGTCGATTTCGTTCCTCTCTCGGGCGAGGTCCGCATTCCCGCCGGCAGCCTGGCGAGCGTGCTTCCTATCTTTGCTCTGCCAAACAATTTGGTGGAGGGAAATCGGGACGTGACTATCACGATCGCTGATGGGACCGATTACGATGTCCAGAATGCCAGGGCCACAGTGTTCATCGTGGATGATGACCTTCCCGCCGTCAGGGTCTACTCCTTCAACGAGGCTATCGAGGAGTCAACGAACAGTTTTGGCCGTTTCAGCGTGTTCCGGAGTGGGGACCGGTCCGTGCCTTTGGTCGTGGATTATGTTTTTGAGGGGAGCGCAACGAACGGAATCGATTTTAGGGCGGTTTCAGGTTCGGTTACCATCCCAGTTGGCTCTGACCAGGCGTTTGTTGCTATTCGACCTTTTGAGGATGGGCGAAAAAACGATCCGAAGAGCGTCGTTCTGCAACTCTCCCCAAGCCCGCGTTACAACGTTGATTCACCAGCCTTGGCCACCATGAGTATTCTGGATGATCAGACCTCATTGGTGCGAATCCACGCAGCAGTGCCTGGGGTGTTGTCGACACCCGAGGTAGGAACCGGATTTGAGTTGCAATTGACGAGGGTTGGACCTGCCACCAATGCACTCTTCGTGAACTACGATGTCGGAGGCACCGCTGGGAATGCTGCTGATTATCGGTCGATTGGACGGGGAGCGGTCATTCCTGCAGGGGTCGCATCTGTGCGAATACCCATAGTCCCGCTTGCAGACGCCTTGGCCGAGTGGGTCGAGACGATCACGGTGCGCTTGACGCCGGGCGAGGGCTATCAAATAGATCCAGCTTTCAGCGAGGTGGCTGGCCAGATTGAAGCTTCCGACTATGGTCAATTTCCGAGTGCAGAGTTCACAGTGGAACAGACGGTGGTGAAGGAGTCTGATGGTCGGTTGACGGTAGGCATCCATCTCACCGACGCACATCCCCAGGTGGGGGAAGTTGCCGTGGTGGAATATCGCGTTGCGGGTGGATCCGCCGTCTATGGGCAGGACTATCGTATTATTTCACCCTACGCGGTGGGTTCTACGGGATTTGTCTCCTTCATTTACGATACAGGTGATCCCCAGAATGAGACCTCGGTAAGTCTGACACGCAGTTTCACCGTAGAGCTCTTGGACAATAAGCAGAAACAAGGGCCTCGAACTATCGCGTTTGAGTTGGCTTATCCAGAGATTCCCGATCCCGTCTTTATCAGCGATTTCCGCTTCATCATCGACACCAACGGTTTCTTTGTTCCCTCGGAGACCGTGCAGACAACAAACACTGTTGTGGCTCCAAAGTTCTTCAGGCTTACCACCCGACGGCTGCACTGGATCACCATCTTGGATGATGACGCTGCTGAGGTTTCAATCGAAGCCGTTAAGCCGTATGCCTACGAGAGCGGTGTGAGGGAAGGCGCCTTCCGAATTTTGAGGACGAGCACTAATGGCTACGCTGACTCGATGAAAGTGCAGTTTGACGTGTCCGGAACGGCCGCTGGAGCTAGCGATTATGAGCAGCTACCTCGTTCTGTGGTAATACCTGCGGGACAGCGCGAAATCATCCTATCGATGATGCCCGTGGACGATTTGGTCTACGAGGGACCAGAGACAATCACGGTGACTTTGGTGACGGCTGAGGGTGCCACAATCGGTGTGAACAAGAAGGCGAGCGTCACGCTGGTCGATGACGATGGGACCATCGAGTTTGCCGAACGGGAATTTACATTCTCCGAGCGTGGAGGCCTCGTTCGGATTCCGGTCCGACGCTCTGGGGATGTGTCACTGGCGCAATCGGTCAGCGTTTTCTTCCAAGCCGGCACGGCCGCTGAGAACGCGGACTATACCGCTAACTCGGGCATCCTCAGCTTCCAGCCAGGCGAGCAGCTTAAGTACGTGGAGATCTCCCTAGTTGACGATCAGGTGGCGGAACTGCCCGAATCGCTTGAAGTTCGTTTGGCCAATCTCAGCGGAGGAGTCTCGTTGGCTGGGCAAACGCGCACTACGGTCATGATTCTTAGTGACGACACTGGTTTTGTTTTCGCTACCAATCGCTATGCTGTCGCTGAGTTTGATGGAGGCATCGAGGTGCAAGTCTTGCGCACGGGTGATGCGGATGGAGGTGCTTCCGTTCGGGTAGGCTTAGTGACGAATGCGGGTGATTCGGCAGTGCCGGGGGTGGATCTAGTCGATGTTTCGACTGTGTTGACCTTCCTCGACGGGGAGACTTCGAAGAAACTCACCCTGGTGCCGATCGAGGACGATCTGCTGGAAGGTGACGAGAGCATCACTCTTGTTTTGACCGATCCCGTGAATGGGGTGGTCTCCCCGGAGACATCAAGCGCCAAGCTGCTTGTGCGTGATGATGATTGCACCCTGGAGCTCTCGGCCGCTGAGACGCGTGTCTGGGAGCAGCACAAGACGGTTCGCGTGAAGGTAATCCGAAACGGTGGGGCGTTGAATGCAGTCGCTGTGGACTATTCTACGAGCGATGGAACCGCGTGGGCTGGCAAAGACTACACCGCCAAAACAGGGACTTTGATCATCGATGGCGAGCAAATCTTCCGTCGAACGGACGGGTCGGGCCTTCTGGGTGTTCGCGAAGGGTCTACAGAAGGGTTCATCGACATTCCCGTCTTAGACGATGCGATCGGCGAACCTAACGAAAACTTCACCGTCCAATTGAGCAACGTCCGTCCCGTGTCGCCCAGTCGGCGCCTGGAGTCTGTGACTTTGACCCAACCGACACGGCAGGACGTCGTGATCTTGGACAACGAGCAACCGGGGCGAGTTGACCATGAATATGCTCCTAGCTTGGTCTTTACCCAGCATGAGGATGGAGACACGAACGGTCTGGCGCTCGAAGCACCCGTCAACGCCATTGCGCTGCTGCCCAATGGGCGTGCGATCATTGGTGGTGAGTTTACCGAGATCAACGATTTCACCTATCGACACATCGCGCGTCTGAGCTTGGAGGGCGAGCTGGACCTTGGCTTTGACCCAGGGGTGGGAACAGACGGCAGTGTCAATGCCCTCGCAACAAGCGACGATGGCAGGATCTTTTTGGCGGGAGCCTTCAGAACGGTGCACGGTGTGAGTCGATCCGGCATTGCACTACTGACCCAGGAAGGAGACCTAGATCCTGTTTTTGATCCAGGTCTGGGAGCCGAGGGTAAGGTGGCTCGAGCGTTGGCGGTGCAGGAGGATGGATTCGTGCTGGTGGGGGGTGAGTTCACAAGGTTTGACGGTCTGAGCCTGTCGAATCTCGTGCGGTTGACCGCCAGGGGATTCGTAGATCTGAGCTTCAAGCCTAGCATCGGTGGCCCCGTCTTGGCCCTAGCGGTGCAGGGAGACGGCAAGATTATTGCAGGCGGTTCCTTCACGAACGTGAACGGCAGTCCGCTCGCTGGTTTGGTGCGATTGAATGCGGATGGATCCGTTGACAACTCATTCCGGATCGGGAAGGGCGTAACGGGAGTGGTGAATGCGCTTACGATTCAACCGGATGGCCAGCTCCTGGTCGGTGGTCTGTTCACCTCCATTAACGACAAGCCCTCGGCCAATTTGGCCCGCTTGAGCGTCCTGGGTGCTCTAGATCAGTCCTTCCCTGCGGGTTCTGGGCCGAACGGCCGGGTGAGAGCGTTGGGAGTCCATCGGCTCGGGAAAATTTACATCGGCGGTGATTTCACACAACTGAATGGGGAGCCTCAAAATCGCTTCGCGCGTTTACTTGCGGATGGTTCGGTGGACGCTCGGTTCGATCTCGGTGCGGGTGCTGACGCTCCTGTTAGGGCAGTGCTCGTGGCTGCGAACTCTGCCGTCTACCTTGGTGGGGAGTTTACCACGATTGATGGGGAGAGCCGCCCGCGTTTTGCCCGGGTACATGGCGATGAGAAGCTCGCCTTGGTTGGTGTTGAGTTCATCACCAGTTCCCTGACAGTTCCGGAAAATGTGGGAGCCGTGAACTTTACGGTCCGCAGGGTGGGGGATCCAACACTTGGATTCAGCGTCGATTTCAGTACAACGGAGCTTAATAGCACCGCCACGGCGGGTCTGGACTATGTTGCAACGAATGGCACGTTGACCTTCTCCCCTGGCGTGCTCTCTCGGACCTTCCGGGTGCAGGTTCTGGATGACCTGATCGGAGAGGCTACCGAGTCGATCCGAGTGCAGTTGGACAATGCTCCCTTCGGTGTCGATTTGGGCGGTGCCACGCGGGCGACGATCCATGTGCTCGACGATGAGGCCACTGTGGGGCTGACCACAGCAACCTACACGGGGAGCGAGGCTTCTGGACAAGCCATCTTGACCTTGATTCGCAAAGGAAATACCAACACCACCGCTTCGGTTTTCGTCAACATCGCCAGCGGGACGGCCCTTTCAGGCCAGGACTTCGATGGGTCTGCGATTCCAGTTTCTTTCGCTGCTCTTGAAGTGACCAAGAGTGTCGTGATCCCCGTATTTGAGGATCGCATGCAGGAAGGTGCCGAACAGTTCACCGTAAGTCTGGCGAACGCCTCGGCGGGACTGCTGATTGCGAATGGAGTGGCTGCTGTAACCATTGTGGACAATGACTTCGACACCATCGTTTTCGTTGGGAGCGCGCTCGCCGTTGAAGAGAACGCGAACGGAAGCATTGACCCGGGCGAAGTCACCACAGTGAATGTGGCACTTCGCAATATTGGCACTGCTGACTCAACCAACCTGACGGCGACACTTCTACCGCAGGGAGGCGTTGTGCCGATTATCGCCACGGCCACCTATGGACCGATGGCAGGAGAGTCGAGTTCCGTGACCAGAGGCTTCACCTTCCGTAACACGCGAAGCGATGGCCAGGCTCTTGATCTGGTTCTCGATCTTAAAGACGGCAACCGCAGCCTTGGTCGGGTCCCGTTCCAAATGTCGGTTGGGCGCCGAAGCCTTGCGTTCTCTAACCATGAGCGCATTTCCATCAACGACCTCGGGAAGGCGACGCCTTACCCTTCACAGATCGAGGTCGCGGGTGTTTTGGGCCCTTTGGTTAAGGCCACGCTTACGTTTGAAGGTGTGGTTCATTCTGCTCCAGGCGATCTCGATGTGATGTTGGTCGCCCCGAACGGGGAGGCCTCGGTGGTGATGTCGGATGCGGGTGGTACGTTCCGGCTGAACGGCGTTACGTTCACCCTGGACGACGATGCTCCGGCTCCGCTTCCGTCCTCTTCCGCGATCGCGAGTGGGACCTATCGTCCGATCAACTATGTCGTGAATGAAACGTTCCCGGCACCCGCGCCTACCGCGCTGATTGGCAAACAGGATCTGAGGTTCGGAGGCACCGATCCGAACGGGATTTGGTCTCTCTTTATTCGGGATGACAGCGGCGGGGACACCGGATTTATCACCAACGGCTGGACACTCACCTTGATCACCAGTGGCCAGGTGCTGCCTACTACAGATCTGGAGGTGTCGGTTCGCGAATCATCGAGTCCTGTCCTCGCGGGTCAGGAATTTAGTTACATCATCAAGGTGTCAAACAACGGCCCAGCACCGGCTACGGGTGTTGTGCTCAGTCAGACGCTCCCGCTCGCGGGTGAGGCCAGCTTCGTCCGGGCCACTGGAGGTGCTGTATTTGCTGGGGGTAACGTGACGGCTGCTCTCGGAAGTCTGGCACCGGGGGCGAACTCGGAGCTTGTCGTCACGGTCAAGACCATCGGGGTCGGACAACTCCGCTCGACTGTGAGTGTGGCGGGCAGCGAACCTGAGTTGGTGCCAGCCAACAATCTGGTGCAGATCGTCACCACGGTTTCGAACGTGGTTGCACCGGTTCCTCTGTCAGTCTCGTCGGATGGAGCTACGGTGACCGTCTCCTGGTCCTCGGTAGGTGCCGGCGTGCTAGAGACCTCGAGCGATCCGGGGCACGGCAACTGGAGCCCGATTCGAGTGCAGCCGGTGCTTGCTGAGAATCGGTATCAAGTGGTCCTGCCCGCTTCGAACCACTGCCAGTTCTATCGACTCAGGCAAAACTAATCCTGAGATATCCCCTGTTTCTTGGTAGCCGTTTCCTCGTGAGGGGGGACGGCTTCCTTTTTGGTTTCATGAGGCGAACGACGGCCCGCTGGCATCCGTCCCTGCGCCTTCCCAGCCTTCCGAGCGACCCAATTTGTTTCGCTGCGCACTTCATCCGCTTCCAGAGCTACTGTGCCACCCTGTCCACGGAACTGGGTGGCACTCGGGTGCCTGGAAGGTCCTATGACCCGCTTAGAAAACACTTGATAGTCTATTCTTGTCCCTGGCCGGAGAGGGGTATGCTAATAAACCCCCTCGACGATTGTTTTCTCGAGGGCGCCGAAGGGGCGGACCTCGGCGACACCGTCCCAGGCGTAGGGAGTTCGTGGCTCACGCCGAATCGCTTCGTCTCGCTCTAGGAAGCGAGGCATGAAGAATTCCCGTGTCAGAGTGGTAAGTTCAACCCGACCCCACTCGCCGACGTTCTTGAGCTGATGGGTCTCTTTTGGGTCAACGATGCGTAGGACGGCGCGAGGCTGAGGGGCGTAGTAGGTAATGGAGAAGTTGTCCTCTTCTCTCAATGGAACGCTGGCAGCGAGGCCCATCAAGGTGTTGCCGTAGGTGGGGTAGAAGCCGATTTTGCCTTCGAGAACCTCCTCGACAATGTAGCGCACGTATTGCGGAGCCATGGTCGTTCCTCCGCAGAAGACTCCCCGGATTCCTGCCTCGTAGAGATTAACCTTCTCGGCGAGCGCCTCCAGGAGCTTGGGTGTAGTAAAGAGTCCGCTGACCTTGCGGTTCTTGAGGATGGTAATTCCCTGATCTACCACATGGTCCATGTAGCTTCTGGCGACTTCAAACTTCTTGTCGGCCAGCACCTTCTTTACGAAGCGCGGATCCAGGTCGATGAAGTAGCACGGACTACCCCTGAAGTTGGCTAGATGTTCGATGGCTAGCCGCAAGCGACGGGGTCCTGTTGGACCTACCATCAACCATGCACCGCCCCGGGGGAAGTGTTCGTCACGCACCTTTCCGGAGAACTCCTCGTAGTCCACCTTGTAATCGGTCCATCCAATCCGTTGCTTCGGCATTCCCGTGGTACCGCCAGTTTCAAAGATGTTGTAGGGCTTTCCTGCGAAGGCTGCGGGAACCCACACCTCAGGCTGCTCATCGCGCAACCACTCGTCCTGGAAATGGGGGAATCGAGCGATGAGATCCGCAAAGGAGTTTACTTCCTTGCGGGGATCCCAGCCGACCTTCTTCGCCCAGTTGAGCCAGAATGGGCATCCGGTCTCAGGGGAGAAGTGCCACTGAATGGTTTCACGAACGTGGGTGTCCAGCTCTTGCTGGGCCTTGGTGATCAATGAGGAATCGACGGACATGGATAAAGTTCAGTAACCGAGTTGGAGTCGAGGTGCCTATCAGGGCTTGTTGAGTTTCACATCCACCTTAGCCGGCGAGTCGGAACCTGCGACCGAGGAGTCGTGGAATGCGTAGAGATGCGAGTTGCTAGCGATGTACATCACCCCGTTTGCCACGATCGGGGTCGAGTAAACAGGGGATCCCAGATTGGTTTCGCTCAGGACCTTCTTTTCCTTCGAAACGGCAAGGATGGTTAAATCGCCGTCCTCATCGCCTACAAAGACTTTTCCGTCGGCGACGAGTGTGGAGCCCCACATGTGTGCCTTCATATCGTGTGTCCAATAGAGCTTGCCGGTCTCGGCGTCTAGGCAGTGAACAAAGCCGGAAAAGTCGGCTGCAAAGAGCAACCCAGTCGTTGGGTCGATGGAGACGGTTGAGATCGTGCGATGAATTCCTTTGTAACTCCAAATCGGTCCGGCAGCTGTGATGTCCCCGGTCTTGGTGGCGTCCAAGCAGACGAGATGGCCCACGCCTTCCCCGTGCTCCGGATCCTGGCCCGTTGCGATATAGATCCGATCCTTATAGAGGACGGGCGTTCCGTTGATCTCGCTTGGGCCCTCTGCCAGGGGATATTTGATCGGCTTTCCGTCCTTGGATTTGTACTCGGGTGGGTTGGCGTCGAACTTCCAGACGATGGGCAGAATGTTGATGTCATCTTTTTTCTTGGGCTGAACGTCGAAGGCGTAGCAGAAGCCGTCCCCTCCTCCGAAAAAGACCATCTTCTTACCCTTGACGACGCCGCTGCTCGGCGAACTCCACTGGCCGTGATAAATCCGAGGCCCGATGCCAGCCTCATCCTCAGCCACTAGTTCACCTGTCTTTTTCTTCAGGGCTACGAAGCTGGGCGAGAGAGGCGATGGGATGTTGACATGGGTCCAGTCCTGTCCGTTCGAAGTGCAGGCGAATACGAGGTCGTCGACGATGGACACTGAGCAGTTGGAAGCGTTGTGCGGGAACACCCCAAGCTGGTCCATCATGTCATAGGACCAGATGATATCGGCATCCTTGGGGCCGACCGGCACCGGGGGCTTGCCCGCATCTTTGACGAAGTAGGCGGCCTCTTCCTTGAAGGGGCCGTCGTTTCCGTTGGCCTGTCCGTTGATATCGAGACAGAGAACTTCGCAGCGGCTCGTCACCACGTACACTCGATTGCCTTCGACGGTGGGTGAGGAGAGCAGGCCGAGGTTTTCCCAATCGTTGACCTTACCCGACTTCAGCTTGGGCACCACAAGCTGCCACAGCAGGTCGCCGGTCTTTTCGTCGAAGCACATCAAAATGCTGCGGTCGCCCGTATGCTGGGGATCGCGAGGCGATTCGTTGTTCGTGCCAACGAAGACCTTCCCTTGGGAGACAGTGGCGTTGCCGTAGCTCTGCGATCCCAACTTTGTGACCCACTTCACATTTTTGGTGGTGGAAAGATCAATTTCCTCCGTGCCCTTCTTCATCTTGCCGGGGTCGAACGAGGACGGCAGACCTTTGGCCGGCGAGTACATGTTGCGCCCCGGGTCGTTGCCGCCCCACTGCGGCCAGTCGAGGGCGATTCCCGCCGAGGGCGCCGTCAGGGATACAGCGAGCGCCAATCCAAGCGAGGAGTTCAGTGCTGAGGAATGAAAGGCTGGTTTCATGAGAGGAGGATCTTGGGGTTTGTGATGAGAGCGGTCAGTTGGGGGTCACCTTGACGTTGTCGATGAAGACCCGCATTTCCTGCGGTGAGAATCCGAAGAGCCCTGGCGAACCGCTCGCATGGGCGTGTTGATGGGGGACCTCCGCGGTCCATTTCTCGGGCTCGGGCTCGTCACGCCTCCATGCTTTTGCACGGATGACACCCGAGCCGTCGGGTGCAATGTCCACGCGGGTCTTTAGGGTATACCATACATTGGGAAGCCATCGGAAATTGGGAGCATCGGTGGCTGCTGGAACGCGCAGGCGCTCAAGATTGGAGTTCACCTCCAGCTTCTGGTCGTTTCCTTTGAGCACGATAATATAGCGTTGGTTGATGACGCCCACCTCCGACATTTTCCGGCGATTTCCTTCGCTCATAATATCCGCCTGAATGGTGTAATTTTTCATGGCAGGGTCTCCCATGAATACAGTGGCTCGCTGGAAGAACTTGTTATCGATGGTTTTGGTGAGAGCCTTGGTGCCGTCCTTGTCGCGGACCTCGAATTTAAAGCGTGCTCCAATCCAGGGGAGCGGAGGGTAGGCGAAAAGTGTGGCAGGTTCCACGGTGTTGGTCGTGGTTTCTGAAAGCGCGAAGGTCTCGAAATCGGCCTGCATCGGAAGGTTCGGGAGTACGCGTCCCCGCATATAACCCTTCAGGTTTCCCAGGCTTCCTTCAAAGGCACCCGCTGAGGGTATCGCTTCGGGCGAAGCGACGAGTTCAGCGGAGGTATTGAATGCGCCTTTCATCTGGGCTCGGACACGTGCTGTGGGAGGAATATAGCTGGCCCACTTCAGTGTGGTTGGGTCGATGCCTTCCTTCACGGTGAGCCCGTGTGCATCCAGTGAACGGACGCGGAAGCTGGCCTTTTCAGAGGGATGTAGGAGAACTTCGGAAGGAATGATTTGCAGCTGTGTGGCGGGTCCAGCGGCGGGCCATGCTTCCGCGGCGGGTGCGGACGCGAGCCCCGCGCTTTTCCCCGGCTTGCCCCAGCAATACAGCTTTCGGGTGGTTTGCACATAGAGCTTTCCGTTGTAAGCGACAGGCGTTCCAAAACAGCGGCCGTCTAACGAGATCTTGCTGAGGATCTGGCCTTCTTTGTCGCCGGGCTTGATGACGTAAAATCCTCCGCGAGTTCCGGCTTCGGACTCGCCTGCGGTCTTGGCCTCTGGGTCGTCCAGAATCGGCACGTACAACCGTCCATCGGCATAGAGCGGGCACGCGTTTCTCTGCTCAATACCGAGCTTGATCTTCCAGAGGATTTCACCTGTGTTAGCGTCGAGGGATGAGAGGTCGCCCTTCTCAGCGACCACATAGATCCGGTCGCCGACCAGGATGGGTGAACTGGTGGACGTGGAGACATCCTTCGCCCAGAGCTCCACCTTGCTGCGCTCCACGACGACCGGCGCATTGGTGGGGTTGTCCGGTAGGACGTCTGGTATCCGCAGAGCCACCATCTGTCCGAGCTCATAGGGAGTTCCATAAATGGCAATGATCTTGTCTTGCTTATGAACCAGCACAGTGGCGTTGATGCCGGCGCGGAAGAGGGGAATGCGCCAGAGAGGTTCTCCCGTGCGTGCGTTCACGCAGACGACGCTTCCGTCCCCGGTGGCGGCGTAGAAAACGCGGCGTCCTTTGTACCAGCCAAATTGGGGATGTGAAAAAGAATTGTCTTTCGGTCGGTCCCCTGGACCCGAAGCCCAGACGAGATCCCCTGTTTTTTTCTCGAAGGCGTAGAAGCGGTCGCCCGCCGCGCCTTGAGCGCCCCAGTTGGCCATGATTCCTCGTGTGATCACCAAATCACCATCGATAGCCGGTGTTGCTGTGCGGCTATTGGGAAAGGTCAGTCGGCCGTAAAGTTCCATCATGGAGTGCTCCCACACCCGGCGTCCGTCGGGAGTAAACGAGGCGAGGATGCCCTGCGTCCCTTGCATATACACATTCCCCGTCTCGGGATCTATGACGGGGGAGGCAGTCGAATATCGGAGGTAGATCGTGTCGCTTAGAAAATCGCTGTAAAGCTTCCGCCACTGCTGCTTGCCCGTCTCAGCATCGAAGCATGTGATGCCCTCTTGTAGCTCCGCGCCGTCTTCGAGATAGCCGTTGATATAGAGCCTTCCGTTCGCGATTACCGGGGTGGATTGCCCAGGAAAATCTGCGGTCCAGAGGGGCTTCTCCGAGCTCAGACTTTCCGGAAGCCCCGTCTCTCGGGAGACGCCCGATTGCTCCGGACCGCGCCATGAAAGCCACCCCTCCACCTCAGCGAAGGCTACGGCGGGCAATAGGGGTAGAATCAGCGTCGCTAAGAGCGACGCCCGAAATGAGGAGGTGTTTCGTTTCATGTCAGCAGAGTGATCGTGATCGATCGCTGGATTGATAATACCTATACGTATGATTTTGGTGCAATGTTCAATTTATCGAATTGGATTCTGATTGCGGATTGTCCGGGGTGGGGGGAGCAGCTTAGTTTAGGCTCTTTCCTGGGTGGATCCACCTTGGATGAGCATCATGAAATCAAAGAGAACACCCGATGTTTTGCCTGTCGATGCCCCGGAGCGGCGCAGGCTTCCTCCGCTGTTGCGCAAGGCGTGGTATGGCCTAAATCAGGCTTTCCGTCGTCGGATCGCACACAGTGGCATCACGCCCGACCAGTTTACAGTGATGCGGATCCTCCGCGAGACGGATGGGCTCACTCAACGGCAGTTGACCGGACTCATGAGCAGCGATCCTAACACGGTGGCCTCGTTGCTCGAGCGGATGGAGAAGGCTGGGCTGCTCAAACGATCCCCGCATGCACGCGACCGCCGGGCGCATCAGGTCGAACTTCTTGCGGCGGGGCATCGGAAGTACGAGGAAGTACGTGAGCTTGCCGTGGCGTTGCAAACCGAGGTCTTGCAGGGGGTGGAAGAGTCCGAGAGAGAGTCCTTTCTCGGTCATCTCGCCTGCGTTGCGGCGGCCTGCCGTGTCGCTGCGGAAATGCGTGGCTAGCCCGCACAGTTCATAGCCCGCAACACGATTGAAGTTCGTCCGCAGTCATTCCTGTCACCGCAGATCCTACCAGCGCGCTGCGGGCTAGAAGCAACTCCGGCAAACCGGAGTTGGGAGAAACTCAACACTCTGTGTTCCCGCGCGTAGCGCTCATTAGCCCGGATTTTGTGCAGGATTGGCTCGGCCGACGCTTCCTAAGTCTGGATCACTGGGCTGATGCCGTCTTGACGGCCTTCGTGGGCGCGTTCGTCACTCCCGCTGCGTTGCCCTTGTAATTGGCTGTGAGCCATTCCGCGAGCGAGGTGACCTGATCGGGCGTCAGTGGACCCCCGTGTTCCTGGGCGAACGCTGGCATAAGCGTCCCTGCTTTGCCTTCCTTGATCCAGTGGGTCCAATACTCGAGATTAGTGGGGTGTTTCAGGGCTTTTAGGTCGGTCACCATGGACGCCCGGTGCTCTGCCTCGTGGCAGATGCCGCAGGACGCTGCAAAAAGCTCCTTACCCATCTTACCTTTGCCGGGTTCGACATGGCAGCTTGCGCAGTCCCCACGAAAAACAATCTGCCGATCCTGGAGAGCGAGCTGCATGTTCTGTGAGCGCCCGGCCTGGGCCTCGAACTGTGGATCGTTCGGAATGTCCGCACTTACCAGGAGAGACTTGATCCCTGCGGTGGTGTCGACGGTCACTGTCTTGACGAGTTTGCCCCGCTTCCCGCGGAGATCCAGCGTTACGTTAATCGGGCCATTGCTTCCGGGGCGGATGCGCCAGGGGGTTTCAGGGAGTTTGGCTACGGTGCATCCACAGGAGGTCCGCACCGAGTTCACCAAGACGTCCTTGTCGCAGACATTGGTCAGCCAAAAACTGAAATGAGCATTCGTTTCGCCGATCTTCGGCTTTTGTTCTTTGGACTCAGAGTCCCAGGCGAGAGACGTAGACGGAAGGAGGGGGGGAGGCGTCGCGGGAACGATGGCCGTGTTTTTGTATCCGGGAGGAGCCAGTGGCGTCGGGCGGTTGGGAAGCCCGCCATTGGGCCCTGCGAAGGGAGGGGTGAGCGACGGCTGCGATGGGTTCGCTACCGGTTGCAATCCGCCTGTGCCCACCGGGCGCGGCCTAAGCGGAGTGGTGCGAGTCGGTGGCACGGGAGGAAGAAGAACGGGCGGTTTTGGGGCCGTAGGTTTTTGCTGGATCGCCGGACTGCCCGAAGTTTCGGGCTCAGCAGTCAGTCCGTTCGTCGCTAAACAAAAGCACGCTGCGCCAAGGATCCCAACCTTGGTGAGAATAAGGCTGCTACGTAACATGGATTATACCATAAAAGTAAAGCCAGGATGAAGCGAGAAAAAAGGGTGGTGGTTTTTGCTCGCCCGCCGAGCCCAATCTGCGTATCAAGATACCCTAATCATCCTTATTTGTTGTATTCGCCATGACCTCATTGTCGTACCTCTGTATTGTTTCTTTCTGCGCAGCGACGGCTCTCGTCGGACGCGCCTCTGTCATCACAGTCACCACAGCAGACAATCTCTCTGACCCCAACGATGGGGTCACTAGCTTGGTCGAAGCTCTGAATTCCGCTCAGGCAGGCGATACCATTGGATTTAATATATCAGGGGTCGGACCGCACCGTATTGTGACACCATTGGGTGGGTATCCTTTCATAGTGGTTGATGGACTCACCTTAGATGGCTATTCACAGCCCGGCGCGTCTCCCAACACGCAGCCCTTCGATCGGTCCAACACCGCGCATCTTCAGATCATTCTAGACTCGTCTGGGGAAGATCTGGCCGAGAGTTCCTATCCCGACCGTCCTGATTTGATCGCCCGGCGATCTACGCGGATGGTTTTTGAAGATGGGTCCGACATTCCTGGCTATGGGGATAGTGAGAACGGGATTCTCGCCGCGCTGAGCGCAAGAAACTTGGTTGTTCGAGGGATGAGCTTTTTAGCACGGCACACGGCTGGCAATAAAGCCGATCCTTCCATCTATGGCGTTGCACTTGCCCGGGGTGCTGTGGGGGCGAGGATACAAGGGTGCTGGTTTGGACTCCATCCGGATGGCGCTTCCGTTCAGGGCTTCCGATCCAGCGTCGCCGCGTTTCGCTACCGAACGAACCTAGGCGGGGAGTTAGTGGAGCGGTTTTCCGGAGGATTGATCTTCGGCACGGATGGGGACGGGCATGACGATCGTGCGGAGGCGAACAGTTCCATGGGAGCCTAGATCGCTCTCGCTCTTGAGCTTCCGGGCGCAAGGATCTCCGGGAATCGGTTCAATGTCTTCCCCGACGGAGTCACTTTCCTCGATGTCCGCACCTATTGCCTGGAGCATCAAATCGGATCGATGGAGGTGCTTGAAAATGGCAGATCGCGCGAGGGAACGCTTATTGGCACCAACGGTGATGGGGTTTCGGATGCCGAGGAGCGCAATGTCATGGCTCCGGTGAATTATCGACGACAGTTCGAGTTCTACGGGGGAACCCCTGCATCGGGAACGGTCATCGCAGGCAATCTGATTGGAGTATCTGTAGACGGACTGACCCTATATCCACATGAATTGATTGGCACACCCGATTTAATGTCGATGGATAATGTCGGTGCGGTGCGCGTGGGATCGAATGGGGATGGTCGCAGCGACGACTTGGAGGCGAATCGAATTCATGGGCTACGCGGAAGCCGCTTTTGCGATGCAGGCCGGGCGGTGCGGATTACCGCGAGGGGGAATGAGCTTTTTGGAAATGGTTTCGATGGATTTCCGTTTTTACATCGGGATCGGGATCGTGATTTTCTCCTTTATTACGCCGACCTCCTTGAGAACGCCCCTACGTCTCCAGAGGAACTGCAGCCGGTGCTGTTGGAGGACGATGGGGCATTTCTCGTAGGGCATCTGCCTCCCGTGGATTCTGAACGGTATCCTTACTCCTTAGTGGATGTCTATCTTCGTGACCCTTCCGCGACGGCATCCGGCCGCGTTCTGCCTGGGAGACATCTGGGCAGTTTTGTTGAGGGCTCCACCCAAGATGGGAATCAGGCTTCCGGTAGCTTCCGAGTTCGAATCGAAACCGCAGAGCTTCCTGCGGAAGCTGAAGTGGTGGTGGCAGTGACCTACTCGACGACGTTCGGCGCACTGGAGGCAGGTTCGTCTGTGACCGGGCCGGTTTCGGCAGGAATGCGCCTGTCGTCGCACCTCGTCGAATCTAAAGATGCACCGACCCTCTCTGCTCACCGGGATGGCGACGCTGTTTTAGTGTCCTGGAATGGGGTTGAAGGTCTCTTTCGTCTGGAGGTTTCAGAAGACGGCCTCGGAAGTGGGTGGCGTCCCGTGATGGGTGCTGCTGCCCATACGCTTGGCGCGAACCGTTATCGTCTGGAGACTGGCGGAATGGCTGCGTTCTATCGGCTGCGTTCCTTCTGATCCCGTTGGCTTAGGAATCGTGTCTGGACTTGTCGGAGGTCCCTCACTAAAAGCGGCAGTGTCTTGAGTTGTCGCATGCCATTCTTCTGCCGTCCACTGGGGGTGCTTGGGCCCCCGGAGATTTTGGGCTTTGGGTCAAGGCCGCGGGGCGCCCACGGGTTCACCTTGATTGAACTTCTCCTGGTGATCGCCATTATTGGTGTCCTTTCCAGCCTCGTGCTTCCCTCTCTGGCTCGCGCTCGTCGACAAAGCCATCGGGCAGCCTGCCTCAGTAATCTCCACCAACTTTATCTCTCCCTCCACAGCTTCGCGATGGAGAATGACGACGGCGTTCCTTTGGGCTACCGGGGAGGACGAAAGCAGTGGAATACCATGATCTACAGTGGAACGAATCGAAAGTTTGTCCTCTTCGGGCGTCTCTTCCTTGCCGATTTGATGCCGACGCCTCGTGCACTCTACTGCCCTGCGGAGCGTTCCCCGGGACAGGCCTACAACACCTCCGAAAATCCGTGGCCCCCTGGGCAGGGGAGCGTCAGCGTTCAGGGCGGCTACGGTGGATTGCCTTCGGTGGACTGGGGACAGGAAGACTTGCCTGCTCGCCTTCCGCGCTGGACCGATTATTCCGATCGCGTTCTGCTGTCGGATACCCTCAGCCTTCCCGAGAGGGTGGATTCACGTCATCGGGAGGGTGTGAATGTTACTGTGGGTGATGGCAGCGCCCGCTGGGTTCCCCGGGGGGTCTTCCAGGCACCTCTGCAGAAGTGTGAAGGTCTTAGCTCTGCTAACAACGATGCTCAGGATGAGGTTTGGGCTTCCCTGAATCTTCAGCGTTGAGGGGTCATTCCTTTCGTCAACGGAGTCTTCTAAGGGCTCGCTGGAAACCTTTCCAACGAGCCCTGTGCACCTCTTAACTCAGTCTGCCACGGCGCGGTAGTATGCTGCAGGCAGCGTCGCCTCGTCGATGAGGTGGTCGACACCGTCCACCGGCAGGATCAGGGCGGTGCCTCGTGGTTGCCAGGGGCCTTCGAGGGATGTGGCGCTCTCAATATGCCAGTGGGATCCCGCGACGCCGCTGACGGAGATTTTCACTCGACCTCCCTTTTCACGTTGGATTTCCAACACCGGAGGTTCTGGGAGCTCGCCTTCGATCTCGACATCAAATCCGGCCATCTGCGCGCCAATGTAGCCGCCCACTGCGTCCGGGCATTTCTTGATGTTGCTGCACTTGGCCTCCCCGTCTTCGGGATTCACTTCGCCCACATAGGCGAAGAACTCGTATCGGCGGGTGACCATCTCATCCCCTTCGGGCAAAGAGTCCTCGGCTTCCTCTTTGTCGTCGCCAGGATTGGGAGAGCGGTAGCCAACTGAAGGATTGCCTGCCGCGCTGAGGCTTACTCTAATGGGGGAGTTCGCACCTTCCAGAGAAGGGGCGGAAAATTATACGATTTATGGATCTGACACGCACGGCTTACGGGACTTGGAGCGGGGGACGCTTCATGCACTTCGGGGAGGAACTTCCTGAGGATCGTTTCATTCAAGTGATACAGAAGGCCTATCAGAGCGGTATTCGCACCTTCGTCACTGCGGATGTCTATGGTAACGGGGCGGCAGATGAGATGCTCGGTGTTGCTTTGGCTGGGTTGCCGCGCGACTCCTACTGCCTGGTCGGTGCCGTGGGCCATGATTTTTATTCTGGCAAGCGGGACGGTTCCAAAGGCTTCCCTCGTTTCACAAACGCCCAACTGCGACAACCGGCCGACTATTATGACTACCTGCAGATGGCGACAGAGAAGTCCCTCGCGCGCTGTCGTACCGATCACTTTGACTGCCTGTTGCTCCACAATCCCGATACCACTGGTTATAGCAGCGACTCGGTTTGGAACGCCCTTCAAAAGTTAAAGGACAGCCGTTTGACCCAGCGGCTAGGAATCGCTCCAGGGCCGGCAAACGGATTCACGCTCGATCTGGTTTTGTCCTTCGAGCGCTTTGGGGCCTTGATTGATTGGGCTATGATCATCCTAAACCCTCTGGAGCCCTGGCCTGGCGGGCTCTGTCTCCCGGCGGCCCTGAAGAATCAAATCAAGATCATCACTCGGGTTGCCGACTACGGTGGCCTATTCCACGATGACGTGAAGCCGGGCCATACGTTCGGCTACGGGGATCATCGAACCTTCCGTCCCGCCGGCTGGATCGAGGCCGGCAATGCGAAGCTCGAGCGTATGCGCTCCATCGCTGAAAAAAACGGACTGACCCTATTGCAGCTGTCGTGCCTGTGGAATTTGTCACAGCCTGCGGTTCATAGCGTGATTCCAACTCTTATTCAGGAGGTGCCGCCGGCCACCAAGACGATCGAGGCGAAGGTGGCTGAATTGGCGTCGATGCCAGAGCTAAAGCTTTCGGATGACGACAACCTCTTTTTGGCGGAGGTGGGGAACAACAAGGGGTGCATGTCTCTGAAGGGGGGGAACCGAGCGCACTCCGGCGACCCCGTGGCGGACGCGTGGCAGTTAAACTCGGATCTGATTTCCGTCGCTGAGCGTTGGGGGATCGATCCCGATCGCGATCTGACGTGTAAGATGTAAGTGGTAAATCTACTTTCGTAGCGCTGCGCTCCCGGGTCGCCCAAATAATTAGGTGACGCAGGCCAAGAGCAGCCGTGATTTTCCCTCTAAAGCAAACATTGCCTGATCTTCATTCTTGGGCTAATTCTAAGCAATCGATGATGTTCATGCTCTGCCCATCCTCTCGCAGGCTCTTTGCTTGTTTGCTGCCGTCTGCGGCCTTCCTCATTGGAGTATCGGTTGTGGCAGGGGCTGAGTTGCTGGCGACCAATACTGTTCGCTCCTCTCTTTGGTCCCTTCAGCCATTGCTGTCCTCGCTGCCACCCTCGCCTCGCCAAGCGGGTTGGGCGCGCGGTGCCTTGGATGCCTTTATTCTCGATCGTTTGGAGAAGTCGGGTCTGGCACCCTCTCCCGAGGCGGATCGGCTGACGCTCATCCGGCGCGTGAGCTTTGATCTCATAGGTCTGCCCCCGACCACTCAGGAGATGGACGCGTACTTATCCGACGACTCCTCTGAGGCTTACGAAAAGCTGGTGGATCGCTTGCTTGCATCGCCTCATTTCGGGGAGCGCTGGGCTCGGCACTGGTTGGATGTGGTCCGTTATACCGAAAGCCAGGGATTTGAGTATGATAAGCTGCGCGACAATGCGTGGCATTACCGCGACTACGTGATCCGCAGCTTCAACGCGAACAAACCTTACGATCAGTTCATGAAGGAGCAGGTTGCGGGCGATGTGATGGAGCCTTCCCGATTCGATCGCATCGTCGCCAGCAGCCTGCTGGTATGTGGGCCCTGGGACGAGGCGGGCAACGCTCAGGCGAATGTGGCGCAGCGCATGGCAACGCGTGAGGAGGAGTTGGAGGATCTGGTATCGGTGGTGGGACAGACCTTTCTTGGATTGACCCTGAATTGCGCGCGCTGCCATGACCATAAGTTTGATCCGATTCCGCAGACGGACTATTACCGTATCCGGTCCGTATTCGATGGGGTGAAGCACGGAGAGCGAACTGCGGCCTCTCAGGAGGAGGTCGTGGCTCACGGTGCCAGGGCGCGTGGGTTTGAGGCTCGGCGAGCCGAGTTGGAGCAGGAGATCGGTGCGATTGAATGGGAGGGGGTGCGCGCGGTGAAGGAAAAGCGAGGGGAACGCGGTTGGACGAACGGGTCACCGATCCTTCCGCTGAAGCGCTGGTACTTTTCAGACGCCGGGTCTTTGGCTGCCCAGGGAAGCTTGGAGGGAGGAGCGACTGTTTCCGCAGGCAGGCTTCAGCTTTCGAAGGCGGGTGCCTACTTTCGCTCCCTTCCGCTGCCACGTGCGATTGGGGAGAAAACTCTTGAGGTCTGGGTATCGCTGTCCGACCTGGCGCAGTCCGGGGGCGCGGCGATTTCTTTGGAGAGCCGCGGAGGGCAGATGTTCGACGCTGTGGTGTTTGGGGAGAGACAAGCCCGAAAATGGACAGCGGGAAGCGAAGGGTTCGGTCGGACTCGCGATTTGAACGCGATGTCCGAGAGCACTCCTCCGGGCGGTTGGGTACATATGGTGGCGACCTATGCCGCGAGCGGAGAGGTGGCCTTGTTTCGCAACGGAGAACCTTATGGTAAACCTTACAAACCAGCCGACGCTCCGGTGACTTTTCCACAGGGCGACACTCGAGTGCTGCTTGGAATGCGGCATACGGGTGGCGGAAAGCCTTTTCTGACCGGCAGCATTCTCGAGGCGGCTGTTTATGACCGTGCCCTTGCGACCGGAGAGGTGGCTCGGCTCCATCGGGAAGCGGCCTGGACGGTGACTGCCGATGAGTTTTTGACTGCGCTTTCGCCGGAGCGCAGGCGCGAGCGCCAGGAGTTACTGGAGCAGGTCGAGCAGGTCAAACGCGATCAGGCGTCGCACAAGCCCTTGCCCGTGTCCTATATCGGCCGCCGTGAGCAGCCGACTCCGACGCGGCGGCTCAAGCGTGGAGATGTGCGCACCCCCGAGGAAGTTGTCACTCCCGGCCCGCTGTCTGCCCTGGTTGCTCTCGGGGCGAGCACGGAATTTGGGTTGGCTGCCGATTCCCCTGAGGCGCAGCGACGTTTGAAGTTCGCCGATTGGCTGGCGGATGTCCGCAACCCCCTTCCATCGCGCGTGATGGTGAACCGCCTTTGGCAGCAGCATTTCGGTCAGGGCTTGGTCATCACGCCCAGCGATCTTGGGAAGTCCGGTAGTGCTCCCACCCATCCCGAGCTCCTCGATTGGCTCGCGGGGCAGTTTGTCGCCTCCGGCTGGGATTTGAAGCGGATGCATCGAGTGATGGTGACCTCGGCTACCTATCGCCAGTCTTCAGAGCTGCGGCGCGACGCATTGGAGCGGGATGCAGAGAACCAGTGGCTCTGGCGGCAGGCTCCCCGTCGGCTGGAGGCAGAGGCTCTGCGTGACGCCATGCTGCAGGTAAGCGGTGAGATCAATCTTCAGGTCGGAGGCCCCAGCTTTCGGCCCTTCGAGGTCATGACCTTTCCTGCCAATGCCTATAAGCCAACGGACAGTGCTGCTTCGGAATTCAACCGTCGCACCGTCTACCGGATGAACGTCAATTCGGGCAAAGAGCCCATGTTGGACGCCTTTGATTGCCCAGACCCGGCGGTCAAGACGCCACGCCGAGGTGTAACGACCACACCATTGCAGGCCCTGGCCTTGATGAACAATCCCTTCGTGCTGCGCCAGGCTGACCGATTGGCAGCCCGTGGGCTGGAGGAAGGTCGAGGAGATATGGGTGCGGCTATTCAGGCAGTCTATCGGCGATCCCTCGGTCGATTGCCAAGCGATCGTGAGGTGTCACGGGCCCTCTCCGCGGTCCGAGAGCGCGGTCTTCCCAGCGTCTGCTGGACGCTTTTGAACTCCACTGAATTTCTATATGTTCGCTGATGCGTCATCCCCTGCCGACTCGTTGTCTCGTCGTCGTTTCTTTCAAAGCTCCGTGGGCGGGATGTCCGCCATGTCGCTCGCGTGGATGATGAGTCGAGACCGCGCGTCGGGTGCTGTGGCCTCGCGGCCCACGCTGCACATGCCGGTGGCCCGCCGGGTAATACAGATCTTTTGTTGTGGCGGTGTGTCCCACCTGGACACCTTCGATCACAAGCCGGACCTGGAGCGATGGGATGGAAAGTCGCTGGAGGGGAAGGGTGAGAACCTGGGATTCTTTGGGCAGCCGGGCAAAGTGATGAAGAGCCCTTACGCTTTCAGTCGGCATGGGCAGTCCGGCTCGTGGGTGAGCAGCCTGCTCCCCCATCTGGCCAAGTGTGCGGACGATCTTTGCTTCATTCATTCCATGGTGGCCAAGAGTAATAATCATACGCCAGCCACCTTCCAGATGAACAGCGGCTTCACCATGAACGGATTTCCGAGCATGGGGGCCTGGCTCAGCTATGGGCTGGGCACGGAGAATGAGAATCTTCCCACGTTTGTGGTTTTGCCGGATCCTCGGGGAATGCTGGCAGGCGGGTCCATCAACTGGACCTCTGGCTTTCTGCCTGCAAATCATCAGGGCGTGCCTTTCCGGACGCAGGGCCATGAGCCTATCGTGGATCTTCGCACTCCAGACAAGATTCGGCCTGAGCATCGCGGCTCCGAGATGGAACTACTGGCGGAAATGAACCGCGAGTTCGCTAGCCAGCACTCCGAGGAAGGCGGCTTCGCTGCGAGGCTCCGGGCCTATGAGTTGGCCGCTCGGATGCAGGTGAGCATCCCGGAGGCTACCGATTTGGATTCGGAGCCCGAGTCTATTCGCCGTCTCTACGGCATCGACCGGGAAAATACGAAGGGCTTCTCGAGGAATTGTTTGATGGCTCGTCGGCTTCTGGAGCGAGGCGTGCGTTTCGTCCAGGTCTTCAACGGAGGGGCTTTCGGTAGTCCACGAATCAACTGGGATGGGCATGAGAATTTGAAAGAGAACCATGACAACCAGGCAGCCACTATGGATCAGCCGGTGGCAGCGCTGATCCAGGATCTTAAGCAGCGCGGGATGCTGGAGGACACGCTGGTGATGTGGTCTACCGAGTTTGGCCGTGGACCGGCTACTCAGGGAATCGGCTCTCACGGGCGCGATCATCACCCGACTGCATTCACCTGCTTCCTTGCAGGGGCGGGGGTGAAGAAAGGGTTTCACCACGGGGTCACGGATGAGGTGGGCTATTTTGTGGGGGAAAATACCGTGACCATCCCGGATCTTCACGCCACGGTGCTTCACCTGCTCGGCATTGATCACGAAAAGTTGACCTTCTATCACAATGGTGTCAGACGGCGTCTGACCGATGTGCATGGCCATGTGGTTAAGGAGATTCTGTCCTGAATTGATGCAGGGTTTGTTCCCAGGTTCAACTTGGCGAGGGTGCTTGCCGATGTCTAAGCGGAGTGGGGTCGATGCTGGGGGTGGCCTTCGGGCCCGAGCGTTGTTCCCTGTCCTACTAGACAGATGCCTGATCAAGAATCAAGAGGTCCCTTGCAGCCGGAGATTTCCGCCCCTAAGGGACGTACCCCTGACAGCGAGACCTTCTTCCAATCGCGAGGCAAACTGCTCATGCAGGCCCCGCTCGCTGAAATGGCAGGCCTGGCGGAGCAGATCATCGCACAGGCCGAAGCCCTGGGGCACCCTCAGCTGATTCCGGAGTTTCGTTTGCTTCGAGACCGAGCCCTCCGTCTTCGCGAGGATCTCTGCGGGGCTGTCACCAATCGTTGCGCCCAGCCTCCCGCTGTTCTGGATGAGGCTGGGGAGCGAGAAAGGAGAACGGGAACCAAGTTCTTCTTCAAGCTTTTGGGTGCGGAAAGGCCCAGGGCTCAGGCTCATGTAAGTGAGGCGTCGCACAAGGGCAATCTGCTCCTTGTCGATGACGAGCCCGACGTCACCGATCTGCTTCAGATGCTCCTTCAGAATAGCGGATATCGGCTGAGCACCGCCCCAGACGGGGCCGCCGCCTTGCAGCAGCTCGAAGAAAAGCCGATCGACCTAGTCCTTCTAGATCTTCTGCTCCCTGAGACCAACGGCTACGAAGTGCTCGAACAGATGCGTCAGCATCCCCTATGGAAGAGCATCCCTATCATTGTCATCAGTGGCACGACAGATATGGACAGCGTGGTGCGGTGTGTGGAGTTGGGTGCCGAGGACTTTCTTCCCAAGCCGTTCAACCCACTGCTGCTCCGGACTCGAATTGCCGCAGGCCTGGAAAAAAAGCGGTTGCGGGATCAGGAGCAGGCCTTTTTGAAGCAACTCAAAATCGAACGGGAAAAGTCGGAACGGCTTCTGCTCAACGTGCTTCCGGCAGCCATCGCGGAGAGACTAAAACAGGGCGAGGCAACCATAGCCGAAAGCTATGCTGACGTGACGGTTCTCTTTGTCGATCTGGCCAACTTCACCCAGCTCAGCGAGCGAACACCGGCACCCAAGCTCGTTGAGTTGCTCAATGAAGTCTTCTCCACCTTCGATCAGCTCACCGAGCGGCACGGTCTGGAGAAAATCAAAACCATTGGGGACAGCTACATGGCGGTGGGTGGCCTGCCCATCCCCTGCTCCAATCATGCTGAGCGCGTGGCCCGGATGGCCCTGGATATGCGGACGGCCATTCGAGATCTGAATGCGAGCCGAGGCATGGGGCTTGCCATTCGGGCAGGTATCCACTCGGGCCCGGTGGTCGCAGGAATCATCGGCCGACAAAAGTTTAGCTACGATCTCTGGGGGGATACGGTGAATCTGGCGAGCCGGATGGAGTCGCATGGTCAGGCCGGCGAGATTCAAGTGACCGAGGTGACCAAGCGCAAGCTGGAGCATCTGTTTCAGTTTACTCCACGCGGCCTGATCCAGATCAAAGGCAAGGGCGAGCTGCCGACGTATCTCCTCAACAGCCCCGACTCTCTCCAGCCTTGACCCTGCCCGCCGCTCTTGACTTCGAGGTCTACTCCACGCCCTTTCGGTTGAGCCCCAGTGCCTTGATCCGAGAGGCCAGTGTGGTGGGTTTCATACCCAAAAGTTCAGCGGCTCCATCTGGACCAAACAATTTGCCACTGCTCTGCTTCAAGGCGGCGATGATACTCTCCCGCTCCTGCCTCTTGAGTTGGTCTCGCGTGAGCATGACCCTGGGAGATGCGGGTAATTTTTCGGTCCGAGAGACCTCAACTGTGTCTCTCTCCGGCAAGTCGAACTGCAATGAGCCGCCCTGCGCGAGGATGACCGCCCTTTCAACGGCGTTTTGGAGCTCGCGAATGTTGCCGGGCCAATCGTGAGCGCTGAGCTGTTCAGCATGCGCCTTGGTGAAACGTGGTGCGGGGCGGTTCATCTTCTTGGCGGTTGCGCGGACAAAGTGGGCGGCCAGTTGGGCAATGTCTTCACGTCGATCGCGCAGCGGAGGGACCTCAAGTGGGAATACTCCCAGACGGTAAAACAAGTCCTGGCGAAAACGGCCGGTGGCCACTTCCTTTTTCAGATCGCGATTGGTCGCGGCGACGATTCGAACATTGACCTTGCGCGTGCGAGTATCGCCCACCCGCTCGATCTCCTGCTCCTGCAGGACGCGCAGGAGCTTCGCCTGCATGGCGAGAGGGATCTCTCCGATCTCATCGAGGAAGAGAGTGCCACCATCGGCCAGCTCAAAGCGGCCTGGCTTGTCGCGGGTAGCCCCTGTGAATGCCCCGCGCATGTGGCCAAAGAACTCGCTCTCGAAAAGGCTATCTGGGATCGCTCCGCAGTTCACCTTGATCAAGGCCCGTCCTTTGCGCGGGCTGTTCTCGTGGATCGCGCGAGCCACCAGCTCTTTGCCGGTGCCGCTCTCCCCGTTGATCAGCACTGCGGCATCGGTGGGTGCGACGAGCTGGATTTGTTGGAGTACTCTTTTCAATGCGGGACTTGTTCCCACAAGATCGTGCGCGCCGAGGGCTGCGCTGACTTCTTCCCGGAGATATAGGTTCTCCAGCTCGAGTCGTTCCTTCAGTGATGCAATTTCCTCAAACCCATCATCAGCCATGAACACTCGGCCACCCCTCCCTCCATTCACTGAAGAAACCGCCCGTCAGAAAATTCAACTCGCTGAGGACGGGTGGAACAGTCGAGATCCGCAGCGCGTCGCCCTTGCCTACACTGAGGATTCGGAATGGCGCAATCGCTCGGAGTTTATCACCGGCCGTGCGGCCATCGTTGAGTTCCTCCGCGCTAAGTGGGCTCGCGAGCTCGATTACCGCCTCCGTAAGGAACTGTGGGCCTTCACCGACAACCGGATCGCTGTGCGTTTCGAATATGAATTCCACAATGTCGACGGCCAATGGTTTCGCGCTTATGGCAACGAAAACTGGGAATTCGCCGCCAACGGTCTCATGCAACGCCGCTTTGCCAGCATCAACGATCTCTCTATCACCGAAGCTGAGCGGAAGTTCCGCTGAAATACGCTCGATACCTACACTGATTGTGTTTAAGGACGGTAAGCCAGTGAGGACCCTCAATGGAATCCAATCGCGTACGGATCTGCAGACGATCATGGACTATCTCGACGCGGATGACCATGTCAGCTTCGGTGGTCAAGCGTGACCTAGATCTCAAACTCTACACCCCCACATCATGGCTCTCAACTATCTCGCCACCGCCATCACGCCGGCTGTGCGCGCTGCCCAGGTCCACTATTATGGAAGCGCTCGCCAGCTGCCCGCTGCGTCCGGCAAGGATCTTCTCACTGCCGAGGAGATCGATTTTATCAAGGAGCGCGATAGTTTCTACATGGCCACCGTCACGGAAGACGCCTGGCCCTATGTCCAGCATCGTGGCGGGCCCCCGGGCTTCATCAAAGTGCTTGGGCCAAACCAGCTGGGCTTCGCCGATTTCGGAGGGAATCGTCAGATGATTTCGACCGGCAATCTTGCCGTCAGCGACCGGGTCTCACTCTTCTTTATGGACTACCCGCGCAGGGAGCGGTTGAAACTTCTGGGTCATGTCCGTGTGCTCGATGCTCGTGAGCATCCCCAATTGTCCGATCAACTCTCGCCCACGTCATCGCTCCGCGGCAACGTCGAGCGCCTGTTCTTCATCGATGTGATCGCTTTCGATTGGAACTGCCCGAAGTACATCACTCCGCGCTTCACCGAAGCAGAAGTGGAGGCCGCGGTCGCTCCACTGAAACAGCGCATCGCCGAACTCGAAGCTCAAACGAAGCGAATGGGATGAGCACCGTTCGCCGAGCGACCTCCTCGAGGTGGCCGGTTACTCGATCAAGATGACCCGATAGAAGCGTGGTTGATTGGCGAGTGGTTAGACTTCCACCGTGTGCTTCTCTGAGGCCTTGAGCTTGTCTTTGGCCGCTTGGATGTCGTGCATCAAGCCGAAGGGGTTGACGGGGGTGATGATCAGGGTGCGGCTGAGCAAGCCGTGTTTGCGGCGGATCACCAATCTGCGGCCGACGGGAGAGAGCGTGTTGTAATAGCGCTCTGCCCAGCCCCGGGTTTCGGTGCCCATATGGCGGATGTCCCGGATCCGGATTCTTCGGACTGGGATTCGTAGCACGGTGATGACCAGATGCGTGGGCGTGAGACGGTAGCCCGTGGAATAGAACATGACCAAGGCCAAGACCACTAGCCCCAGCCAAGCACCTAACACTGTTCCCAACTTAATGAGGGTGCCATCGATCATCGCTTTGCTCCAATCCATAATATTATAGCAGGGAACACTACACCAAGAAGGAGTGAAAGCCAAACCCAAACACGCTGTCGGACGACTCTAAATGCGAGGTAAACACCCAGAAGAACACTGAGCAGCAAGCCGATTGACATCACCACCACGAGTACTTTGAAAAGGGCTGGGGACCAAGAGTTGGCGAAAGCAGCCGGGTAGATCTGGTCGGTGTGCACGGCGACCAGCTTGCTTGCCAGCGTTTCCGCTTCAGCCGGGTTCTTGCGGCGGTCAATTTGCAGGGTTTGGTACCATCCTGTGGCCGTGTAAAACACCAGCAGGGGTGCAAAAAAGCATCCCAGATACAAATGGAGCTGGCGCACCCACCTCATGATTCTCTAGGAGTTCGGGATAGGGATGAAGATCTTCTGCCCAATCCTCAATCGGTCCCAGTTGATGTCGGGGTTCGCTTCCTTCATGATCTTTTGGGTCATTTTAAGACCCTTCTGCCGGCAGGATTCAACCACTCCGGAGAGCGTGTCTCCAGACTTGATCACATATTCGATTCCCTTTTGAGGAATGCTCGGTGTCGTCGGCTTTGAATCGTTGTCCGGTGCAGGGGTTGCGCTGTGTGTGGGTGGCGCATGCGTCCTCACTTGCGGGGGCGGAGCTACGGGCGTGTCGGCAATCTGCTTGGCCAACTTGGCCAGCTCGCCAAGCACTTTGTCGTTGTCAGAGCGGCGCTTGCTGTCGACTTCCTTCACGCTGTCTGCCAGGCGGCGCATCTGTTCTTGGACGGCTGAGTGATCTCCTAGGCGGCGGGCCTCTTCGCGCAGTTGTTGGATTTCCCGCTTGAGATCATCGACCTTGGCACGGAGGGAGACGTTGGACGCCTCCAGGTCTTCGACCCTCGCGTTGAGAGCACTCATGTTCTGCTGCAAGGCCTGTCGCACCGCAACCGCCTCGCTGGTTTCCTGGGCGGGCAGCGTCATGGGGGAAAGGGAGAGCACCGCAACCAGGCAAAGGGAGCTAAAGCGCATTCGCATTCCTTGAACTTAGGAAAGGTGGGGCAGAGATCAATGCGGAAAATGGATCCGAAGGAAAATGCCTCGATCCCGCGAGGGTTTCCGCCTATTGGTTTGGCCGCTTGACGGTCTTGGATGTCATTCAACGGAGTACCGACTATCTCTCGAAAAAGGGAGTGGACTCGCCACGCCTTCAGATCGAACTCCTGCTTGCCCATCAGCTCAAACTCCGTCGGCTCCAGCTCTACTTGAACTTTGATCGTGTTTTGACCGCCGGTGATTTGGAGGCCTTGCGTGCGTTCGTCACCCGCCGTGGCGAGCGCGTGCCCTTGCAGCATCTGGTCGGTTCGGTCAGTTTCTGCGGTATGGAGCTTGGCGTGGGGCCTGAGGTGCTGATCCCTCGACCCGAGACCGAGATGCTGGCCGAGCGGGCTGTGAAGTGGCTCGGGGAGCGCAAGGATGCAGGAGCCACAGGCTTGCGCGCACTGGACTATGGGACCGGCAGCGGCTGCCTGGCTCTCTGGATCGCTTCGAAGTGTGACTCGGTCGAGGTTCATGCCTTAGATATTTCTGCGGCTGCCTTGGAGAGGGCCAAGGACAACGCCCGACGAAATTCTTTGGATTCGCGGGTAACTTTTCACGAAGGAGATGGGTTGTCATCCTGGGATCCAGGGCTGACTTTGGATCTGTTGATATCGAATCCTCCCTACATTCCGACTGAGGAGATTTCCTCCTTGGAGCCGGAGGTTCGCGATTTCGATCCTCGGCAGGCTTTGGATGGTGGCCCGGATGGGCTAACCTTTTATCGTCGGTTGGCGTCTGAGGCCAGCGAGTTCGTTCGACCGGGCGGACTTTTGCTGCTCGAGTTGGGGGATGGACAGGGCGATTCTGTACGCGCATTGCTCTCGACCGAAAAGTGGGTTGTCGAGGCGATCCTCCCCGATTACAGTGCGCGCCCAAGGGTGCTGGTGGCCCACCGACATTGACAGCCGCGGTTTTCTTTCAACATGGACAGCTTATTGATCAAGGGCGGTGTGCCGCTCGAAGGGGAGGTTCATATCTCCGGTGCAAAAAACGCGGTGCTGCCTCTCATGGCGGCCACGCTGCTCACGGAGGAGCCGTGCATTATCCATCACGTTCCTGACCTGAGTGACGTGCGTTTCATGGGGCAGATCCTGACTTCCTTAGGGGCGGATGTGCGCTTTGACGGTGGCACGGTTTACATCCAGGCAGCCAAATTGAAGGGGATGGCCGACTATGACCTGATTCGCAAAATGCGAGCCTCCATCTGTATCCTCGGCCCGCTGCTGGCCCGCTTGCACCAAGCCAAGGTCTCCTTGCCGGGTGGATGTATCATTGGGTCCCGCCCGGTCGATCTCCACCTGAAGGGTTTAGCCGCCCTAGGTGCCAAGATCACGGTCAAGGCAGGCTATGTGCACGCCAAGGCTCCTCGTTTGTCTGGCGGAGAGGTTTTCCTCGGAGGGCGAGTTGGACCCACAGTGCTTGGCACTGCCAACGTCATGATGGCAGCAACGCTAGCCGACGGCGTTACTGTTATAGAAAGTGCTGCCTGCGAACCTGAAGTCGTGGATCTTGCGAATTTCCTCAACGCAATGGGAGCACGAATCACTGGAGCAGGCAGTCCGACTGTTCAGATCGCGGGCGTGAAGGCCCTTCATGGAGCCGAGCACGAGGTCATTCCTGATCGCATCGAGGCGGCCACGTTTGCGATCGCCGCTGCTGCCACCGATGGTGAAATCACACTCGTGGGAGCTCGCCCTGATCATTTGTCTGCTGTGCTAGATAAACTCAGAGATGCTAACGTTAAAGTTCAGCGCAACGGTCGAAATCTGACGGTTAAACGTGGTGGAGAACTTCGCCCCGTTGATATTACGACCCTCCCATACTCGGGCTTTCCGACGGATGTCCAGGCGCAAGCCATGGTTTTGATGACGTTGACTCCTGGCTTGAGCATTATTACCGAGCGTGTGTTCGAGAGTCGCTTCATGCACGTCAGCGAATTGGCACGTTTGGGAGCTGAAATCAGCATTGAAGGACCAAGTGCTATCGTTAAAGGTGGTCGCCCCCTAAGTGGGGCACCGATCATGGCGAGTGATCTGCGCGCTTCGGCGGCGTTGGTCATTGCTGGATTGGCAGCCTCGGGAACCACGGTAGTCAACCGGGTCTACCATATCGATCGGGGCTACGAGAAGATTGATGCAAAGCTTAAGAAGTTGGGGGCACGGATCGAGCGAATCAAGGAGACATGAAAAACCTGATTGGTTTAGCAATGATTGCTGCTGTGCTGTTTGGGGCCTACAAGCTGTGGGAGGTCTACGATCAGTCGAACACGACCAAGAAGTTGGAGGGGCGTGTGGATCAGAGGCAGGAGTTCGGAGCGCATTTGCAGGGCATGGACTTGCGTCTGGAGCAGCGCTTGCGTGAGGCTTACGGCAAAGGGGCCTTAGGGTTGGCAGCCTTCCTTAAAGACTATGGCAACACCGTCCATCTCCAGGACCCGCGGCTCGCATGGGTGGAGTTGGACTACGCCAAGCTTCTTATCAATAAGGATCCGGGGCAGGGAAAGAAGGTGTTCCAGCAGGTGCAAGCCCGGGTGCCGAACGGCTCTCCTCTCGCAGCCAAGGTGAAGGATGACGCTGAAATCTGGCAGAAAGTGGATGTCCGATAGTTCCCGTAGATCTTGGTTACGGTTACGGAGCGTAAGCTAGCTGGAGGCAACACCAAAGTCAGGCAACCCTTGAGGGGCATCTCGATAGTTTGATAGCCTTGTGAAAAAAATCACAAATTCATTCTTGCCTGCCGAATTGAGGCTAACTAGGTTCGGAAAGGCGAACTTCGCCATGCGTCTGCTATGACTACAAGCGCTGAGTTTGGCTACAATTCGAAGGTGGAAGGCGAGGTTATCGTGACCCGCGTTGACGCTGCGATCAACTGGTTCCGGAAGCACTCCCTCTGGCCGATGCCGATGGGCCTTGCCTGCTGTGCTATCGAGTTGATGGCGGCGGGTGCTAGCCGTTTCGATATTTCGCGATTTGGTGCGGAGGTAATGCGTTTTTCCCCTCGCCAGTCAGATGTCATGATCGTTGCTGGAACGGTGACCTACAAAATGGCCATGGCCGTGCGGCGTATTTACGATCAGATGCCTGAACCTAAGTGGGTGATTGCCATGGGTGCATGCGCTTCCACGGGTGGGATGTATCGCAGTTACGCGGTGCTTCAAGGGGTGGACAATATTCTTCCGGTAGACGTGTATGTGGCCGGCTGTCCGCCACGGCCTGAGGCACTTTTGGACGGTCTGCTTAAACTGCAGGCCAAAGTGGCTGTCGAGCCAGTCCGGGCTCAGCGGTCTTGAACCATCTCGGCGGCCCGTTGTAGCCGTTGAGACTCTCTCGACGACGTATCCCGTTTTCAAATGTCAGCTATTGAACACGCTCAACGACTTGCGGCCCGATTCGGTGCCGCCCTCTCGACACCTGCCGAGTTCCGCGGTGAGCTGTCGATCTGCGTCGCGAACCCAAGTCAGATCACGGAGGTGTGTGCCTATGCCAAGTCCGATCTTGGCTACAACATGCTCTTGGACATCTGCAGCGTAGATAATTACGGGGAGGCCGTGCGTTGGACCGTAGTCTATGAGCTCTTCAACCTTACGGATAAAACCCACCTGCGTCTTAAGGTGAATGTTTCTGAGGAGAGCTCAGAATTGCCTACAGTGAGCAGTGTCTGGAGGACGGCGGACTGGCATGAGCGAGAGATCTTCGATATGATGGGGATTCGCTTCCAAGGCCATCCTGATCTGAGGCGAATTCTGATGTGGGATGGGTATCCCTATCATCCCTTGCGGAAGGACTTTCCTCTGGCAGGGAAGCCGACGGAGTTGCCGGAGGTCGCCTTCTCAAAAGCGGCTCCCCTGGAGGGCGGCCCCTTTGTCACCTCGGCGGGTGCCAGAGACACCATAGCACGTGAGCCGCGCGCGCGCTCCCAGGAATAATCATTTCAAAGCACATGGCCACCGTTCAACAGATCGAAGTGCGGGATACGCTAGCCAGGGCAGCCGCCTCAAATGCCCTGACCTCTGGCACTCGTGAAAGTGATGAAGTCCAGGATCTGACAGGTGAGAAGATGGTTCTCAACATGGGGCCGTCCCATCCCTCCACTCACGGGGTGCTGCGCATCATTCTGGAGATGGATGGGGGATTTTAGATTGATCTCATTCAACGTCTTCACG
>CAMAVD010000025.1 GCA_945861575.1 Akkermansia muciniphila
GGTCCAGTTCAGTGCAAATCGATTGTCGGCCGGCACCAGCGCACGCACGGGTGCGCCCGGGCCGACCAGAGTCACGGTCGCCGTATTTCGCACCCACCCGTGGGAAACATCGGCCACCTGGGGCGGAAAGGTGGGCGAAAACTGGGAAGCAATGCTGCGGCCGTCCGGCGCCACGAGGGCGAGATACTCCCCGCCAGCGCTGAGTTTGAAATTCGTGTGGAGAGGAGCCCCCGGTCTGCGTCGATCTTTCTCCGAAGCGAACACGACCAAGTAACCGAGCGGTGGCAGGTTGGTCGCTGGGAGTTGCCACTTCATCAAGTTGTTGGTGGTGTCCGTGAGAAACCAGCCGCCCAAACTCGCGCTGGTGCGTCCTTCGTTGTGAACTTCGATCCAATCCGAGTTCTCGCCATCCTCATCGTTCAGGACCGTGACGTTGGCGGCCATGAATTCAGTGAGCGCGAACTGAGCCAGACCTGGCCGTGCCGAACTGAGCACACATCCCAACAAGAAAGTGCACAACACGCGATGAGTTCGACAACCCACCGGCTTCCGAACCTCCGTCCCATCGGCTCTTCGATGCCGTGATTTAAACAGTCGATGCCCCTGGAGCGGAACTCCTTCCGGGCGGATGGGTGGTAAGACAGAATCGATCATAGAAGCGAAGGTCACCGGTTTCCAGGAAACGCGTTTTTTGTTATCTGATTTCTTCTTTCTCTGGGCTCTTCCCGCCTCTGCGGTGCACATTTTGTGGGAGCGGACTGGGCTAAATGTTCGCGGCGCGGTCGAGATCTGCGGAATTGTTTTAATGCCCAATGGATTTCATCGGCCACACATCCAGTCTCTTGAGCATGGCATCCTGTCCCTGCGCCCGAACAGAGACGCCCACACTATCGCTGCGACCCGGATAGACCCGCATCGCGAGGTAATGCCTTTCGTTGACGAAGACCTCCACCACGCTGCGGTCGATGAATACCCGCAGCTTCAGAGGCTGGCCGGGTGTTGTGGCGGTGGGGGCAGCATTCCACTCCCGCGATCCGGAGTTTACTTCCACACGTTCCGGCGGCCGGAGCCACACATCGGGCAGCGTGCTGGAACGCGTTCCGTCCAGGCAGACGACCGCTTTGGTGTCGTACCAGATGCTGAGCTTCCGATCGAAGTTGTAGAAGGTAATCGAGGTTTGCTCCTCGGCGTTCGGCGAGCGCAGGACGTTGAGCTGCACCCAGCGCGCCAGTTGCGGATCAAACTCAGCCTCCAGCTCCAGGGTGTCGCCTTGGATTGATTCCAGCACGATTTCCTTATTCGCGGGGAGGACAGTTTCTCCGACGTGTTGATGTTCCATGCGCAGCGCGACGAGCGCGTTCACCGGTTCAATCTGGAGCTGTGAATCCGGCCGCAAGGTCAGGTGCTGAGGAAGGGACATGATCTGATCCCAGTCATCGCTGTGTCTACCGTCATTGATGTTGAGAATATTGATCACACCGCCCTTGCCATCCGCCGCAGCCGAGGGCGCATGGACGCCGCCGGGGGAAACTTTGCCGTGGTTGAAGCGGTCGTGAGCGTAGGGCTTGAACTTGCGGGTTTCCCGGCTGTAATCCCCGAGCAGATACTGACCACCGAACGTGTGGCTAAAGGAGAGGAACAGATGTTTGTTGCCGATCGCAACCAAGTTCGGGCAGGCCGAGGCATCTCCGAGCGGAAAGGGATTTTTCTCAAGGAAACCTCCGTGCGACGTCCAATCGGTCAGATTCCTGGATGAAACGAGGGTGTCGCCGACGAGGCCGACATAAGTGTCTCCCTCTTTCCAGATGCAGGAATCGCCAGCCGGACTTTTGACGGGTTTCCCTCCGAGCTTCTCCCAGTTCAGCAGCAAGGGATCCTTTGAGATCGCGACCATCTGCCCTGCGTTGATGCCTAGGTAAAACGCCACGACCCGATCCGCTTCGACTACCGTGCTGCCAGAAAAACACATCTTTTCAATGCCCGGATAAATGGCATACGGCAGATCTCGCCAGTGGACCAGGTCTTCGCTGACCGCGTGCCCCCAATGCTGCCGGCGTTTCGCGATGTCCTTGGGCTGCGGAAATTCATCGGGCGGATAACCCTGGTAAAACAGATGCCACCGCCCCTGCCAAAAGCACAGCCCGTTGGGATCGTTCAACTGGCTCTCCGGACTGACAAAATGGTAGGCCGGGCGATAGCGGTCGGAAGCCAGCTTCTTGCGCGATGCCGCAAAGCGAAGCATCTGCATGTTGGTCTTCAGTTCGGATTCCTGTTCCGCCAGGGTTGCCGAGAACACCTGACGCGGCACCGGAGAAGGGTAACGCTCCGTCGGGGGCGCTTTCGGCTGGACGCGCAAGAGAGCCTCGGCACCTGGCACCGAGTCCACGGCGACGGAATAAGAGCCAGCGTCGGTGAGCTTCACGCCGCGAATGGAATAACTGGCATTCGTGGCCCCAGTGACGGGCTGACCCTCTCTTCGCCATTGGAACGTTCGGCCATGGGCCTCCGATACGCAGAAGGTGAAATCACTGCCCGCCACGACGGTGCCGCCATACGGCCGGGCCGTTGCGGTGCCCGTCGCCGCCTCAGGCCGGCTCTCAATCCGGATGTCCGCCCTGCTGATGTCACCGGCGGGATCGCCCGAAGTGTTGAACCGGAAGAAGAGTTGATCGCCTGCGTTGACCAGGACGCCTCGCAAGTGATTCGTCAGGCCGCCGTCAATATTGGCCAACGCCACCACGGCCTGGTCGATTCCTCCGAGGCGCTGGAGGATTTCGTATCCGATGCCGTTCCCTTGTTCAGCGGCCGGACCCAGAGCGTAGCGAACATCAATCCACAGGCGGCTAGGAGCCGTCCAAGCCACAACCAGCCGCGACGGTGCGGCGTCTGCTTTCGGATGAAACAGCACTTCGCCAGGGGCCCATCGTGTGCCATTCGGCGCCGAGTAGAGCTCGCGGCCGGTTTCATTCTTTCCGATGCCCCAATAACCGCTGGCCTCGCACCACATTCGCGGCGGCGTGGCAAACGTCGAACCCCAGAGCGCGTTCGCATCGCGACTGGCACCAGTCAGGAGAGGAAACTGTGGTCGACTGCTGGCGAAGTCGTCCAGCCGGTAGGACCAGGTGCTGTGGGTGCTGTGGGTGCTGTTGTTCGTGTAAGAAAAATCGTCGGCCAAGGAGAAGGTTGCCGCCTGTGCGGTGGCGAGCAGCGCGGAGAAGCTGAGGCATGCGACCAAGCCCGGGAGGGATCGGCGTTGGGGCAAACCATTCATCAGGGCTCCTGGGATCGCCGAAATGGAGATCGTCAGCGTCACGCAACATTGCCCTCCCAGGTGGATTTTGGCATGCGCTCCCGCCAGCTGACCAGATGCAGCCGCATCGTGAAAATCGCCTTCCGCAGCGTGTTCAACACCTGATCCGCCAGCGCCCAGCCAACGACCTGTTCGATCAAGGTAGCTTTGCCGACAGCAAAATTCGAGGCGACAATCTCTGCTCGTTTGGGGGGCATGTGCTAGCTTGGTATACCGTATACTGCGTTCCCGAGTCAAAGGCATATCGAGGTGCCCATGAAGGTCCGGGGTAGAGGCCAGTGAAAGCTCCGCCGGCTTTGTGGAAATTTCCCCGGCCGTCGTTCACGAAGACATGCGTCACCTGTGACGCGCGCAAGACGAGGTCCTGCGAGCCGGTTCCGTGATCCGGTGCCCCGGCCCGCAGGGTTTGATTTGCGTGACGATCCATCCCTTCAATCTTCGTCGTCCCTGGATCCGCGTCCGGCCTTGAGGCCGTAGTCGCGATGGATGAGAGACACGCCCAGATCGAGATCAAGCTGGATGTGCGACAGGAGACGGCCTTGGTAGGTGACCGTGCCGCCGACGTGGACCGGCTTCAGCTCGACCGCCCACAGGTTGTTGAATCCGCTGACACGGCCTCTGGAATCCTTTGGGAACCTCACCGGATCGCTCGTGTCGATGCCAAAGGCTTGCATGAGCGGATACAAGACCGGGCTGTGGGAGCACACAACGGCCCGGCTTCCCAGCGGAAGCGTCTTGATGTAGTCGATCTGCGGCTGCCGGACCGACGCGGACGACGTCCAGCCCGGATCGCATTCCGCAGGCGTGGACGGGACGTTAATTACGCCGTCGCCCGGTGCCTGATCGATGTCCTGGCCGTCCAAAGTTCCGTTGCCATCCAAGTCGCCGCCCAGGCCAGCCAACAAGGCGATCTTCTCGACCGTCTGGCGGGTACGCAGCTTGTGACTGGCGACGACGTGGGTCAACGTGCGCGTGATATTCTTCGCCTCCAACCATTCAGCCAAGGCCGATGCGCGCACTTTGCCCAGCGGGTTTAGCGCCTCCACGCAACACGAGCCGTCGGCATTGCAGTTGTTGAACGTGACCGTGAAGCTGGGATCGGAATTCACCAACTCCGGCATGTCCTCGCAGTGCCGCGTGAAGTAAACGATGGTCATTTTCGAGGATTCGGATTGAGGCGAATCAGCCTGCGCAATGGGAACGGCGGTCATGCCGGCCAGCACCAGGGCTGCGGCCAGGGCGATGTGTTTGGTGATCTTCATAGGTTTGTTGTGATGTGATGGTTGTTGTCTATGACCCGCCATGCTTTGGGTCTCGCTTCCTTACTGAAAGAATTCCGGCGCAGGGTCACAGGGAATCTGGAGAAACTTTTTCCATGGAGGCAACCCGTCCGCGCGCAGCCGCTGACGTGAGGAGGCGGAGCGTGTGGACAGCGAGGAAATCCGCCTCTATCTCTGAACCTCGCGAAACGTCGTGGAGTGCGGCGAGCACCGCCGCTTTAGATCGGATGGAAGGAAAGCACCGGTGAGGACGATGGTGTCTCACCGCATCGCACCGTTGTCGTGGTCAAATCCAAAACGGTGCTTCACACCGCGCTCCAGAGTTTCTGTTGAGCCAACTGGTGCGAAGAATGTAATCGCATAGCCCTGAGTTGACCGACACGTCCATCTCGTTTACATTGCCCATCAGGCGTTTCTCTGCGGAGAGCCGCGGTTCCGTCTGAGTAGTAGAGAGCCGACACATGAGCCAGTTACTTTCACGCATCACAATCCGTCCTGAGATCTGCCACGGGAAGCCGGTCATCCGAGGCCTTCGATATCCGGTTGAATCCATGTTGGAACATCTGGCAGCTGGGGATAGCATTGATGACCTCTTGTCGGAGTTCCCCGACTTAGAACGTGACGATTTCTTGGCCTGTCTTGAATTTGCCGCCCGGGCGCTCCATCTCAGAAGCCAGCACCTGGTTCTGGGATGAAGTTTCTCGTCGATGCCCAACTCCCAGCCGGGCTGTGCGAGGTTCTTAAGAACGCTGGCCACGAAGCGCTCCACACTTCCCAGCTCCCCGCCCAAAACAGGACCACCGACCAGGTCATCAACGACTTGTCGCAAAGGGAGGAACGGTCGGCTTCGCCAACGCTTGGCGGAGCTTGTCCGCGAAGAAGTTCGTCAGACCGTGGGAAGCCGCGAAGGCTGGCAGGAGGAGCTTCGCTACCTCATCAGCCTCTTTGAGCAATAGATCAGCTGTAGCCTTCGACGGAGATCCCCGTGTATGAGAACCAATGGTTACCATTACCAAGTGCTCCATGTGTGGCGGCTCAGTCGCTGCTTCTGATTCATTGTGCCCGCACTGTCTCCTGGCGCGGCCCGTAACCAGCTCGTTCATCCCCCCGGCATAAATGGTTGTTGATCCATCGCACACGCCACCTCCAAGTCTAAGGATGTGCACGGTAGTTTTGAAGAGGCTCAGGCCATAGGACCAGCTGCCAGACCTCGCCTTCCAACTTCGTTATATGCCAGAACTAGGAGGACTGCCCCTTCCGGCTCGTCTAGCTTTTCGCGCTGCGAAATCCACCCATGAAAAAAATGATGAGGCAAACGAGTAAGACCAGGCCAAGACCTCCGCCCCCGATGAGCGGACCACCAAAGTAAAATCCGCCACCGCCGAACAGGAGAAGCAGGACAACCACGAGGAGTAACATATTCATAGCCCTAAGGTATCACTGCGTTACGCGGGTTCCATTAGGTCTTCACCCCATGTAGAAGGAAAACTGTTCGCAGTTCGCATTGTCGGCAATAGTTTCCGATTGTGAACGTAACCCGTGGATGCCGGAATCCTGAGATCAATATGGCACTCTTCCTTTGCCCTCCTAGCGTGAATGGTTTTGATGGCGGTGCGGGGGCTCGTTACCAAGCAAGACGAGAGGTCACAAGCTTCTGGTATCCAACTTGGCTTGCTCAACCTGCTGCTTTAGTTCCCGGCAGCCGGCTCCTCGATTGTGCACCTCATTCGCTTGGACTGGAGGATTGTTTAAAAGAGGCGCGCGATCATCGTCATGTCATCATCGATCGGCGTCCATCGATACCCAGTGCGATCGCCGCAAAATGTCGCGAACGAGATCGCCTTGGCAAAATCCATTTGCCAGGCGGTGTCCACCCTCACGGTTTGATCAAACGGTAGAAGCGGTTGCCGACGGCTGGGTTCACGAGGATGAACCGATTGGTGCCGTTGTCAGCCACCGCTTGCAGGGCCGTGGCCCAACTAGCCGTGTTCAGGTCGTTGTTCTCTTGCAGCACGAAGCCGGCGGACGGCGATGGCCACGAAACGGTGGCAGCGTGGAGTTCCTGGTTGAGAGTGATGGTGAGCTGCGGCGCGCCCAGCATCTGGACGGCGAAGAGCGACCAAAGCCCGCCGACGAGCGAGAAGTTGCCGCCTGTCATCGGCGTCTGATTCGCATCCGGCTGGCCGAGGGTGCCGCTCAACGAATACACGCCGCCGGTGCTCGTCCCGCCGCCACCGTCGATGGTGAACCAGTCGATGGAAAAGTCTTGGGCCGATGCACTGGCGGTCAACGCGCACCCGGTGGCCAGCCCGATAAATAGTTTGTGGATTCGGCTCATGATGGCTCCTGAGTTATAAGTTCTCCGGTGGTCGAGTTGAACCGGGCTGGGCAGGTGAGCCAGTGCCACATCCAGCCAGCAATTTGGTGGGATGTGGATGCCATGTTCACCTTCGCAATAGACCCTTTCGCTTTATGGTTTGAGGTATAGAAACAGTGTGCGCGGTGGGGTGTAATGCCAGGTGTCGTCCAGGAACGCGGTTGAGCCCTGGAGGGCATTGGTTCGGTAACCGCCGTACACGACCATTTCCGAGCCGGTCCACACGGCGGTGTGCTGCGCGCGCTCCGGCGGGGCATTCGTCGAGGACAACGTGTCGAGCCAGCCATCGGTCAAAGGATTGTAAATGCCTCCGTCGCGAAGGAAGTTTTCTCCAGCAAGACCGCCCCACACGATCATCCGCGTGCCATCCCAGACGGCGGTGTGCTGCGTCCGAGGCGATGGCGCGTGGTTGGTGGTGATCGCGGTCCAACTGTTGGCCACCCGGTTGTAACGTCCCCCGGTGTTCAGTTCGGAGGTCAGGTCAGTGCCGCCCCAGATCAGCATGTCATCGCCGGTCCACACCGCGCGATGCTCGGTGCGCGAGCCTGGGGCGTTGAGCGTTGGCAACGTTGTCCAGGTGTTGGCCGCCGAGTTGTAACGCCCGCCGGTGGAAAGCGCAGATTCCGAGGCAACGCTTCCTCCGATGCCGCCCCAGACCAGCATCTCCGTGCCAGTCCACACGCCCGGCGCGCCAGTGCGCGCGGCAGGAGCCCCGTTGGTCGAGGTGGCGGTCCAAGTGTTGTTGGCCGGGTTGTAGCGGGCGCCGGTATTGACCAACGCGCCGTCGAGTCCACCCCATACAACCATCTGCGTGCCCGTCCACACCGCGGCGTGGCCGTTGCGTGCGGTGGGCGCGCCGCTCGTCGTCATCGCTGTCCAAAGCCCGGTGGCGGGATTGTAGCGGGCACCGGTGTTGAGAAAGTTCGGCCCAACTCCGCCCCACACGATCATCTCGCTGCCGGTCCAGACCGCACTGTGCGTGACGCGGCCGGAAGGAGCGCCGTTGGTCGTGATAGGCGTCCACAAATTCAGCGACGGAACATAGCGCCCCCCGGTGTTCAGGTAGCGGTCGCCATCGAACCCGCCCCAGACGAGCACTTCGTTGCCTGTCCAGATCTCCGTATGGCCGCTGCGTTCGCTTCGCTCGCCCGTGGGTGGCGTGGGTGTCCAGACGTCGTTGGTCGCATGGTAGCGTCCGCCGAGGTCGCGGAGGACTTCGTTGAACCCGCCCCAAACAATCATCTCGCTGCCGCTCCAGAGGGTCGTGTGGCCTGTGCGCCCGGCGGGCCGGCTGGAGAAGGTCATGTTGCTCCAGGCGTTCGCTGTCGGGAAATAACGGGCGCCGGAATCGAACAACCCGTTCGTGCCATCGGTGCCACCCCAGACGACCATACGATTGCCTGCCCACACTGCGTCATGGCGGAAGCGCGCGGCGGGAGCGCCTACGGTCGAGATCGGCGCCCAGGAATTGAGGGAGGGGCTGTAGCGCGCACCGTTGTTGAAATTTGAGCGCACGATGTCGAGGTTGCCCTCGGCGTATTGCCCACCCCACACGATCATCTCTGCGCCCGACCACGCGGCGGAATGGCCGAAGCGACGGAGCGGCGCGCCCCCAAGCGAGATGGGCGTCCAATTGTTCGCGGCGAGGTTGTAGCGAAAGCCGTCGTTGTAGTTCGTCTGCGTGGTGCTGAAGCTGCCTGTGGAATCGCGCCCGCCCCAGACGATCATGTCGGTGCCGGTGAACACGGCTGAATAGTCCAGCCGTGGGCTGGGCGTGCCGACGTTGGGGAGAAAGGTCCACGTGTTCGCGGCGGGATTGTAGCGCGCACCGTCGTTGCGCGGCCCACCTCCCCCAAAAATGCTCCCGCTGCCGGTGAACGTGCCCCCCCACACAAGCATTTCGGAGCCGGTCCAAAATACGGAATGATTCTGCCGGTTGCCGCCGCCGGATACGATTGGCGTCCAGATGTCCGCTGCCGGGTTGTAGCGCGCGCCGGTGTTGGTGGTGACGGAACTGCCGCCTCCGAAGATGGAAAACGCGGGCGTAAGTCCACCCCACACAATCATCTCCGTCCCCGTCCACACCGCGCGATGATTGACACGCGGGGTTGGTGCATTGGTGGTGTTGATCGGCGTCCAAGTGCCGGCGGCGGGGTTGTAACGGGCACCGGTGTTCAGCGGGACACCGTTCTTGTCGTTACCGCCCCAGAGGATCATCTCCGTCCCCGTCCACACGGCGGAATGGCCACGCCGCGCCAGCACCGGCGGCAAACCCGTCGGTCCCGGCGCGCGTTGGAGCCATTCCTCCTCAATCAAACTGGCACGCCCCATTTTGACATAGCCGGCGCTGAGCAATTCCGGCGCATTGAACTGCTCGCTCAGCACGACGCCGCCGCCTCCGACAGCGCTCTGACCGCTCGCCGACAAATTCGCTACTGCCGCGCCGGCCGCGAGTTTGTTTGCTGTGATAACCCCGTTGGGCACTGTGCCCGCCGTCGTCGCGAACATCGCGTAAGGCGTGGGTGAGAGTGCCTGGCGCGGCGAGAGCATGGTGAAATCGCTTGCGCTACCGCCGGGCCGCACGCCGATCTCCAGCCAGCGTGCCGCCCCGTTGAACACCGCCCCAAAGTCCAACATCACTGTGAACAGCCCGTTGCTCACGGCCACGGCGGAGTTGGTCTGGGGAACGGCCACGACCGTGCCCGCGGCCAGCGAGTCGAGAACCGCGACCTAAATCGCATCCTCCTCACCTGCCCTTCTCCCCGTTGATTGGGGAGAAAGGGCTCAGAGGGAGGATGCAGGGGGGCCCTTCAGGGATTGATCAGCCGGAAGAACCGGTCGTTGGGGGTTCCGGGCGTTTGCACATAGATCCAGCCTGCGTCTACTACCTGGGACTCAGGAACCGCCGCCCAATTGCCGCCCTGGAGCAGACCAGAGGCGCGGAGTGACCAGTTGTTGTAGGCGGCCGACCAGCTGAGCTCATAGGTGTCACCCGTCTTTTGGATGAACAGTTTGGGGGAGTCGGAAGACAGCTCGCCAGTAAGCTGCAGATCAAAGGCGAGGTCGGTGTCCGATCCCGAGGATTGGTGCACCTCCACGGCGAGCAGGTTGCGACCCGCAACCAGCTTGGTCCGGTCGATAAGGTAGTGCCGCCATTTCAGCCGATCCGCAGACGGAGTCTCCGAAAGCGACCAGTTGCCAAGACCGGCCAAGCTGTCCAGGTTGTCGAGCAGCACACGGTTACCATTCAAGTAGACTGCGGCACCATCATCCCGTTGCAACAGCAGATGCAGCGCTCGGTACACCCCCGGATCCGCCACGTCGAACACCCTGCGGAAGAGCACGCTCGCGTTCCGGGCGGCGCCGGAGGCGTTGTCGTCATTCACGAGGGTGCTCTCGCCGCCCACCCCGTAGCCCAGTCGCGCAAAGCCGACGTTCCAATCGTCTGTCACATGCGATCCCAGCCGCCAGGAGACGTCGGGGTACTGTGCCTGATCCCAGTAGGTCCAAACGTCGCCCGGCGGAATCAACACATCTTCGCCGTTGAGCGGAGCAACGGGAACCGCATCCAGCTCCAGGTCGAAACTGAGATCCCCGGGAGCCCCGATTGTCGGTTTGACCGATTGGTGAATCTCCACCGCCAGGACGTTGCGCCCGACGCGAAGGTTGGCGGTGGACTCGGTGCTGGAAATCCAGGCGTCCTCCGCAATGCCGGTGATGTCCGTCACGGCGGGCGTGGCGTCGTCGTAGGTCCGCGGCATATTACTGGTCGCAATGGCGGTTCCGTTGAGGTAGACCACCGCTCCATCATCCCGGAGCAGGCGAAGGCGCAGTGCGCTGAAGTCGGCGGGGTTCGCCACGTTGAACGACTTGCGGAAATAGGTGGTCACGCGATACGGAGTGACCGAAACCAAACCCACCTCATCGCCGTCGCCGTATCCAAGCTGACTGTATCCCGTGCGCCAGGCTCGGTCGTCCAGGTCCGGGTCGGTGAAGTCCACAATACCGACCCGAGGCACCACCGGAAGGGGATCCACCCAATAGCGCCAGAGGTCGCCACTCTTGATCAGCGCGACATCCTTGGACGCGATGGGCAGAGGCGTGCTGACGCGGAAAGTGAACAGGACGCCGACAGGCGGCGATCCATCCGACACCCGAACAAGGATGAGACTCTGTCCTGCAACACCCGGAGCTGGGGTGATGCGCAGCCACCGGCGATTCGGAGTGTTCCCGGGAAGGATTTGCAGACCGGACACGGGGACTACAGCCGCATTGGCGGAACCGGCGGTGACGGTAAGGCTGCCGGCAGGGGTGTCCACATCATCGACCTGGATTTCGATCATCGGGGGGATTTCCCCGAGGGCCACGGTCACAGGTTGGAGCGGCTTGATGGTGGGAGGATCGTCCACCGGCGTGACAGTGAGCTTGAAGCGCCGCCAGGTTTCGCTGCCACCATCGCTGACCTTGAGGGTGATCTCGGTAACGCCGCTGGCGTTCGGCCGAGGCGTCATGCTGATGGTCCGCTGCAGGGTCAGAAAGTTGAACCCGAACTTGATGTCTTCATCCCGGACCAGGGAGGGATTTGAGGATTCTGCGCTCAGCTGCAGAGTGCCGGGAGGCGTCTCCGCTTCTGCGGCCGAGAAGGAGTAGGGGCCTGCCACGGTATCCTCTGGGGAAACTTTGTCGGTGATCACGCTGACCGTGGGTGCTTGAAGCATGGCCAGGTCGCAGTCGAAGCTCACATCCCCGCCCAGGAGAATTCCGCGCGACAGGGAACCTGAGTCATGCACCTCGATGGCGAGAGTGTGAAACGCACCGGGGCGGACCTGGCTGTAGTCGAGCGGAATGATGGTCCAGGCGGATTCATCAACCCCCTCGACACTGGAGGCCGCTCGGGTGGTGTGGCCGACCTTGCCGACAGGCATGTTTTGTCGCCAGACCTCGACTCCATCGATATGGACCACAGCCCCGTCATCGCAGAGGAGTCGCAGAGTGAGGGTCCCGGACGCGGATACCGGGAGAAAGAAGGATTTCCGGAAGTAACACGTGGTGCGGCTCTTGGCGGGCGCTGCCAGCACGGTGTATCCTGCGGGAACCAAAAGCCCCTGATTGTAGACGAACCGGGAGGAGTCCAGCTTCCAGGAGCTATCGGCAAAGCTGGGCGATTTCCAGTCCGCCGGAGGGGCTGCATCGGCGTCCCAGTAGCGCCAGGTGGCCCCGCTGACGAAAAGGCTGGTGCCGGGCGTCACGCCCTGCACGGTCACCTTGAACTGCTCCGTGCTTTTGAGAACTCCGTCGCTCACCTGAACGGTGATAGTGGCCACCCCGTGCTTGTTCTGACCGGGGTCGAGCGTGATGCGACGGTTGCCGCCTCCGACACTGCCCAGGGTGATGCTACCGGCCGGGAACAGGGAGGTGTTATCGGAGGTTGCGGTGACCACCAAGCTCGACGGATCCGACGTGGGGTCGTTCACGACAAAGGGAACGTTCGCCAGCACCGTATCCTCTTTCATGATCTGGTCGCTGATCGCCGAAATGGTGGGCGGTTTGTTGTTTACGATCTGGAAGTTCGCCGTGATCGTGCGAACGCCACCCTGCATGTCGGAGACGATGCACTTGATCGTCTTGGTTCCCGTGCTATTGAAGGTGCATCCCACGGTCGGGGAGTTGTCAAGGATGCCCGCACCGGGAATTTGCCAGTGATAGGCGATCTCATCCCCGTCGGCATCACTCACATCGGCCGTGAAGAAGACCTTCTGCCCGACAGCGCCTGAGGGAGTCCAGAAGAGGATGCTGCCGTTGGGTGCATGGTTGCCTGAGGGCGTGCCGTGGTTGATCTGCACCACCAGTTTGCCCGAATCCGGATCCGCCGAGATAGAGGTGATGTGCACCTTCTGTCCATACTTCGTGAAGGAAAAGGTCCGACCGGGAAGGAGCGGTGAATCAAGGTTGCCATCAATGTCGTCGTTCGGCTCGTGGTTCGGGGTCTCGGGCGTCGCATCGAGCAGGTACACCTTGGGGGAGTTGGGCTTGAGCAGGCGAATCTGCGCCCCTTTCGCAAGCAGCGGATTGGTGGGATCCTGCAGCCGGTACTCAATAGACAGTGAGTCCTCGTAGCTCAAGACGGCCCCAGGCACGTTGAAGGGAACCTGAAGCCCCCGCACTCCGCTCTCCTCCTCCAGATCATGCTCCCGGAGGGTGTAACGGCCATCGGTGGTGGCCAGGGGAAAGCTGGGATCCTCCAGCCAGTGAAGCCATTGCTTGTACCGAACGTTGAAGTCCTCCGCCCCCCTGCCCATTCTGCAGTAGCGGTCCCCATACTCGGAGAATGTCTCGTAGATGGGGATCCCAAGAAAGGTGTCGATGAGCTGGGGGGTGGTGTAGAGATTCGAGGAATGGGCGAGTCCGAGATTGTGCCCAACCTCGTGCAATCCGACCCGGATGGCGCTCTCCACCGTTTTGGAGCGTAGGAAGCTGAGGCCCTCACCCACCCGGCCAAGGCCGCCCCACCAGACCACATCGCCCTGATCATCCTTAATGGGAGCATCCCCGGCGATGACGATGAGATAGTCGTAGGTCCAGAAGGGACGTCCGTTAGCCATCGCCCAAATCCCGGCCAGTGTCCAGATGGAGCTGACCGAATCGTCCGTCTGCCCGTCATCGTTGTCCGCGTCATAATAGCCGGCCGAGTGTGGCAGATTGAGCACGGGGGTGACGAACGATCCGTTGGCACCTACGGAGCGAATGTTGATCCGGCCGTAGGACCAATCGTTGAAGGCCGAGTCGATGCCCGAGATGACGTCCTCACAGTCTCCTTCGCTGAGGTTCTGGTAGGCCGTTCCGAGGAACTTCACGCGCACGATTCCGATATTCTTGTTTCCGGTCGTCCAGGCGGAGTTTCCGCTGCCCAGGAAGTTGGGAACGGCTTCCCCGGCTCCGCCGCTGGCTGCGACAACCTGTGGCGCAGGCCGCACACCGAACCCAGGCGGGCGTAGCGCCTCAGTGGAGGCCGATTGGGCCAACCGATCGCGTGCGTGTTCCTTACCGCAGTACACATCCACCTGGCTGCCAACCTGGATCGCGGTCTCATCGCCCCGGCTTGAGGAGGCCTGCCCCGAGGTCGGGCAGACGGGCTCGCCAGTCAATCCGGCCCGGACTAGGTCCACCTCCATGGGCTCCAATACACGCCCCGGCCACTCGCTCAGAGCCAGCCGAGTGCCGATGGCAATCCCGTGCATAGGGATGTTCATGCGGGTAGGTTGGTCCTCGCGGAGTCCATAAACATAGGCCTCAAACTCGCGTCCGTCACTCAAGGTGGCGGTGTGTGTGACCACCTGGCTTCCACGGGGGGGGTTCTTCACCGGCGCACCTGCGGCCGTCACCCGCAAATCTCCATCGCCATCCACTCGTTCCTCAAGCAGCGCGGTGACCGACGTCGGCAGCACCTTCCGCACGCTCTCCGGCACCGCTCGATCCAGCGCCCTGCTGGGATCCACCCGGATCAAAAGTTTCATGGCCTCGCGGCGAGTGGTGGCTAGTGCCACCCCCTGAGCCTCCGCATCCGTCTTGCCGGCCGGGGACAGGGCCGCATAGGCGTTAGCCCATCGCTGAAACTCCGCCAGGGGTGCCTCAGGGACAGGCTGAGCCCACAAACCTGCTTGGTTGGGGGGCAGAGCTCGATCGGGCGCCACAACCTGCCGAACAGGCTTGGGGAGTTCGGACTGGACGGTGGCCTGCAGGGGCGGCGTAGGGGCGGCATCCGTCCCAGGAGAAGGAGCCTTCTCCAACCAAAACCAACTGGCAGCGGCGGCGGAGAGAAAAAGGCTCAATACAATCACAGGGCGACGGGGAGAGCGAGGATGGACGCCCACATTGGACACGGTGACCGGCTTGTTGTGAAGGCTCATAAGAATTAGATCGTGTTAAGTCGCGGAGTCAGGGCTCCCACTTGCGAGTAGACCCTGTGGTCTCTATTTGGGACTTCCAACGGGCACTATTACACGCAATCGGCTTTCGGAGTCAATAAGTCTACTACGCTTCCATCAGCAACTGCACCTTCCGGGTCCGCTGGCACCTGCTTTGGAACCAGGAGATAGAGTACGATTTACTTAGAGCCCAGGGGATCGACTTTAGATTCAGAACTCCTGACCTGGAGTGGAATCCAGGTCCGTCGACTTTTTTCAAAAGAACCAGCTTAAGGAAAGGAGGATAGAGTGAGCCAGCGGCTAAACCGCGAGGGCTTCCATTGTGAAACCGCCGCCACCGCAAACGAAGCGATCCAGCGCCTGCAAGAAGGTGGCTACGAATCGCTCATTTCGGACATCCACATGGAGGGCAACGTGCAGTTGGAATTCGTAGCCCGGGTCGCGGCGACGGCCGCAGGCCTGCCGGTGATTGTGTTGACCGGTTATCCCACCGTGGAGACCGCCGCCCGCGCGGTCGGCTTGCGGGTGACCGCCTATCTGACGAAGCCTCCGGACCTGGGCACCCTGTGCAGCACCCTGCGCGAGGCCGTCCACGATTACCGCGCTACGCGACGGCTGCGCGACGGCTGGCAACGCCTACAAGACTGGAGTGCCGAGCTTGAGCGATTGCGAAGCGTCTTCGAACAATCCGCGACCAACGACCGCGCCGACGCCCTGCGCGGATACGTCCAGTTGAGCCTGCGCAATCTCGCGATCTGGCTGGTGGAGCTCGATCAATTGATGACGGCCGAAGACGCCAAATCGACGGTCAGTCGGGAGCAATTTGGCCACCGCCGCGAGCAGCTCCTCGATCTTGAAGGGTTTGGCCAACGTCCGCGCCGCGCCCGCGGACCGGCCAATCTTCAGATATTCTTCGGGCGTATTGTGCCCGCCGCCCGACAGCGCGATGACCGGCAGGTTGGGGTGGCTGCGTCGCAGCGAGAGGATCAGTTCAATGCCCTCCATCTCGGGCATCACGATGTCCGTGATGCACAGGTCCGCGGGGGCTTCCTCGCTCCATTTCAGCGCGATTCGAGCATCGCCTGTATCTCGATTTCGTAGCCGACGCGTTTCAGCGCGCGGCACAGCCCTAGTCGCAGGGCTTCGTCGTCGATGAGGAGGATGCGCGCCATAAAACGTCAGGGGTTGGGGGTGGGTTGGAGCACGTCCTGGAGGAGCCGACAAAACTCCTCCATCCAGTAGGGTTTGGGCAGCAACCACCGGACACCGACGGCGTTGGCCTCGGATTGGAGTTCGGCCGTGATGTAACCGGAGGTCAGCACCACCGGCAGACCGGGGCGCAGTTGCTTCGCCTCGCGGGCGATCTCGATCCCGGAGGTGCCGGGCATGTTGTAATCCGTCACGATCAGGTCGAAGTCGCCGGGCGCCGCCCGGAACGCCCCTAGGGCATCCACCACGCGGGTGAAGCCGGTGACGCGGTAACCCCGCCGCCCCAGCGTGCGCGTGGCCACGCGCACCAGCGGTTCCTCGTCATCGAGGAAAAGGATGTGCTGGCCCTGCACCGTTGGCAGCTCGACGGGCGTGGCCGGGACCGGCGCGCTCGGGGGCTCCTCGGGGGCGGCGGGGAAGTAGAGTTCAAAGGTCGCGCCCTGTCCTGGCTGGCTGGTGACCCGGATGGTGCCGTTATGACTCTTCATAATGCCGTGGACGACGGACAACCCGAGGCCGGTGCCCTGGCCCGTTGCTTTGGTGGTGAAGAACGGATCGAAGATACGTTCCAGCGTGGCGGTGTCCATGCCCTTGCCGGTATCGCTCATCGTGAGCCGGACGTAACGGCCGGGCCGCAGGCCGGTGCTGCCGCTGGCTAGCGGGTCGTTCAACGTGACAACCTCCAGGCTCAGGGTGATCCGGCCGGTGCCGCCGTCCAGCGCGTGCCAGGCGTTGGTGCCCAGATTCACGACCACCTGATGAACTTCCGTGGGATCGGCCCGAACCTGGGGCACGTCTTCGGCGAAGCGAGTGATCAACTCCACCCCCGCCGGCAGCGTCGCGCGCAACAGCCGGATGTCCTCCTCAATCGTCGCGCCCAGATTCAGGAGGCGCTTTTCCAGCACCGTCTTCCGGCTGAAGGTCAGGATTTGCCGGACGAGGTTCGCGGCCCGCTCGCTGGCCGTGGCAATCTGATCCAGACTCTCCTGGGCGGGATGGCCGGGACCGGCGTCCTGCCGGGCCAGTTCCGTGAAGCAGACGATCGCTCCGAGGATGTTGTTGAAGTCATGGGCGATGCCCCCAGCCAGCGTGCCGATGGACTCCATCTTCTGCGCCTGGCGCAAAGTCGCTTCCAGCTTGAGTCGGTCGGTCACATCCACACCCACGCCCCAGGATGCCCAGCCCGCGATGGGCAGGCGACTGGACACGTTGGACCACTCGATGGTGCGTTTCGTCCCGTCCTTGCAGGTAACTTCCCAGGCCCGATTCCGATATTCGTCGGAGGGGGCCTGCCACTCTTTTAGCATCTTTTCACGGTAGGCGGCGTCCGGATAAAGCAGCTTCATCGCATCTGGATTCCCCACCACTTCGTCAGCGCGAAAACCAGTCACCCGTTCGCACTCGGCGTTCCACATCGCCAGCCCACTGGTGTCGTCGAACGCATGGATCATGACGGGCATTCCCTCAATGACGGTCCGGAGGCGGGACTGGGAGAGTTGCAATTCCTCCTCCGCCTGCTTGCGCTCGGTGATGTCGCGGGTGACGGCCAGCAGGGAGGTCACCTCGCCCTGTTCATTGCGCAAGGGCGTGGCGTGGGTCTCCAGCCAGCGGGTGGTGCCTTTGAGTCCGGTGAGTTGAAATTCCAGCGTGCCCGATTCGCCGCGAAACACGCGCTCGGTGAGCTCCTGAAACTGCGCCCGATCTTCCGGCACGACGAGCGGATACACGCATTGATTGGCGACCTGCTCGAACGAGTCGGCTTCGATCATCCCTAGCCCGGCGGGGTTCATCTGGAGCAACGAGCCGTCCGGGCCGAGCAGCTTCACGCACTCCGGCTCGGTCGCGATGATCAGCCGCCAGCGCTCCTCGCTCGCGCGCAACGCGGCCTCGGTCTGCTCGTGCCCGGCGATCACTTCCCCCAAGGTGTGGTTGGCGCGGCGATAATTCACGGTCATCTCCCCCGCCATCTGTTCCGCCCGCCGCCGGAGCCCGGCCAGCGACCCGATGATGGCGAAAAGCAGCCCGTTAATCGCTAGGCCGCCGACGGCGATGAGGAACGGCTGACTGCTGGCGGGGGTGGTCTCGAACGAAGGCCGGGAATGAAAGTTCAGCGTCCAAGTGCGTCCGGCCAGTTCGATCCGCCGGGTCTCCGTCCGCGACGGCTGAAAGTCGGCGGGCACTGGCCGGAAACCGGCGTCGCTGTCAAAGAGGTGCGCGTTGGACACCGACTGCTCGCCATCGAACAGGTTGAAACCGATCTCCGGGTTCGCGTTCCCGAGGATGCCCTGCATCAGGTCACGCATCCGGAACGGGGCATGGACCCAGCCAAACAACGCCGCACGCCGCTCCTCCACCGTGCCGAGAGGCTGCCCCTGGCGATACATCGGCACTAGCATAATGACCCCGGGCTGCACGTCGGTCTCCGTTTCCTGCACCAGAAACATCTTGCCGGTCAGCGCGGGCAGGCCGGTGTCTCGCGCCCGGCTCAGACCGGCCTGGCGCACCGTCTCGCTCCACAGATCGTATCCGAAGGCGCGCAAGTTCCGCTGCTCGAACGGCTCGATGTAAGTGACGCACGCATACTCCTCGCGCTCGCCCGGCGGCGTGATGGCGAAGCCCGGGAATCCCTCGGCGCGCACCCGCGCCTCATAAGCTGCCCGCTCACCCGCCGTCACCCAGCGCACAAAACCAAAGCCCTGGACGCCCGGGTAGTATTCCGCCAGGCGCAAGGCCGCCACGTAATTGTGCCACTGCTCCCGCGTCGCCACCTCGCTCGCGTAGTGCAGCCCGCGCGCCCCGATCATCATCCGCTCGAACTCCAGCATGCGCCGCTTGATGAGTTCTTCCGCCCGGTCCACCTCGTAATGAAACCGCTCCTGCGCCCGCTGCTCGACGTAGCTGCGCGACACCCACCAGCCCAGGCCGGTGAGCAGAATCGAGATCAGCAGGATGGTCCACGCCGTCGTCGGGCGATGAAGCAACTCGATAAAGGTGCGGCGCGCGGCAGCGGACTCCGGGGCCGACGGTGGGGGCGGAGACGAGGGCTGGTTTCTGTTCGGGGAGGGCATGCGCACAGTTAGTTTATCGTTAGAAGAGCCAGGCCGCTAAATCGTATTTTCGCAGTTGAATCTCACTCGTGAGTTGGCAGGCCCAGGACATTATCAGTCAGAAGGCGGCCCATGTGGCTGCAGCACTGGGCGTCATGCGGGAGCAGTTTACCGCCATCGAAGGGGAAGGCAACCCCTCCCGGGTGCTGCCCGTGCTTCAGTCCTTGGATGGCGCGGCCCGCGTTGAGGCGTCGCAAGTGCAGGCCATCCGTTCCGACATCGCGACGGCGAAACAGGGTCTGATCAACGCCGCCCGCGAGGTGCGGGGCGCGGTGGAACTGCTGAACCAGGAGAATCTCTGCATGGGCGGAGTGGACCCGGTGAGCGCCGAGGCACAAGGCTTCGTGCAAGTGCTCCTCGACACTCTGCACGATTTGCGTGACCTAGTGGAGGAGGTGATCGTGGGAGCCGAGCAGGCGCACACAGCCATCCGGCCCGTCGGCGGCCAGACTTCAAACCTCACCGCCACCATGCGCCAGCTCTCGGCGCAAATCCAACTCATTGGCCTGAACGCGCAGGTTCAAGCGGCGCGTTTCGGCACCGGCACCGGCCTCGAGCGGCTGGCCGCGGAAACGACCCGAGTGGCCACTGAAACCGCGGAAACGAGTGAAGCGGGTCCGGCGAACTGGACGCGCTCATCACGCGATTGGACGGCCTGGTCCACTCGTTCGGCCGGTTGAGCGATCAAGGCGCGCGCCAGCGTTTACTCCTCGACACGGTGGTCCAGGAAGTCATCCGCTACCAGGAGATGACCGCAGTGCCGCTAGCCGCGCGCACCATCCAGGGTCTGATCAACCTGCGCGGCCAGATTGTTTACTCTCAAAACGTATGCCTGCCCCATCGCTTGAACTGGACGGCGAGTCGCTCCGTCCGGAAGAACTCTCAATGCCCGCGCTGAGGTGTTGTGTATCCTACCTTGCACATCAGATATGCAACAATCTATTCAGCGAGATGCACTGCTCTCTGCCATCCGTGTCCGGTTGGCGGAGTCGCCGGTGGTGGCCTTGCTCGGGGCGCGGCAGGTGGGGAAGACAACACTGACAGAGAGAATCACCGCGCTTCCGCTCCGCGAAATTCAGGCCATCGAACTGAAGCAAACCACCTGAGCCGAATGGCCCATAGGATCAGAAATGCGCCTTCTTCGAGAAGGGCGGTGCCAACGCAATGAAGGTTCCTCCGGGGAGGATAGGCCTTATTTCTCCGCTTGGCCAATGGGTCATCGATGAAGTTCAGAGGTTCTTTTGGAAAGGAACTCCCCCTGACCCAACGGTTCTCTGCTGGGTTTCATTGGCCATGAAACCGTCGGGTTCGCGGCCAAAGTAGCGCCTCCTTCTTAGGGCTCTAGCTCCAGTTCAGCCAACTGGCCAGGTTCCAGAACAGGCGGCTCCCAACCGAACTTCGCCATATGCTCCACGAACGCTTCAGGCAACCGCACATGATACTGTTCGACATAGTAGGCCAGATCGCTTGGCCACGCCCAAGTGCCGTCGGTAAGGATCTGCAATCCGCCAATCACAGGTGACCCCTCCGCCAGAACATCCCTGACGAGTCCAGGAGACGCCCGCAATACGGACCCCCGAACCAAGTAGGAGGTGATACGCGCCATCTCCGGATGCCAAGCGGATGGGGACACGGCCTCCTTCAGCCGAGACCCGTCCGGCCGTCCATGCCGCAGTTCTTCAAAAAAACCCACTCGCTTCAGCTTCTGTTTCATAACCCCGGAAGAAATCGTTGCCAGCTACCTGTATCCACATCATCGGCCGCTCCGATTGTCATTCGCCCCGCAGGATGCACCCAGAGGGTGTCGGAGGGGGCGATGACTTCAGCACCCAACTTGTTAGCCAGATCCTTAGCCACACCGGTAGGGCTGCCGCCTGTCGAGCACGAGACAAGCCTCACCGGCCCACCCTTGTACCCGTTGTTTTTCAGAAACTGCGCCAAAGACCGATGGCTTACTTCGACCCAACGGCCATTGTGCAGCACATGAAAGGCTTCCTCGCTGCCGTGGACAATCACGTCCACATACCCTGGCTTTGCTACCACCCAGCTGGCCGCCTTGGCAAGATCGTCTCCGGTTCCCAGAATAAAGGTACTCGCTCGGATGGGGCGGCGCCCAAAGGGGAAGAACCGCACGAGTGCCTTGAAAGTTTGTGACCCTCCCACACGGACCGCCCTCCCTAGCTGCCCCATTTCATCCAAGGGCCCTGGCGTGCCGGGTGGGAGGGCCTCCAACGACGGGACAGCCACGCTCACGCCAACAACCGCCGCTGCGGCCAGGAATGGGTGCGCGGCTACTAACTGGGAAGTGCGGAGGTAGGCCAGGGTAGAGGCCGTTCCCAAGGTATCGATGATACTATGCCCCGTCGGGTCCAGGTGGTTCACTGGATCACCCTCCGCATAGCCATAAGCATCCCGGCTGGTGGGTCGGTCTAGTCGACCTTCATAGGTGTCTCGGGTCAGAAAGCGACCTCGGGCCGGCGCGTAGTTCCGCGAACGAAGAAAAGAGACGCCCAGTGCTTCATCCCACCACTCGCCTGCATACCCTAAGGAGGGTATGCCAAAGCTGAACTCACCCGCAGGACGACTCCTCTCGAGCCGGACACCCCAGGCATCAAACAGAGTGCCGGACCCCATCCCATTCAGGGCTCCGTCGAGGTTTCGCACGGATCCATGCCCGTCGGTCACCCAATACGTCGCTTGACGCTCCTGACCGACATCGGTTGCAAATCCTACCGGGCCCTTGGCCCAAAGTAGGCGTTGATGTACCTCCCAACCGCGATTCTCACCCCCTTGCAGAATGGCAAGGAACTGCGGGTATCCCGTCGGGTTTTGATCTTCGACAAGGAATCGGGTTTGCTCGACAACAAGTCCGCCATCGCCTGACTCAAGACTCAGATTGCGCTGGACCGGTGCCCCATCCGCGTCATACACGATCGCCAGCCGGGACGGTGAAGCTGCCTTGCCAGAGGGCTCTACTCCAGCCGTCGGCTTTCCAAAGCGACGCTCAATCAGCCTGTTCTCTGCATCGTATACGTCCTCGAACTCCCGACCTCCCTCTACTCCACGCGTCGGATTGCCATCCTCGTCGTAGGCTGGGTTTCCATTCAGCGGATCCTCGTCTGGATCGAGCCGATCATTCCGGTCATAGCGCAATCGCTGATTGCTCAGCGCAGGCGTGGTCGACGTTCGTTCCAATCGGTTCCCGACGGCATCGTAGCGATACCGCGCATCGACCAGCCCTGTGATGGTCTCACGGGTCAATCGTTGGAGGGAATCATAGGTCCAGGCATAGTCTCGGGAGGGAACTCCATCGACTTCTAGCATCTCCTGAAGACCGATCCGCTGTCCCGCAGCGTTGAGCTGGTAGTCGAAGCGAGCAAGCGGCGCTGCCTCACGCTCCCAGACCAGAGAGGTCAAACGTCCTCGACCATCATACGCGTATCGGTTGGAAACGCCATTGGCGTATTGCAGTCCTGCCAGGTTGCCTGCGATGTCGTAGGAGTACGCGGCACCCAGGGCATACCCAGGCATGCTCGCCTCGGTCAGCCTGCCTTGAGCATCCTGGCTGTAACGAAGTTCCCAGGACTCACCGGCAGCATCGATCCAGATGGTGCTCAAACGGCCGATGGGGGTGTAATCATAGGTCAAGGTCCCCCAGCCCGGCTTGCTCTTCATCTGCAGCCTATCAAAGTCATCGTAGGCATAGCGCGTCGCACCACTGGGATCATCCTGCGTTAGACGTTGTCCGGTCGCCGAATAGGAGAAGGCGGCAAGAAGCGTTTCGCCCGAAGGGGTTAGCTCCACTTTCTTAAGGAGCCGATTGCGCGCGTCGAAGCGCTGCTCGATCACACGTCCATTGAAGTTGGTGCGCCAGCGAAGATTACCGGCCGCATCGTAGACAGATCGCTCCACTTCGCCTCCAGGAAGCGTTCGCGAAACGCGCCTTCCTGCAGCGTCGTAGGCGTAGCGCGTCACACGGCCCAAGGCATCTGTCTGACTGAGCATCCGACCGTTCTCATCATAGGAGTAGCTTGTTACGATCTGATCAGGGGTACCCAGAGCGTTGGTGACTGAGACCAAGCGACTCATGAGGTCGTAACCATACCCCGTAGCGATGCCGAGCTCATTGGTCTCTGCCACGGAACGGCCCAGAGGATCGTAAACAGTAATGACAAAGTCACGCTTGCCGTCCACCTCGGGAAGCAGGGTGCGCACGCGACGCTGCATGGCGTCATAGGCATAGTCCGTGCGCCGCCCCGCTGCATCCACAGTGGCGTGGAGGGTCCCCTCCGCGGAGTAGAGAGAGTGTTGACTACTTTCGACAGTGGTTCCGAGCGCCTGGACGGAACGAATTTGACGTCCCACCGCGTCGTAGTGGAACTCTGCGAGCACACCTGCAGCGTCCCGCGTCCAGGCCATCCGCCCTGCAACATCATAATGCGTTTCCGTCGCGGAAAGCACGCTGGGCTCGCCCACCAGACTCGAAGTCGGAAGGCCATCCACATCGAGCCTGATCCGAATCCCGAGACCGGCGCAGCGTCCGCTGCGCTTCACACGCCCTTCGGCATCGTACTCCGTGAACGTACCAGCAGAGACAATCACACTGTCCAATGGATCCGTGCCTGCCGGCAGGAAGGTAGGTTGGATCTCAAAAACACGGCGGCCCAATGCATCGTAGACGGTGCGGGTGGTGGTCGCTGGCGTCTCCGCATCAGCGGGGGCTAACATCTGCACCACGAGTCCTCGCCGATCCCGATGGAACTGCGTCGCACGTCCCATCTCATCCAACTCCATCTTCACCAAACCACTGGCATCGTAACGCGTCCAGCGGACCCGTCCGAGAGCGTTGGTCTCGGCGACCCGTCGATTCTGCGCGTCATACGCAAACGAAACTGAATTTGTCTCTCGTTCTCCAGCCAGAACACTCCGTACTGTTTCTTCACGAAGAAGGTTCCCGAAAAGATCGTAGCTCCGGCGTACCCGACGGAGAACCTCTCCAGTCTGCCCCAAGCTGAGTTCCTCCGCCGGAAATCCGAAGGGGTCATACTGGAGCTCCTTGACCAACCCGCCCGTCTCGCTAAGGCGATGCAACCGCCCACGTCCATCGTAGGAACGCCTGCTCTCCTGTCGTAGGAGGCCGGCACTCGTAACGCTGTTGGTTAGCCGTCCTGCCACATCATAGTGATTGGTGGTGGCCTGACCGGCCTGGCCTATCTGCCAGAGCAGCGCGCCCGCGTGATCGTAACCGAAACGCTGCACTCCAGAGGCATTGGTGAGCGCCGTGATCCGGCCGGCATCATCAAATCCACGCTGAACCCAGGTTTCAGAGGCGGTCCCCGAGGCATTCGTTTCCGCCACCGGACGGTTCCACTCATCGAACTGACGAATCGTCTGCGCGCCGGAGGAGCTGATCGACCTCACTACATTTCCGCGAGTGTCGTACTCATGAAGGGTTTTTCGCTGGAGAGGATCCGTGATTTCCTCTCGTCGATTCTCGACATCATGAACCAGCCTGGTGACTTCCATGACCGGATCGCTCACACCTATCAGTCGACCCTTCGAATCGAACTGGTTCTGCGCCAACATTACACCCCGGGCATCACGAATGAACGAGAGTTGATGGGGATAGTTTCGATTGGTGTAGCCGTAGCTCTCCTTCGTGTAGAGACCCGTGGTCCTATCCTGCAATCGATGCACCGCGATCAGATGCGGCCCCTCGCCCCCGTACTCGTACTCGTACTTCAAAAGCGGATGAGACCCGGGGATAGTGGAGCCATCAGCCGCGATAGACGCTGGTCCGAAAACTTCGCTGATGAATCCATGTGATCCACGCCTCATCACAAAGGACCGCGTCCGTTCTCCGAGAGCGTTGAGGTGCTCGATACGATCATCGTCCTGGAGCTCGATCCTCTCTCCGCTCCGAGCACGAACGGTTCGGAGACGTGGACGACCATAGGTGTCAACGTAACGCAGGAGGGGCCCCTCAGACTCTAGTGAATGCCGTCCTTCAAGCGGACGCTCCACCTCAAAAGCAACGCCCTCAGAATTGGTGAGGACCCATCCTCGAAAATCGTAATTCTCGTAGGGTGTTCCAGGACCTGCATCCAACCAAAAAGGCGGGAGGCTTTTCTGAAATGGAAGGAAGCGCAGCTCTCGATTGCCCAACGCTGTCAGTGTTGCGGGAATTCCTGGAGCCGGCGTCCATTCAGCTCGATAGCAGAAACAGGGCACCCCACCATCCGATGGCCCTGGCTTAAGTGAGTAGGCGAAGACGACACGCGGACCTCCAGGAACCGTCAGAGTCACAGTGCGACCCCCTCCCTCTCGGACTAGGAACGGCTCCTCGGTATCGGGATCGATTCTCGTGGAGCGTTCTTCGTCGAGCTGCAGATCCAGATCATATAGGTCAAGGCTCCACCCAGGCCCGAAATCCCCGCCCCGGGCGTTCCAAGAGTCGTAACGCCTGATAAGCGCTAAGGGCACGCCATCGGTGGGTAGCTGGAGATCCGTCTGACTGAACTCCAGTCGTCCGATCTTTAGCTCGCTCTGCAAGGCGAAGCGAATTTGATGCTGCGACTCACGGACGCCTCCACGAACGCTGAGCAAAAGATCATAGGTTCCATTGGGAAGCTGGGTGAGATCGAACGACCCCAGAGAGTCAGCGTGTTTCCCCAGGGCCTTCGATACCCTTTGAATCTCCGTCCCAGCAGGACTTGATAGACTCAGCTCGTAGGATGCCGGGCCATCAGGATCCAAGGCAACACCCAGCACCTCCAGCAACCCCTCACGCACAAAGCTCCCCTCGGTAGGAAACTGAATCTCAGCCTGAGGCGGACGATCATCTGCGGTGGCCACTCCCACGGTCACTGGGCTTGATTTATGCCAAACGCCGTCAGCACCCAAAGTCTCAGCAAGGAGCCGATGAAAGCCTGTCGAGCCCGGTTTCCAGTTCAGGGTAAACGGTGGAATTTCCCATTCAACGAGACGGGTTTCACCGTCCCAAAGCCGTGTCAGAGCGGCCGGGCCAAAGGCCCTGTCAACCTGCACCTGGATACCCAAAGTGTTTTCGAGTGGCACGACCTGAGCATCCTGAGGGGTAACGATCCAAACCCGAGGGCGTGCGATTTCGATATCAACCGTTTCTTCGTGTCGAATCTGCTGATCATCCATCGCCACGTAGCGAATCTGTTCCGTTCCCAGAACATCTGTATGCGGTTGGTAGACCAACTGTCCTCCCGAATCCAGATGCACCTCGCCCAACGAGGAGGCGGAAACCTCGATCAGTCTCAACCCCTGGGTGTCGTTGGTAAGCACAGGCAGAGCCTGGGGACCTGAGTTCAAAGTGAGGACGTACGAATCCGGGCTCGTCCCCAGGAGATGGGGTGGCATTGCGGCGCTGAGACGCACTCGCTGGGAGCGGCCCTGATCAGACCGAGCCCAGAGGATATGCTCTCCAGGAGGCACGTCCTTCCAGACATAGCTGGCTTGCTCGACCGGGAATTGCACCTGCCCCGCCGCAGACTCAGCCAGGAAGACCAAGCCTGACAAATGTTCCCCTTCCAGAGTGGAAGCGGTCATCTCAATCTTACCCGCTCCGGCCACCTTGGCTTGGAGGAATAACCGGTGGTGTTCGGCCTCCGTATGGAACCGGAGAAGGTAGTTATAAGTTTGTTCACCCTGCACATCCACGCCCAAGGCAAAGTCGGCGATGACCTCATCGTTCTGTTCTGTTGCCCGGATTTCAATGGTGGCCTCAGCGGCCCCCGCGCTCGCGAGCAGGACTGTGTCGCCAACGGGAACGCTGACCTCAAAGGCTCTGGAAAAGGAACGAGCACTCAACCGGGTTGGCAGGGAATGGGTCTGAGACCGGTTGATGAGTGAGACAGCGAGCTTTCTGCCCCGGCGGTCCAAGGACCCTAGCTCCATCCCGTCCCGGATAGGCAGCCCGTCAATCCGGACTTCTAACGAAGACGGAACGTGTGACTCTCGATGCCAGCGGAGATTAAACCAGCCGTGATCTTCGGGGGCGTTCCCGGCGATTTCGACTTGGTAATCGCCTTTCATGAAAAGGGGACTCGAGATCTGCAACCAAGACCTGCGCGGAGTATGAAGGCCGAAGTCATCAGAGCTGTGCCAGTCAGACGCCACAATCCGACCTTCAGGATCTTTGAGGTAGAGATGCCCTGGAAACTCCGGTGCTTCAACAGACAATGAGAGCGTCTCGGGCTCCTCAGAGCGAAACCGATAGAGAACTGCCGCATGGTGCGGACCCCGAGTTGGAGAAGGTCCTACGTCGAGCAGGTCAGAGAGTGAACCTGAGGCGGACGACAGCATGGGTGGCAGGTCTCCCGTGCAGCGCACGGTCACCCGCCCGGTACCGCTCACCCCTCCAGGCTGGCGCACGACATAGTCAAATCCAATGAGGTCGAGTCTCCACGAATCAGGGTCGGTGCCAAAAAGAAGGCTCGAACCCTCTGAATCCACGCTGACTCCTGGAGGCGCTTCCGTGGACAAACCGATGATGCGTGAGCCTGGAGGCAGATGATCGTTTTGAAGCACGGCGAGCCGTGTAGGTCCGGCCATCCGAGCCAAGGTAAACTGATCGTCACGCAGGACCAAGTCTCCCCGAGCGTGCGGGGCCTCCGCAGGTTGCTGAGTCGGGATGAGGATTGCCGCAGCCACCAACGTCACCAAGTCAGCGGCTGATCTCGTCCCCTCAAAGGCACTGGTGAGGACGAGCCGTCGCCCCAGCATTGCTTCCGCTGGAAGCGGATGCCTCACAATGTCCCAGAGTCCCCGGTTTTGGGAACATTCATAGTGGGCATCTGGAACAGATGTGCCCGAAAAGAGCTGTTCCTGCTCGACGTCGCAGATGGTTTGCTCGGTCCCTGCGAGCCATGGCTGCCCGTTGAGCAGGATGACCGGATCCAGATAGGGACTTCCCAGCGCAGATTGCCCATCGGAGACGTGCAGCTCCATCTCGGCAGATTCCGCGCCGGGAAAGGTTAGGAGACGTTGAGACCAACCCTCATCCCCGCGATTCTGATCCAGAATATGTCCATTCGCATCGATCTGAACCCGATTCTGGATACCAAACAGCGAAAAGAATCCACCCACCCAGAGCGGACCTTCCCCGCCCGAAGCCGCGATGGCATTCATCTCCCAAGCACCCGCCCGAGGAACTGTCTGGAATCCGTCTCCTTCGAGGCTGCCGTCCGTCAACCGCAACAGTGCGAGCTCCCGGATCCCAAGAGGGCCTTCAATTCGAAGCTGACCAGCCACCACCAATTGCACGCCCGTGGCCTCCCCGGAGTCGTCATCCTTCTGCAAATGAAGAGCGGTCACTGATTGAAGGCCGCCCTCGTTCAACGACGAAGGCACCCAGGCATCGTCCAGCTGCCCTTGCGCCGAGAACCGGGCAATACCATGGCGTTGCTGAGCGTCCACCTTAGAGAATGCGCCCCCTGCAAAGAAGCGACCGTCGGTGGTTGAGACCATCGTAAGCACAGCCCCATCCGGCAAGGAGGGAGCGGGCTCTACGCGCCCGGTCTTTAGGTTCACACGCGCGAGACTCACAGTCTCACCGCTTACTCGAACCCCCCCGCCGCACCAGATCGTTCCGTCCTCCATCACCAGGATCGACCGGATATCTCCCTCGATCACACGCGTTGCGCGTCCACCTCGCTCCAGCCACCAAAGCCCTTGGGCTCCACCCGCGCAAAATCCTCCATCGACCTGCGCCAAACAACGGATGTGAACTTCCTCGGGAAGCGCAGTCGCGAAAGCTCGATCACGAGATCCGTCCGAATTCCAACGCGCCAATCCCTTGAATCGCCCACCCTCCCGAATCTGGCCGCCCGCCACGACACCCCCCTCATGCTCCAACGCAAGGCATGTCAGGATGTCGGTGACCTCCGTATCGGGGTTGAACTCCTGGTCCAACTGACCGTCGGGTAGAAGCCGTGCGAGATGGAGACGCGGAAATCCACCCGCTTCGGTGAAAGCTCCAGCAAGGAGGACCCGTCCATCCCCCTGAACCTGGATCGCGCTCACGGCCCCATTTACCGCCGGGGACCAATCCCCGTTGGAATCATTCCCCATCCACAAGGCAACGTCCTTGCGGCGTTGCGGATCCGGCTCCTCATAGAGCACGATCAGAGAAGCCCCGTTGATGTTGTGCTGCGGGCTGCGGGATGCGTGATCCATTTGATAGTCCCCGTCGCCGGCAACCCAGGCCGTAACATCGGCCTGATAGGCTTGCCCGGAAGCGTAGGGATGAAACTTGTCATAGACCCACTGATCGTCGTGCGACATGCCCAACGAACGACCCTGAATCCATTTACCATTGAAGGTGAGAAGAGCATTGGCGTCGCTGTGCAAGGAGTCGACCGGCCCGTGCCAAATCAGAAACGCCTTCCTCACTGGACCGCGAACCCCCACCAGACGCAGCGTGCCGGAGCCGAAATCGCGCAATCCCCCCACACCCGCACTGGCATAGCCCACTCCCCTAAACATCTGAGAGGAGGTGACGCCTTCTGAAACCACCTCCATCCGATCTTGGGTGTGCAACCCGCAGGCATCCCTCGCCTCCAGTTCAAAAACATAGCGGCCGGCGGAAGGCAGATCGACGAAAGTCCTTGGTCGATCTGGATGATCGAACCTGGCCGCGACAGGCCCAGAGATTTGTGTCCATAGGACTGGAACAGGAGCACTGCTCACGAAGCTATCTGGCCCAATCCGATCATCCTCCATCTCACCCGCAAGCAACGCGTGCTGTCCGACCGTCAGATCGGGTCCGGCCCGAACCACAGGAGGTTGGTTGCTTTGCAGAGCCGTCACCTGCACCGCTCCGTCCAGATGGAAGCCGCGGTCCGTCACATGGAAGTGGAGTTGATAGCGTCCGGGTGACTGGAACCGCGCGATGGCCGTAGCCCCACGACCCTCGATGCGCACAGCTCCCGGCCCTGGATCCGCGGTCCAGGCCACTTCTGCATCCATCGAACAACCCGGGCAGTGCCCCTCCAAGGACGTGGAGTTGGGCAACCAGATCGTGCGATCCGATCCCGGATCGACTAAGGGAAAAGGGGACTCCGCCACGCAGGAGGCAGTAGCGAGGTCCTGAAGGTGTCGCCTTAGATCTGCAAGATGCGGGGTCGGGTGCAAGGCAGACGCGTCGAATGCCAAGCGACCGAGATGCTCCACGTTCGCATTCGTCGTTAGAGGATAAGCAAAAATCTGGACGCCCGCCTGCCGAGCTCGCTTTGCTATGAGTTCTGTTTCGGCTGCCTGAGCCCCAACAGCACCCGTGAGGGAGACTTCTCTTCCCACCGAAAGCAAGACCATCACACGGCGCGACGCAGCGTTGGTGAGAAGCCCGAGCCCGCGATCCAGGCCACTCCCGATGAAAATCTCGTTGCATCCTAGCTTGTCGATACGCGAGCCACGTTGAATGCGACTCAAGGCGGTAAGGAGCTCGGCGCGATCAGAAGTCAGTGCAGTGTGCGCGTAGCCAACAGCGCAGAACGAGACCAGTCCCATTCGCTGATAGCCCCGAGACAGCGGGAAGCTCCGCATGAGCTCCGCCACCGCGTCACGTGTCAACTGCCACTCCACCGCCGTCAGCGCAGTCGATCGGTCTAGAACCACCACGAGATCCGTCGCCTGCCCACAATCTTGAATCACCTGCAGCATCTGCTGCCCACCACTACCAAGTCTAAAGCCTTCCCCCTGCAATTCCCAGCGCCACTGGCGGTAGGCCTGCCATGGGGATCCGGGAGCCGGCGTAAGCTCTACTTGCCGGGCTGCGGCCTCCACATCCGAGGCGGGCAGAGTGCCAAGGAAGTCCATGGCCAGCCGAGTTCCTTGTTCGCGAAGTCGGCCAATCGGGCGGTTCAGATGAACGAGCGTCCCATCGCTACGGAGCAACACAGGACCTTCGGTCGACCAACCCAATCGATCGCCTGGAAACCCTGCATCCATGGGGCTCACCTGCACCGACACCTTGGGCAGGACAGGCGCATGGGGAACGGCAAAGGAAGCCTGCGGTGCCAGCCGGAACGGATGACCCACCACAGCGCGCTGCAATCCCTCCGGCACTAGAAGCCTCCAGGGAGTGCTCCCCGGTAAGGCATCCTCAACAACCGCCCGATAGTAGCTTTCGATAGCTCCGTCCGAGGGGAGAAGGAAGAGGCTCTGACCGGGGTCGCCTTTCGCGATCACGGTCGGAGTCTCCGCCCCACCCAATTGAGACAAGCGCTCAATACGAGCCGATTCGTGTAAACCCAGGCCCTCCAGTTGAATGTGTATTCGACCGTCGGCCCTCGTCTCCGGGGGCCGCAAACGCAGCTCTGCCCCCGCCTGGAAAATCCAGCCGACGTACGCCAGAACACAAAGACCCGATTGAATCCAACCTCCCCGCAAATTTAGAAACGACATAAATGACCGTGTGTGATGCGAGGTTAGGGGGGATTCTAAAACCGACAATCGGGGGAACTAGGGGATTTCGGAACAATTCCCGAAAACGTTTCACTAGAAATAGGGAATTTCGGTCTCAACTATCCGAGTGGACCTCTCGATATCGAGAGAGTGAACAGAATGGATCCCAAGCCAGAAGGAGTCGCCCAATGAGGTTCCGCAAGGCCTTTTCATGGCAGGAGAGCCGGAACCACGTTTTGCGACTCTCCCCGCATGTGGAGGGGTATTCGGAAACGCGGCTCCCCAGTGGAGTGCTGTCTTCAAACGAGACAGCTTCGAAGAAGTCGCAGCTTGCCGATGGAACCCAGCCCACGAGATCCACGACGCTGTTCTTCCGGCTGCGCAACCTAATGACACACGGACCCAAGGTGAGCTTTTGAGCACATGCCCCCACGGCATTGACACTGGCTCTGTCGTCCAAGAATGATCTCCCTGTGACTCGGGTTTACGACTTGGTAATGACACACACGCTGGACGCCGATGATCTTTTCATTCATCGCGTCCAGTACCATGCCGCGCGCCTTCGTCTGAATTTCTTTCTGATCGACCCACAGTGGGTGGACCTGTTCCGTGAGAAAATGGAACGTGGCGAGGTCTGGGCTCGTGTCTTGCTGAACATGAACAGCGAGCACCACAACGCCCAGGATCCTTATTCGCGACTGGTGCGTCTCGCCGCCGATCGCAAGACCCAGGTCATTGATCATCCTGAGACGGCGTTGGCCTCTTTCGACAAAGCGCGTCTGCATCCCCGCCTCGTCGACAGCGGCATCCAGGTCCCCTTCACGCGGATCGTCCCCAACGCGGAGGCAAAGGTTTTCAGACTGACGGACGAGGACCGCATCGCTCTAGGCTCACCCTTCGTCATCAAGCCCTCCCTTGGATATGGGCGGCGCGGTGTCAATATGGAAGCCACCTCTGAGTCTGATCTTGCGAAGTGCGCGACCGACTGGCCAGGCAACGACTACTTGCTGCAAAAGAGACTCGTTCCCAAAACCATTGGCAATTGGCCCGCCTATTTCAGGGTTTACTACGCTTTCGGATCCGTGTGGTGTAACTGGTGGAATTGTTACACCGATCACTCCCGACCGGTGACGTCCGAGGAATTCACCACCTTGAGCCTGCAACCTCTCGAAGAGTTGGTGCGTCGCCTTGCATCCTTGAGCGGAATGCGCTTCTTCTCCACGGAGATCATGCAGACCCCGAACGATGAGTTCGTATCGATCGACTACGTGAACGATCAATGCCACATGCTCAGCCAGTCGGCCAACTCCCAGATAGGAGTGCCCGACAGCGTTGTCGAGGCGATCGCACAGCGCCTAGTCGAAGGGGCCGCGGAACTCGCCCGATGAGAGGCTATCCGCCACAAGATCCTCTTTCCCATTCACGAGAGGCCTGCTATGAGCCTCTGCGCCATGGAGAATTGCCGTATCAAGGATCTTTCACCGCTGGACCGTCCCCGCGAGCGACTTGAGCAGCTCGGAGCGGATGCGCTCCGCCCTGCTGAGCTCATCGCCATCCTCCTTCGAACGGGGTTGAAGGGCGCTTCCGCCGTGCACGTCGCCGAGGAATTGCTGCGGCAACACTCCTCCCTGCAGGAGCTCGCTCGCGCGCCTCTCGAACAATTGCGCTCCGTCAAAGGAATCGGCAGGGACAAGGCCATCGCCCTCCAAGCCGCCTTCACCCTCGCCCGGAGGATGGCCGAGGAGCTCCGGCTAGAAGCTCCCCTACTGGACACGCCCGACCGGGTAGCCGATCTCCTGCGGGATGAGAACCGCCAGTATACCGTCGAGCACTTTCAAGTCGTGCTGCTCAATACGCGCCGTCGGTTGATCCGGGTGGAGCACGTGTCCCAAGGCACACTCGACACCCTTCTCGTGCATCCGCGTGACGTCTTCCGAGGGGCCATCCTCGCCAACGCAGCCGCCCTGATTGTCGCCCACAATCACCCCAGTGGAGATCCGACTCCGTCGGATGCGGATATCCGCGTCACCCGCGACCTGATTCGTGCCGGGCAACTTCTCAAGATTGAAGTCTTGGACCACGTCATCATCGGTGAACGCACAACCCAACGCCCGCGAGGGTTCGTTTCGCTTAGGGAGCTTGGCTATTGGGCCGGATCCTGAACCATACCGAGTTGATTGCGTGATTCCTCAAGATCTTTGATGGTTGCTGGGCGGTAACCCCGGGTGTCCCTTCGGTCAACCCGGAGCTACCGGCTTCGAACCCTCCGGGGTCGGCGGCCCAAGAGATCGTTCACACAAGTAACCCTGCTCTCTG
>CAMAVD010000026.1 GCA_945861575.1 Akkermansia muciniphila
CCAGCCTGCACAAGCCACTCGGAGCCCTGAGGCCCCTGCGACATCTGCACAGCCGTCAACTCCTGCCCTGTGCTGCGCAAGACTCCCGCATTTGCCGAGGTGGCAGCGACCCGGGTCGGACCAGAGGCAGCGATAGGAACGCTTTCTGAAAGCGGCGACACACTGGCCAATGGAACGATTGCGGCGTTGGTGTCTGAAGAGGCGACCAGCAAATCCAGGGGCGCCGCACTGGGTCCGATCTGCAGCGTCCGAGTAAACGCCTTGCTCTCGCCTGAGGCCTCTAGCCCGGGCAACTCGAGGACTGGCGTGCCGGCCACCTGGTAGCTCAGGACCACTCGATCCCCGTGAAGATAGATGCCGGTATGATGTGCCCAGCTTTTCGGGAGCGGTCCGCGCTGGTTCGGACGAGGATCGGTCGTCTGATCCGCCAGCGCCCAACCCGGTTCCGGGCGCGTGCCAAAGCGCCCCACTCCCGCGACCTCGGCTGCCTGCGGATGCTCGATACGCTCGCGGCCTCGATTCGGGAAGTTCAAAAACCCTCCCGTCCACAGAAGCGATACACGCAGCAAATCTTCGTCATAGGCCACATAGTCGCTATCATTGGTGCCCAACTTCACCACGATGGCCTTCATGGTCGGATTGCCAGCCCAACTGCGGTTCAAGACCGTTCCCACATAGACCGGACCCTGGTCTCGCAACTCGGAGCGTAGTTCTTGGGCATCGACCCGAAGACCGACACCGACAAAACAGAGGGAAACACTAGCTATTGCCGCGAGAAAAGCAGGAACGAGTTGCGTGTTCATCAGATTTAAGAACTTTATCTGACCGAGCCACCCCCCAGTCTGTCGAGCTTTCGTTTTACGACCCATCCATTGACGTCAAGGCCTGGGGGCGATAGGCTCACGAACGTACAATTATGATCGGTGCTTCCAGCAATAAGACCTCCACGGCAACGGCCCCCGCCTTTCGGGTCGGAGATGAGCGTTTGATTAAGGTGTCCGCAAGTGCCGCCCACAAGGTGAGCTCGCTGCTAACCAAGCAAGGGCGTCCTCAAGGAGTCCTCCGCGTCGCCGTCATTGGTGGCGGGTGCTCGGGGCTTCAATATAAAATGGATTTGCAGGACGCCCCGGCCAATCGGGATATCCTGGTTGAATCGTGCGGGATCCGGGTCGTGGTGGATCCGAAAAGCGCGCTCTATGTCACCGGCAGCGAGTTGGACTACCTCGACGCCCTCCAAGATGGAGGGTTCAAGGTGAAGAATCCCAATGCCGCGACCAGCTGCTCGTGCGGCGAAAGCTTCAGCGCCTGAGCTCGCTCTCGAACATGGGCCTCTTGACCTGACCGCGGACGCATGACCTCCGACTGTTTTGACCTGCTAGGGGAGGCTCGCCGCCCGTGGCTGGACACCGACGCGCTCAAAGCCCGGTTTCTACAGCTCTCTAGCACCTCACACCCGGATCGCTTTCATGAGGCCTCCCTAGAGGTGCGAGCAGCCGCTGGGGAACACTTCGCGACCCTCAACCACGCCTTCCAGACGCTGGTAGATCCCAAAGAGCGCCTCCTCCATCTCTTAGTTCTGGAGCGAGGGTGCCCGCCTAGGGACATTCAACGCATCCCCCCTGGCACCATGGACCTCTTCGTAGACATTGGGCAAACGTGCCGGGAATCCGACTCCTTCCTCGGCGCAGCAACCCCTGGCTTGTCCCCTCTCGTTAGGGTGCAGCGTCTGCGCGACGCGCGCATGTGGGTTCAGCGCCTTCAAGGGCTCCAAGCTCAAGTAGGTCAGAAACGTGAAGAATGGCTTAAGGCTGCCCAAGCACTCGACGAGCATTGGATACCCACGAAACAGGACCCTCCCGTTCAAAAACCATTAGATCGACTGGAAGAGATCTATCGAGGGTTGAGCTACGTAGCGCGGTGGAGCGATCAACTTCAGCAACGCGTTGCAGACCTTCTCTCGGTGGGCTGAATTCAAGCCTGCCAGGGTAAGTTTGTCACCAATCTAGACACACATGGGCCACTATTGCCCCACCACTGGGCAATTCGCTTCAGACCAAAACGCTCTAAACAGGACTCTTCCATGCGTATTGCTAGGGTTTTCTTAGATCATCACAAACAATGCACGCATGGCACGCCTAATGCTATGCATTGGACATGAACGCAATACCAAGTTTCGACAACCGAAACAAAGTATTCCTTTCCGCTGGAGCTATCATAGCTCTGGTAAAGAATCCTATCTATATCCCACCTAACAGCGCTGAGTGAGTATGACTTAGCGTCCCGCGTTAATGGGTTGTAACCTGGCGGTTTACTTAACGTAAACTGCCAGTTTTCTTTTGTGGAGCCGGTGGGCGGGGAGTGCGGCGGACGCGATCAAGGAATGACCAAGCGAAAGAAGCGGCGAGGGGCGAGATCGGCCCTTGGGATCTCGATTCGATACTGATCCCCCGTTTGAACAGGATCCTGGGCCATGTCCCAGCCCGCCGGGCCAAGCAGGCCCGAGGCCCACTCTACCCGAAAGTCCGGACAGGTCGCCGCCCAAGCAAGACGGATCGCCCCGTTCGGTAGGTAAAGGATGGTTAAGTGGGGAGGCACACCTGGGAGGATGGTGAAATCGTCCCGGGTCGAAAGGGAATCCCCATCCTGGGTATTGACGCTTATCGGCCCGGTGGCAGCCCCTGCTGGGACAACCGCATAAAGGCCGCCGTCCTGCACGTAGAATGGGGCATCGACCCCCCCGACACGCACAGACTCCACCCCATCCAACTCCTGCGCACCAATGCAAATCCGCGTCCCCACCATCCCTTTGAACGGATGCACCAGCAGACCACTCAACGCGACAGGCGCCCATTTGAGGCTGATGGATCCAATACTAGGCGCTATAAAACCCCGGTCGCTGGAGCTATCCACAGCAATAAAATAAGCGATTCCTGCCTCAGCTACGAAATCCACCTGACTGGAAAGGCGTCGGTCGAAATCGTCGTTGGAGGCGATCGATTGCAGTCCCTGTTGGAGCCCCTCTCCCACGTAGACGGCTAGCAGGGTATCAAAGTTGCTTCCCTGAGTGCTCCACCGCACGCGAAAGTTCCCCGGAGCCACCCACCGATACCAGACGGAACGTCCACCCGGATCTTCGGCGTGGAGAGGCTCCCCAGACTCGCGATCCGCCCAAAAGTTCTCCCCACTGCAGACACCATTAAAACCCACCAACCGTTGAGCATTGGCGAACTGGTTATTCTCTGTCCTCAGATCCAGATAATTCCATCGCAAGGTATAAGAGCCCTCCGACAGCCCTCGGGATGCGAGGGCGACGCGAATCTCCATCCCCTCCTCCACAGCAAACTGCAAGCGGTCCCCCCCGCCAAACGGCCCAGGTACCCCCACAGCAAGCAGCCCGAGGGTCTCGTAGCTATCCCCGGTAAACGCTCTGAGGTGGGGCGCGATAAAACTCAGTTCTGCGTCAAAAATGACGGTGCCGGAACGCGGAGCCCTCCAGTAGAACCAAACGGATGACAGAGCGCCCGCGACCCCAGGTTCCTCCGGCTCGACGGTCGCGCCCTCATTGCTACCGAACGACTCCCCGGTAGCACCCGAGATTCGTCGCGCCGCGGCGAGATCGTCATGGTCAGGAGGAGGTGTGTTCTGATGCCAGTTCAAATGGTAGTCGCCTGACGCCCCGCCTCGGCCCCCTAGCACAATCCGATAGCGCGCGCCTGCCTCGGCCTGCCAGGTCACCAGGCTGGACCCTGGTTCTGATCCAGAGTCATCGTCCTCGATAACAGGAGTTAGGCCATGAATGTCATCACCCATGTAAACCGCTAGAACCGTGTCAAAGGCGCTGCCCACGGTATCGAAGCTGACCTCACCCGCGTAAAGGGCCGGCCAAGCAAACCAGACCGTGGCTCCTGCGTCAGCGACAACCGGAGGAAGTTCTCCCGCTTGCAGTTGAGCAGCCAGACTACTGCCCAGATAGCTACCTGAAGAGGCAGGTAGAAGTTGGAACTTCTGAAACACATCATTGTGTGGCGTGGATGTCCAGCCCAACGCTGTCGCCCCGGACTCTCCGCCCGCGCCATCAATGGAAATCCAATATTCCACTTCCACCTTTGCACTGAAACTCACCCTCGCAAAACGGCTCCCAGGCGAGTCATCGTCACTGAAAGCCTGGAGCGTCAGCGCATTCAGGCCGGAGCCGGTATAGACAGCGAGCAGAGTGTCGGGATCGCTCCCTTGGGTGGAAAAAGTAACGGTTAGCGGGAAGGGGGGGCGCCATCGATACCAGATTGTTTTCATACTCGCCCGGCCCGAGGGCAGCGGTTCGCCCGATTGAAAGCTAGCCTCAAGCGTGGAACCCTGCACCGAACCCACCACGCCACTCAGCACCTGAGCCAGCTGAAAACGGTCATTGATTGGCGCGGCCGCTGACGAGATCTCGACCGAAAGCAAGAAAGCAACGAGGAAACCAAGCTGCCGGAGTGCCGATCGAAGAGCCCGACGCTGCCACCTGAGCACCCATGGATACACCTCCTCATGCCCACCTTGGCGGGACACATCCTCGGGCTCCGATTTACTAGTCGCTCTACCCCACATCAAAGGAGACTTAAAAAGGCTTAAGGGCCAGCTTAATGCGTATTTGGCATCAAATCAACCAACGACAGCCCACATCCGGTGTTGGAACATTTTTCCCGGTCGGGAGCCGGGCCACCCTGCGCAGCCCACCAGTCGAACCCTCGTTCCTCTCCCAATTCGACCGAGACGCATCTCCTTGGTGTCATTTGCTTTCGGAAATAGGTTTACTTAAGATGCCTCCGCTGGCGCTTAAAGGCGGAACCACTCCCACCGGCGGGTGCATGGCTGTCCCGATTTGAGACGGTCGAGTCCAGATAAGAGGCCAGGAATTCGAGGGTGCCCTTGCGTCCCGGCCGCAGGAAATCCCGCATCACACTCCCGGCAACTTTATGCGGATCCACCCCTAGCACGAGAGTCAGGAACTCGAACCACAGCTCATAGAGCTGCACCAGAGCAATCTGGTGCGTGCGCTTCAGTCGACCATAAATCCAGTCCGAAGCCTGGAGGAACTGGTTAAAGGGGGACTGCCCCTCCGCCCACGCCAAAGGGAGACTCTCTCGGAAGTTGCCGCTGTCGCCGATGAGATCCCAAAACCGAGAGAACCGCCGCAGGCGTTGAAGTTGCTCAAACGGAAGCACGGAGGTCTGCAAAATCTCATACGGTGCTCCTTCAGCGTAAACCATCCCCCATTCCACATCATGGCGGCCAATCGGAGTCCCTCGAAGACGTTTGAGTATCCCCACCTGGATCTCCTGGGGCCCCAAGGCCACCAGACGGTCGAAGCCGCGTGCGAAACTTGTCAGATCTTCGCCTGGCAAACCCACGATCAGATCGGCGTGGATATGAACGCCCGTCTCCTCCCGAAGGAACCTGAAATTCGCCGTGATGGCCTCATCGTTCAGACGACGGCTGATGCGTTTGGACACCTCAGGATTAAACGTCTGGATCCCGACCTCGAACTGAACACTCCCGGAAGGAAAGCGTTTGATGATGTCCCGAAGCCCCTCCGGCAAACGATCCGGGATCATCTCGAAGTGGTAAAAGCGACCCGTTACATGCCGTTCCAAAAAGAAAAGCAGGATCGCTCGGGTCACCTGTAGATTCAGGTTGAAGGTTCGATCCACAAACTTGAACTGCTGAAGCCCCCGATCCATCAAGCGCTGCATCGCTTCAAGAAACGCTTCCAGCGGAAACTGTCGGACCGGGATATCCAGCGAACTGAGGCAAAACTCACAGGTGAACGGACATCCTCGGGAGGCTTCCACATACACGACTCGATGGCGTAGATCGTCCCCAGTGTAGGCGTCGTAGGGCAACTGGAGTTGCTCCACCGCCGGCAGGGGAGAGATCACCACCTTCGTCGCAGGCAGCTGCCCCGCAAGGAGCTGCTGACATAGCAGGCCAAACGAGAGGTCAGCCTCCCCGGTCAGCACCACATCTGCCAGTTCCACCACCCTCTGGCCCTCCGTCTCATAACTCACCTCGGGACCGCCCAGAACAATCAGAATATCAGGACGGACACGTTTCAGGGCCTCAACGACTTGAGTGGTCGGAACAACGTTCCAGATATAAACCCCGAAGCCAATGATCTTGGGACCTAGCGAGAGGAGGGATTCAACGATGTCCAAGGGCCGCTGATTGATGTCGTACTCCGCCACGCTCGCCCGAGGCTGCAACGCTCCCATGTTGGCGTACAGATAACGCAGACCGAAGGCGGCATGGATGAACTTCGCGTTCAGCGTAGCGAGAACAATCTCCGGCATAGCAGCAGCATCAATACTCTCATGTCTCGATAGTTCATAAATGCATGCCCAAAAACAAGCCCGCCGCCGGGAAAACTCCGGCTGCGGATTTGAAGAGGACGGGATCCGCGTGGACGGCAGTCTAGACCTCTACCGTCTCTCCAGGCCCTGGCTGCAAAACACGGATTTTAGGATTCCGGGCCTTGATATTGGCCGCAAACCACTCCCTCGAATCCTGGTTGCCATGCCCAAGCACAACCACCTTGGGTCCCACCTGGTCCACGAAAGCGAGCAATTCGTCCCGATTAGCATGCGCGGTCAGATCGAAGTCCTGCACATCGCAGCGATGCGTCAACTCACCGCCGCTCGGACTGAACACAAACTTTTCTCCGGGCTTCGCTGCCTTGAGGCGCCCGCCGGGGGTGCTGGGCTCCGCGTAGCCGACAAAGAAAATAGATTGGCTCTCATCCTCAACCATCCGGAGTGCGAGATCGTGGGCTGCGGTATGCTCGGTCATCATACCAGCGGTGACCACAAAGATCCGGCCCCCGCGCAGGCGCATCTTGTTCGCCTGCCCCTTCTCCAAAACCACCAGATTGAGTGCCTCCGTCAGCTTAAGCTGGCTCAGCATCCGATGCGTGCGCTGGGCCTCGATGTCGTACATCTCGGTGAACACACGGCCAAGGCCGCCAATATAGATCGGTTGCTGCCGGATGCGCCCGGTCTTCATCAGAACCGCCAACAACGCAAGGATCTCCTGGGTGCGTCCAAGGGCGAAAGTGGGAATCAGCACACAAGCCCTCCTCTTCTGCACTTGCTCCAGGGCAACCGTCAGCCGCTCCACCTCCCGCTCGCGCGTAAAGCCAGGAGGCACATGTCGATTGCCCCGCGTGGTTTCCATAACCAGGACGTCAGCACGGACGTCTTCAAATCGCGCTCCGCGAAGGATCGTCTGATCCCGAAAGCTAACATCCCCGGTGAAGAAGAGCGTCTGCTTGCCGCCACGGACCATGATCCCGGCCGAACCAAGAGCATGGCCAGCGTCATAGAACTCCAACGTGGGGGACACAAATCCCGCCTGCCGCTTCTGGTGGCCAGCCCATTCTATCTCGCGGTTGTAACGGAAACCCTGAAAGATTGAGGCGATGTCATCCAGTTCGTCGTGACCAAACAAGGGGTAGTCTTTGATGCCTAGCTCATCTCGCTGACGGGACATCACATTGACCGAATTGTGCAGCACTCGCTCTACGAGCAGGTAGCTGAGCTCCGTCATGAGGACATGCGCCTTGGGAAAACGTCGCACCGCAACAGGCAGGGAGCCCACGTGGTCATGATGGCAGTGACTCAGGACGATGGAGTCGACGGTTTCAGACTGAATCTTGTCGTAAAGTGGCAGGGCGTCGCGCCCCTCACGTCCGGGATGCATGCCGGCATCCATCAGGAGGCCGTGCCCTTCCATATTCAGAAACCAGGAGGTGGCTCCAATTTCTGTGTCCGGGTTTAAATTAGTAATCCGCATAGTCTCAGTATCCTGCTCCCCTCTCCAGTTCGGTCGCGTCGATAAAAAAGCGCCTGACAGAAATAATCTTTGAAGAATTTCATGGGCCTCTCCGTCGATCTCTCACTAGCCGGTTTCGTCCTGTAAACGAGGCATAAAAACTAGCCTCGGAAACCGGTAAAAGCCTAAGCCGAAATCTTTTCGGTAGGAAGAGGGGGAACGTTTGGTTGTTTGGGTTGGGCGGGCATCCAAAGGATGCCCGCTTTTTTTATGGGTGCCGACCCCGTCTTCACGGGTTGTTTGTGATTGTGCTGAAATCGAGCCCCTGCGCTTCGGCGAATCGGGCGAACGCTTTCTGATTCTGCATCAGAACCGCCCGCACCACACTCGAATCATCCGCGCGGCTCATGAACGGTGTAAAGTTAGGTATAATGCCTACCTGCTTGTTGGCATAAGTGAGAGCATACACGGCTTCGGCGAACGCCACATAGGGCATATCCTTATAAGCCCCTTCAGCGCAGTCCTCAACGGCGTCAGCCAAAAACTCCAACTGATCGACCAGATGAGGGAAAAGCGGCGCGTTAATCTGCGTAAACTCCATCTTCCAACGCGGCAGATGCCGGAGGACCTTCTCGACCACAGCGGGCGTGATCTGGGCCGCACCATGATTCAAAAAACTGACGATTTCTGACATGCGCGAGAGGTTAACCATCCCTCCCCACCGGACACAACGGCTTTATCTCGCGTTTAACGAATCCTCCCCGGAGGTCGCCAGCGACACATTGGGGAGTTTTTCGCCCCTAGCCATCGGATTTCCCGCCAGGAACTCACGCACCCCCAGTCGCTTTCCCCCCTCTCTCTGCAAGGACAGAACCCGGAGCGCCCCCTCGCCACACCGCACCACAACCCCCCCGCAATCCGCACTCAGAACCTCGCCAGGTTCGCCACCGAAGGTCCCCGTCTCGGGCCGCGATTCCCAAACCTTGATCACCGCTCGCTCCACTCCGCCGCGGTAAAAAAAGGCCCCAGGCCATGGCACCAAACCGCGGACCTTATTTGCGAGCACTCGAGACGGAAGTGTCCAGTCAAGCCAGCCGTCTAACTTCTCGACCTTGCGTGCATGGCAGGCCCCCTCCGTCGGCTGTGGCATTGCCAGGAGGGTTCCCGAGAGCCAACCCGGCAAGGACTCTATCAGAAGCTGCGCCGCCAATTCGGACAGCCGTTGATATAAAGACTCCCCAGTATCCTCTGGCGTAATCACCGTGCGGCGGATGTCGATAATCGGGCCAGTATCCATGCCCGCGTCCATTCGCATCAGCGTCACTCCGGTCTCCACGTCCCCGTTTAACAAAGCCCACTGAATCGGGGCGGCCCCACGATACTTGGGCAACACCGAGGTGTGTAGATTGAGGCACTCGAATCGAGGGATCTCCAGTAAGGATTGCGGCAAGATTTGCCCGTACGCCATTACCACGATCAGATCCGGCTTCAGCCCGCGAACCTGATCCAAAGAGTCAGCTGTTCGGACGCGTTCAGGTTGCAAAACGGGCAGCTCAGCGGCAAGGGCCGCCGCTTTCACGGCGGAGGGCTTGAGCTGTAATTTGCGGCCCTGAGGGCGGTCCGGCTGGGTAACTACTGCGACCAACTCAACACTTTCGTGCCGGAGGAGGGCCTGCAGGCTAGGTACAGCGATCTCGGCCGTCCCCATAAAAAGAACTCGTGTTTTCATCACTGCAAACAAAAGGAACTGGGGTCAACTTTTCACTAGGGCGGCGATACGCAAAGGCTCGACGCCCCGAATCCGCACCACCTTGTTTCGGGAGGTCGCCCCCCGGAGAACCTCGATGGCACCTCTGGGACAGTCCAGGCTCTCCGCCAACAAGCGCACCAAAGCCTCATTCGCCGCCGCGTCAACCGGCGGTGCGGTCACCTTCACCTTCAGCTGAGCTCCGAAAGCAGGTCCGATCTCAGTCCGAGGTGCGCGTGGGTGCACCTTGAGTCTCAGAGTGACCCCGTCTGCGCCCACACTCATCCAGGCCGGTAAAACCATTGATGGCGAAAGCCTCTCAGGGACCGTCCAGATTGGCAATCGTGCCGAAGCCCTCACCTACTTCTTCTTGCGACCGACACCCCTTTGCAGCAAGACTCCCTCCCATGAACTGGATCTTGTTTGCTCTGCTCACGGTGGCGATGTGGGGCGTATATGGTGTGCTCCTTCATATGGGGCAGAGTCAGATGGTTCCTGGGGGAACCATCGATGCGGAGGCCCGCTACAAGTCGTTCCTCTTCGTGGGACTGGCCTACTTTCTGGTGGCGGTGCTCGCCCCGCTGGTTCTGCTGATGCTCAAGGGCAAGGCCTTCAGTGGGTATAGCCAGGGCGGCATGGTCTGGTCGCTGATCGCCGGAATCGCGGGTGCCATCGGTGCCTTCGGAGTGCTGCTAGCCTTCGGATCAGGTGGAAAACCCTATGTGGTCATGTCGATAATCTTCGCGGGCGCCCCGATTGTGAACGTGCTGTATTCCCTTCTGAATCATCCCCCCAAAGACGGCTGGAGCGCCATCAAACCGCCCTTCGTTCTTGGGATCGTTCTCGCTGCGCTGGGAGGATTTCTCGTGACCTACTATCGGCCTGACAAACCGGCCCCCAAACCGACAGCCTCAGCGTCAGCTGCCGCAAAGACCCCTAAGCCCGGCGCGTGAGTGAAGCCCTTCTCCAGCAGAGAAGCGCTCCGGTCACACCAACAGCAAGGCTTACAGGCCTTGGTGAGGATCGTCCTTGCAGGCAATCCCTTCTACCAAGCCAAGCTGGAAGGGCTGCCGCCCAACTGGGAGGCTCTGACTCTGGAAGCGCTGCTCGATGTTCTTCCCTTCACGAGTAAAGGGGAACTCGCCGAGAGTCAGCGATTGCATCCGCCCTACGGAAACCATCTCAGCTTTCCGCTGTCGCGCTACACACGCTGCCATCAGACCAGTGGCACTTCAGGTTTTCCATTGCGCTGGCTGGACACCCCGGAAAGTTGGGCTTGGATGCTCGACAACTGGAAGAGGGTCTTCGCAGCCGCTTCCGTCACTCCCAGTGATCGAGTCTACTTTGCTTTTTCATTCGGCCCCTTCCTCGGGTTTTGGACGGCGTTCGAAGCCGCGACATCGATGGGGTGTCTCTGCTTTCCGTCAGGCGGTCTCAGTACCAGCGCGCGGGCCAGGGCGATCTTGGAGAGCGGGGCGACGGTCCTATGCTGCACTCCCAGCTATGCCCTCCATCTGGGAGAAACCATTCGAAAGGAAGCGCTTCCCCTGGAACGGTCCCAAGTGCGCCGCCTGCTGGTCGCGGGTGAGCCGGGAGGAAGCATCCCTGCCACCCGATCCCGCATCGAATCTCTTTGGCCCGGTGCCCTGGTTGTCGATCACCATGGCATGACGGAAATCGGCCCGGTGAGCTACCAGTGCCCGGCACAAAGCTCGCTCCTTCATGTGATGGAGGCTTCCTTCCTCCTGGAAGCCATCCATCCAGAAAACCTCACTCCCGCTGAGCCGGGACGCCCCGGAGAGTTGGTCCTCACCAATCTCGGACGCGACGGTTCTCCCCTCATCCGCTATCGCACGGGAGATCTGGTGAGCCTCTCAGACGTTGGCCTCTGCAAATGCGGTTCGTTGGACCGAGGCCTCACGGGCGGGATCCTTGGACGCACGGACGATATGGTCGTTGTGCGTGGGGTGAATCTCTATCCTTCTGCCGTTCATGAGGTGATCCAGAACACGCCGGGCATCGGAGAGTATCAGGTCCAAATCCACACCTCCTCGGCCCTGACAACAGCCAAGATATTGATTGAATTAGACGAACCCTGCGTCGCTCCAGCTGAGAGGGTTCACCGTCTTGAATCCAATCTGCACACAGCCTTCTCCTTGCGCTTTGAATTGGAAGTGCGGCCCTTCGGAACGCTCCCCAGATCCGAACACAAATCCCGTCGCTGGATGAAGGGGTAGCAGGCTGTCGGTGGATGCCGCATTGAGAAGCACCATCAGGCGATGCGCCGTCCAAAGGGCTACGAGTCACGGTTCCGATCTGGAATCGTTGGAGCGTTGGGCTTGATCGCGCGTGGAAGTCTCGAACGACCGGCGCTGCGCCTCCGACACTTGTTTGTCAGTCATTTCTCGCCGCAATTTCGTTCTAGCCTGCGACGCATAGTTGTCTCCGAAGCTCACGGCTGTGTTGAAACATATGTAGGCACGGACCAAGTCCTTCGGGATCTTCGTTCCCTGCATGTAGGCGAAGCCCAAACTTAGCAGGCCGTCCGTATCGCCCTTCTCTGCGGCACGGGTGAAAAGCTCGAAGGCCTTCACAAGATCTTTGGGGGCTCCGTTGCCCTCCACATAACAGATTCCAATGTTCACCCAAGCATTCCCCAATCCTTGGTCGGCAGCTTTGGTAAACCACCGCATCGCCTCTTCGGTATCTTGACGCATGCCCCGGCCTCGGTAGAAACGGATACCCAGGTTGTTCTGAGCCTCCGCCAAGCCAGCCTCGGCTGCCTGGAGAAACCACTTCGCCGCAATACCTTCGTCCTGCTTTACCCCGAGCCCATCGCGGTAGCAGACACCTAAATTGTTCTGTGCGGGGGGATAACTCTGACGCGCCGCATCCCGAAACCAAGCCGCAGCGTCCTTGGGATCTGGGGGAACCCCCTGCCCTTTAAGCAGCATGTAGCCCAAATTGTTCTGGCAAGGCGCGTGACCACGTTGAGCACCTCGGCGGTAGAGACGCGCAGCCTCTCCGTAATCTTGAGTCGACTCCGCAAATCGTCCCCGCTCAAAGTAATCAGCAGGGGACACACTCTTGTCGCTACCCCCTGGTGCCGAGGTGATGGATCGCCCTGATTGCTCAACCCGCTCTTCCTTCGATTGTGACAGAAGCTGGCCAACGGGCCAACCGATGGCGAAGACCGCGACCGCAAGCACGGTCATCTTGCGACCCGGATACCTCCCGGCGGAGCGTGAGTGGGCGAAAAGCATAACGCAATGGTCGGCAACGGACGACGCCGGTGCCTGAAGGAGTGTCGACCAATTGCGTCGGCGCTTAAGAGGGAACACAGAGTGTTGAGTTTCTCCCAACTCCGGTCGGCCGGAGTTGCTTCTAGCCCGCAGCGCGCCGGGGGGACCTGCGGTGAAAGGAATGGCTGCGGACGAACTTCCATCGTGTTGCGCGCTATGAAATGTGCGGGTTAGGGCCCCAATGTCACCGTATTGGTCCTCCAGTCCGCGGTCACGGCCCAGAGGTTCATCGGATTGAGCGCCTGCCCGTAAGGGACATAGGCAGCATGTCCATCGGTGAACGTGTGATTGGATCCTCCGCCAGAATTGCGACGCCCACGATTCGAATGACGTCCGTGCTCCACCTCGGTAATGTCGTTGCCCAAGCCTTGGTAGATATCCACATTAAAATGCCGCGAGTCGCTGAGCTTCTCGCCGAAGATCACGGTGTCCGAAGGGTACTTCACATAACTCTCCGGCATGCCTATCGGATAGCGATGGTCCAGGAACAACGCCCAATCCTCGGGCTTGAGGGTGGTCTTAAAGTAATCATCCCATCCATTGATGATGTAGCTGCGTGCCGCATTGACCGCCAGCTCAGCCGTGTTCCCACTAGGCCCTGAGGGAAGGACAGAATCGCTCGGACACTTTAGAAGCTTGGTCGTCTGGTAGAAGGGATACAGACGTTCCACCCAGGTGGGAGTCGTTCGCGGAGGATACAGACCTTCGGAATCATCCAGATAAAGGATGACCGACAACCCCAGCTGCTTGTGATTGTTCAGGCAAGCCATCCGCCTCGCATACTCTTGAGCGCTGCCCAAAGAAGGCAGGATCATGGAAGCTAGAATCCCAATGATCGCAATAACGACCAGGAGCTCGATAAGCGTGAATCCGAATGAAGACCGCTGCGGGAATGCAGTGTGAGCAATCGCGGAACAGGTAGCCCCCTGGTTGGCACCTCGCTTAAAAGCAACAGTCTGACCCATATACACTCAAGAGACAGCCACAAGGAAGCAAGGTTACGCGAAAGTGCTACCGCCCTTTCGAAGCGGGGCCGGGATCCAAACGCTGCGATCCGGTGGCCTGCCGACGGACCAACTCAGCCCGCGCCCGCCACTCTTTCCAATTGTCCGACCCCTCCGCACTCTGGGATCCCTGAACACCCTTCGCCATCAGCGCATCCAGGCCGGATAGCCGGGCGGAGACGCGCTTGCGCTCCCCCCATCCCAATTCCGATTCCATCAAAGTCAGAAGGTTTTCAGGATACAATGGGTGAAGTTCGCAGGCCTTTTCTAGGTAACGACGTGCCTTGCTCCGGCTGCCAATGCTAGCCGGCCAACCAGGAGCGTCCCTGTAGAGCATCCCCAGCGAGCGATGGGCCGCGCCCCTCAGAAAACTCGGGTCCAGAGCGATGGTCGCCAAGAAATGCACCTCCATATCCGTCACCAACCCCAATGCGGACAAATGGCGAGTCCGAGCCAACTGCCCCAAATTCATCGCGAGGAAGAAGTGCCCCGGAGCGCTGTTTGAATCGCGGCTAAGGACGCTTTTAGAAGCCTCTATACCCCTCTCCGCCAATGAGCTACGCTCTGTCCTATTCGTAGCGAACTCCGCCCGATCAAAACAAGCCTGCGCCAATTTCCATCCTATCTCTACCGAGGCCTGAGGACTCTTCCAAGCCTCCTGCAACGTTCGGAGCCGCAGCTCCACCGCGTCCACCGCCTCCACCGCCTCCGCCCCACCCAAACAAAGCACGCCAAAACCGCAAAGGGTCATTTTGACCCAGCTCAATATTCCGAGCCATCCCCGCCTCGAAAGGGGTGTGGGCAGTCGGGTAGGAATCTCCCCGCAACTCGGGGCTGGAGTTCGGTGTTGCCATGACATGCGCACAATCTATACTCGCCGGGTGAAACGGAACAGAAAGGTTTTGAGCGCAGTGCTCGGACTCTCCACGGGGCTGCTGCTCAGTGGCTGTTCAGGTTTTCAGGCATCCCCAAGCGTATCCCCGGCGACATTCCTCCTTCCGGGTTTGGGTCAAACCAAACCGCATGAGCTGCCTGTAGAGCATCCATCCGCAGCAGCGTTCGAAAACGGCCCAGCAGTTTCCGGCATCATTGCCGCTCAATAATCCTCTATGCGATTTCCTCTCGCCCTGACTCTCAAGATCGCCAAGCACATCGTAGGTCACAAGATCAAGCGCACTCCTAGGTTTGCGATGGTGCTCCAACTGGAGCCGCTCCATACCTGCAATCTGACCTGCACGGGCTGCGGGCGTATCCGGGAATATTCCACCAGCCTGAAAGATATGGTGCCGCTCGAGCGTTGCCTGGAAGCCGCGAAGGAGTGCGATGCGCCGATGGTCTCGATCTGCGGCGGAGAACCCTTGATCTACCCCAAGATCGAAGAGTTGGTCGTCGGGCTGCGGAATCAGGGACGAATCATTTACATCTGCACCAATGCCATGTTCATGCGCAAAAAGATGCGCGAATACATGGCCGCGCACTACGACGTGTCGATGGAGGAGAAGCTCGGACGCCTCGTCTCAGCCAATCTGGTGACAGAGAAGGATGCCGAAACCATCCGTAAGTCCGACCCTGCCGCACGTGCGAAGGTGACGATCAAGCCCAGCAAGTGGATGTATTGGAATGTCCATGTCGATGGCTTGGAATACACACATGATCTGATCGTAGAGAGAGAAGGCGTTTTCAAGGAATGTGTCGAGGCCATCAAGATGGCCAAAATCCTTGATTACCAAGTTGCCACGAACACCACAGTGTATCGGGAGACGGAGTCGGCCGAACTGGAGGAGATGTTCAAGTATCTCAGCTGGCTCGGAGTGGACGGGCATACGATTTCTCCTGGCTACGATTACGACGCCGCTAAAAAGGACATGGTTAAACGCCTGGGCAAAGATCCCAAAGCGTTCTTCCTAACCCGTGACCTCACACGGATAAAGTTCAAGGACATCGAGCGCTGGGGCCAGCTCTTCACCATTTTCGGCACTCCAGTATACCAGGAATTTCTCTCCGGCAAGCGGGAGCTGACCTGCACCGCTTGGGCCATCCCCACCTTCAATGTCCGCGGCTGGAAAGCCCCCTGCTACCTGATGACCGATGGTCACTACAATGGGTATCAGGAAATGCTGACCAAGGTGAACTGGGAAAGCTACGGAGTGGTGAATGGAGTGGCTCGAGACCCCCGCTGCGAGAACTGTATGGTTCACTGCGGCTACGATCCAAGCGGAGCGTTGGGCACCAATTACCAAAGCGGGGACAACTGGAAGAACTTCCGCTACAACTTCGGCATCAAGCCCAAGCCGTTTCCCCAAGGGGACAAGGTATTCGCATTCAACGGCCAGTCAGTAGGAAAAGGCCACTTGGCCGAGGCAAAGGCTGCGGTCGCAGGCGCGTTTGCCGCCGCACCAAAGTCTGTCTTCCAGCGCAACGGGCATCACGACCATTCCGGCTCGGACGCCGGAGCCGACACCAGCCAGCGTGACGCTCTCCTCGCCAAGCTCGGCTCCAACGGGACAAAGTCTACGACGCCAACCGACGGCTCCACCCACGGTTCAGAGAGCTAACCGAAGCCTCAAGATTCTCCCTGGAGCCCGCCTGCTGCGGTCTCCACAAAAAAGGAAGGGCAGGTTAAACCTGCCCTTCCTCGCTTTTAAAGCCCGCCACCGACACGTCTATTCGGCGAGCGCGGCCTCGGCCTGCGACTGACGGACGTGTGTCTCCCAATCCGTCCGCATCTGGGCAAGCGCCTCAGGGCTCAGCTTGGAAATATCCTCCCCAAGCTGATACGCCAGCTCAGCATCATTGGCCATCTCAGCCCTGACGGCATCGAGAGGGGCTGCCACCGCAGTCGGAGCGGCCGGAATGGTCGCAACGGAGGGCTGCACGTATTTCAACTGAACGTCAACGTCCGCGACCGAGCTAGCCTCAGGAGCCGATTCGATTTCGTTCGCGGCGATTCCCACGGCCGGTGGAACTGCAGGACCGTTTCTCATTACCGATTGGCTAATGGTAACCAGAACAGCTGTGGTTAGGAGGAGCAGTGTGACTCGCGTCGTGGTAGGTGCTGTCGATTTCATAGACATATCAAGAGGGGAGGATTTCAGTGTTCAGAGCTGCACGCTAACTCTGTTCAGAGCTTCAAGACCGTGGCGCTCAGGTCGAGTTTGTCCATGGGCAAACTTAGCTTCGGGTTCACGATTGGGTCGATGGGCTCCAGGATTGGATTGATCGGAATCAGCGGGTCGATGGGCCCCAGGATGAGGTCATCCTTAGGGCACTCGGTGCTGCCTTCGCCACGTCCAAGCAGGATGGTCAGATTGCTGAAGTCCTGAACACTGGTGAAGAGGTATCCGTATCCGTTCTGAACTCGGCTGTTCGCGCTAAGGATGAAGCTGTAGGCGCACGACTTGCTCGCGCGCCAGTCTTGGCTGCCCAAGGGAACCGTTAGGCCGGTCACTCCATTCCACTTCTTGGCTCCATCCGCGTTGATATGGTTCACGAAGAACGGAACACCCATGTTGACGCCGCCATCCGTGTAGGTGTCGCTGTAAATCGTCCCCGTGGTCTTGCCGTGACCATAAGTACCGAAGAGCCAGAAGCCGCCAAGTGCCCCGCTCGGATCATTCACTGTGATATCGAAGCTGAACCCGCGAGGAGCCGATCCCTGGGTGACAATACCACACTCGCAGATCTCGCTGTTGTTATACTTGATGTTGTCGATGTGGACGACCGGGGCGGTGTTCACAATTTTGAGGGTGAGCAGGTTGCCTGCGGGGCTGGGCAGGACAACTCCACCCGCATTCAGAAGTTCCAAGCGAAGGCGATAGGTGCCATCGGCGAACTTGGAGCTGTCCCAACCGAGGATCTGATTCGGATTGTACCAAAGCTCGAACGCGCTCGGCACACCGTAGGAGTCAGCTGAATCGGGTCCAACGGCCTGAACAACCCACTTGGTGCCATCCCAGCGATAGTTGCTCCAGGTCTGACGCAAGGGAGAGAAGGCTCCACCATCCTTGGAATAGAGAACGCGATAGCGGGTTGCTCCAAGTGAGTAGCGCAAAGTACTCCAACGCCCGAACACGCGCAGATCCCCACCGAAGGGAGCGTTGGTCGCGTAGTAATAGCCTGGCTGATTGATATTCGCATAGCCGTCCGCACCAATAAAGGTGGTCGGCACAAGTCCAACTCCCATGAAGAGGGGGCCGCCGCCGCCCGGATAAACCGGGGTCGTTGCGATGGCTAGGTTGAAGAGATTCGACATGTCCGGCAGCAGCTGGTTTTGGGGCTGATGAACGTTGAACGCCGGAACCTCCGAATGGGTGGTGACATTGAACCGAACGCGCGGGTTTAGGAACGGGAAGAAATGCCAGAGACTGGGATGCATCCCCAGCTCGTTCAGATCCAGGCGCATCTCCCAAAAGCGATGTGGCACCCCCGAGTTGAGGGTCGGACCAAATCCAATTTTGCCAATCGAATCAGGATCGGTGTTCTGACAGCCAGTCGAGGAGTTCGGCCCTAGTCGGTAGGATTTCACGAAGGCCCGCCCGTCGTTGCAACCGCTATAGTCCAGATCCACATTCGGCGTGACCGCGTGGTTTAGGTCGATGTCGAAGGCGAGGCGGAACCAGTCACCCGTGTTCGGGCTCCCCGCCGCCAGGACGTTGTTGCCCGTATCGGCTGTGACGTCCACCAGAACGTAGAGATAGTGGGCATTGTTCATGGTCATGAGACGCCCCTTCGCCAGAGGGGTGGATTGTGCGGAGGACCATTCGCCGGGACTGACCACGCCATCGATCGTCGGAGTGGAAACGGCCCAGCGACGCATGACAGGAACATCGGCTTGGGCGGTTTGGACGAGGGAAGTCAGTGCACCGACGAGGGAGGCAGCCATCAGCGCGCTCTTCGGCCAGCGACTGTTCAAAAGTGTTTTCAAGCTCTTCATATCAGTTTAGCAATTCGCCGGAGGTAAGTGGAACAACCTGCCTTCGACTGCTAATAGATACGGACCTGAAAGGGAGCTTCTTTCACTCCACAGAAAAAAACGGGCGGGAGGGTCAGATTTCGAGCAACTTTTCGAAACGGGTCAGATTTCGGGCTCCACGCTTGGTGATCAGGGCTACATCCTCCAATCGGACACCACCAATGCCCGGATAGTAGAGCCCGGGCTCTATCGTCACCACATTGCCCTCCCGAAGCCTGTCTTTGGATTCCCAGCCTATCCGAAGACGTTCATGAATCTCCAATCCCAACCCATGCCCGGTGCCGTGGAAAAAGCCCTGCATGCGCCCGCCCTGACGAGAGGTGCGGTATCCGGAGGTCTCAAAATGTCTATGGACCCGCCCATGGATAGAGGCTGCGTTTGCCCCGACGGACAAGAGTGAGAATGCGAGGTCCTGGGCCTCCTCCACCGTACGGTAGATCTGACGGACAGCCTCACTGGCGCGCCCCTTGACCACCGTGCGTGTGATATCGCCGAAATACCCGGTCCTCTGGGAACGGGGAAAGACGTCGACAATAATGGGCTCTCCAGATTTCAAAACCCCCGTCCCGCGCTCATGGGGATCCGAGGCCTGTGCGCCGCCCGCAACAATGATGTGGGCCGCCACTCCCCCCGCCTGGAATACCGCTGTGGCCACAATCCCCTGCAGTCGCTCGGACGTCAGGGGAGCATTTCGATACACCAGTCGAGAACCCCTTCCCACCCTCGAGTTGCGCAGAGCCTGAATGGCCTCGGCAAGCCCAACTTCAGCCATCGTAAGAGCGGCACTGATCTTTTTTACTTCGTCGGCTTGCTTGATCTCCCGCTCGGCAAAAAACTCTCCTTTTCTAACCTTGATCCTTACCCCGAGATCCTCGAGCCTGCGGGCAAGCCCCAAAGCGAAGGTATCCGGCACCACCACCTTACGCACACCCTCACGCCGCAGAAGATAGGCGATACACTGCGCTGTATCCGGCTGGCGATGCCCCTCCTTAATCAACCGCCTCTGAATGTCGCTCCGGGAGATGACTCGGCAAGAGGTCGCTTCCCGCCGTGCCCGGTCCACCTCAAGATCACTCATCATGACCAGTCGCTTGCGACCGATCTGCAAAAACACAAAAGGATCTGGGACGAACATGCCAGCGGCGTAAAGCATGTTGGCGTCGCGCTCAGAATCCGCCACGATCAGCAGGTTGTCGCTCATGAGTGATTCGAAGACAAAACGATGTCAAAAAACTCTACTTTGGAAATGAAAATCTTCGCCTTGCTTCTGATCCTGCTCCTAGTCGGCTGGCAGCCCCGCCTCTGCTTGGCGGGGCAGGCCAGTCCAGAAGGGGTCATCCGCCTCGGGCCTAGACTCTACCGTCTCGGAACTCTCCAAATTGACACTCACCGGTCGACACTCTCATTTCCAGCGACGGTGAACCTGGCGGACTCGATGATCGAGTACGCCCTGGTAAGCACTCAGGGAAAAACCCACGAGAGCCTACTCAAGACCGAAGTAGCGCCACGAGACATCCACGTGGCCTGCCTGCTGCTAGGGGTCAAGCCTAGCCCAGACCGAGGAAAACCCGGCCGCACCCTACGGACGGAAGCTGGAAGCGAGCTGGACATCGAGGTCGTTCGGATATCCCTAGGGGGTAACCAAACCAACCGACTCGAGGACTGGGTGCAGCTCGCTGGCAAGGATCCACACGCCACAAATGCTCCCTTTCGCTTAGGTGCCTGGGCCTACACCGGATCCATCATGCATTCCGGTCACTTCATCGCTCAGGAGGAAGGGTCCATCATCTCTCTCATCCGGGACCCCGCCGCGCTCATCAATAATCCAGGTCCCGACCGAGACAATGATGAGATTCATCGTACCGCCTCCGAGAAACTCCCACCTGTCGGAACCCCTGTCACCGTTCGCTTTATCTTCAAATCACGCCGATCCGACGCACATACCACTCCGTGAGCGGACGTCCGCAGAAAACCCAGAGGAGCGCTGCCACAGCTATGTAGGGCCCATAGGGCAGTTTCGCGGACCATTCGCGTTTCCCCATCAGGATCAGGCTGATTCCAAAAAAGGCACCGATCACTGCGCTGGCCATCAGCGAGAACACCGCACCCTGCCACCCAATAAACGCTCCGATGGCTCCCAGAAACTTCACATCTCCAAAGCCCATGGCTTCACGTGGAATCAGGATACGGTCCGTGGTCGCCACCATGTTTGGAACCTTTTCGGGATCGAAGTGATCCTCACCAATATCCAAGCGTAAGGTGGACAAACGCACCGGCACGTCCGCCCAGGTGCGCCCCAGCGCTTCTACCCGCGAAGCCTGCAATTCGATGCGGTCGGTCGGTCGGTAGAAAATTTCCTCGAAGGGAGTCTCCTCTCCTTCAATCACGACTCCCGTCTCGCGAAACTCCACGCGTGTCGGTTTGCCGAAACGAATCTTCTGCTTTCCAAAGGCAAGCTTCCCAAAACGAAGAACCGCATAGGTGATACCCGCACCCACGCCCGCACCCAGTGCGCTGAGCGCCAGCGCAAGCGCAGGTTGCGTTTGGTGGTGCAACGAGGGGATCAGACCGGAGGCCACCAACCCGGCAACGATACCACCCAAGGTGATCTCGTCGGGGATGATGTAGTGCTCAAAGTCGATGAACGTGGCCACGATCAGCCCCGAGAAAAGAAGCGCCATCGCCAACGCCACCCCAGCTGACTCCGCCCCCGAGTGAACCCATCCCCCGAGGAAGAGCAGACCCGTTAGCAGCTCCACCAGAACGTAGCGGGGAGAGATGGGTGCCTTGCAGTTGGCGCAACGACCCCTCAGCCAAAGCCAGGTGAACAGAGGAACATTTAAGTACCAAGGTATGCTGTAGCGGCAATGCGGACAATGCGACGGGGGCGAGACCAGGCTCTGCCCGAGCGGCATGCGATGGATGCAGACATTCAAGAAACTGCCCACGATGCATCCGAACACAAAGAAGACGACCGACCAGAACCCGAAGGGGACCTCCGCCCACAGCTCACCATCCAGCATGTCGGCAAATAAGCCAATTAATAGCAGCTTGGGTTCGCTCATAAGCCTCCTTTTTCGATTCGATCTCCGTAGATATGTTGCACCAGAGCCTGGCGCATCAGCGCGACGGGAGCCGGTCGACCCGTCCAAATCTCCAAGGCCCTTGCGCCTTGGTAAAGCAGCATTCCCAGGCCGTTGGCGACACGGCAGCCCGCAGACTTGGCCTGACCGAGGAACGGGGTCTGTGCCGGACGATAGACCATGTCGTAAGCGAAGGTCGCCCGATCAGGAGACCACCGCGCTGCATCGTAGGGCAAACCATCCTCAACCCGGAGCCCTAAGGACGTTGCATTCAAGGCCAGATCTACCCGTCCGGGTGGGTAGCCAACTCGGACACGAACTTTGGGAAACCGCCTGATAACCTCGTCTGCAACCTCCGCAGCCCGAGACTGGGTGCGGTTCACGAGAAATAGCTCATCCACTCCACAACTCGCCAGCTTGAGCGCAGCGACCCGCCCCGCCCCCCCCGCCCCGAGAACCATCACCTGAGCCCCTGCGGGATCGCAGATCAAATCCTCCCGAATGGAGCGGATCACCGCATCCGCGTCCGTATTGTATCCCCGAAGGCGCACGTGGGCAGGCATCCCTCCCTCAAAATCACGGAGGGGCCTCCAATCGCCGCCCTCGCCCTCCTGCCCCTCAAAAGCCACAGTATTCACAGCTCCCCACTCCTTCGCTGTTTCATCCAGCTCATCCATGAAGGGAACCGCGATCAGTTTATGAGGAACAGTCAGGTTCACCCCAACGAAGTGCATGGCTCGGCATCCTTCGAGAGCCTGCCGCAGGCGCTCAGGGGCCACATCAAATGCCAGATAACGCCAGTCTAGGCTGAGCGATGCCAGGGCAGCATTGTGCATCGCTGGGGATGCGGAATGACGAATGGGCCGACCAAAAACGGCACAATACCGAGTAGCGGCGGACAGGGGCTCTATTGCAGGCAACGGCACGGGGCGGTTTATAGAAGAACTGCCTGCCATCAGGAAAGACGATAATCGGCAGGCTTTACTCCACCCCCGCTGGATGCAGCGCCTCTCGCGCCCCAGGCGCGAGAGGCGTGTCCTCGATCATGACAGCAGCCGGAGGACCGCCTGAGGGACCGAGTTGGCCTGTGCCAGCATGGCGGTTCCTGATTGCACGAGGATATTCGATTTGGCGTAAGCTGTGCTTTCCTCCGCCACGTCCACATCCTTGATCCGACTGTTGGCAGCGGTGAGATTGTCGCGCAACACGGAGAGCTGCTCCCCGGTGAACTGAAGTCGCGCCAGACTCGCTCCCGCAGTGGCACGATCCGAAGCCAGCTGACCGATCGCACTTTTCACAGCAGTGAGAGCCGAAACCGCGCCTCCAGATGTCGCCACCGAGGACGTTGCCAGTGCGGTGTAGGTCGCAGTTCCCAAACTGAGAGCCGACATGATGAAGGTGGCGCCCTCGCTGTCCACGGTCACGTTTAACGCCGTCGCACTGAACAAGCTCACCCCGTTGAAATCCTTACTCGCAACATTGGTAATATACGCCGATAGCGTGGCGAACTCGTTGTCGTAGAGCACCCGGTCACTATTGCTCTTGGTGACATCCTGAGCGAGGATCGAGAGCTCGCTCATACGGTCCAACGCCTTCGCCACCTTGCCCATGAACCCGTCCTGGGTTTGACTAAAGGAGATCGCATTACTGACATTACTTTTGGCCCCCTGTGTCCTACTAATCTGCGCATCAAAGCGCATGGAAACAGCCAGGCCTGCGGCATCGTCCTCGGGAGAAGTGATTTTCGAACCTGAAGAAAGTCTGGCCAGCGACTTGGCCAAGCTCATGGAGGATTCCGAGAGGAGACGGGCTCCGCGGAGGGCGGAGACATTGGTATTGATCACCATAATACTTCCTTGTTGCTCCGTGTCGGAGCGTTGTGAGCGCGACGTCCTGTCGCGGGTGGATTTGGTTAGCGGGTCTCCACCCTATTCCCTGCCGGCTGGATACCTTGGGCGCCGGCGGCCATGTCATCAAGACGACCGATTAATCGGCAGATGCGGAAGGATCTTTAGATTCTTTTGCGGCCTATGAAATGTGCGGGCTAGCGGCTTGCAATGGGGTCCTCAATGGATCGGGTCCTGACAAGCGAGCAGGTAGATAGAGAGTAATGACCGCTCCACGCCCTTGCTCGGTATGCAGGTGCAAGCCCCCTCGGTTTTCTTTCAACAGCCGCATCACAATGCACAGTCCTAGCCCGGAACGCCTCTCAGTCGCCTGATTGTACGAAAAAAAGGGCTCGAAGAGACGTTCCAAGATCTGGGGAGAGATCCCAGGGCCCGTGTCCATCACCGACAGCGCCAAAAGTGGCGTCACGTTATGAAAGCCATCTCGGTTGATAAAGCGATCCGACGGCCCGTCGTTAAACAACGACAGATCGAGAGGCTTGTGGATCACCTCGCCACATACCTGCACCAAATGGCACTCGCGGGAACTTTGTAGCGCATTAAGGGTCAGATTGAGCAACATCTGAATGAGATCTGTCCCGTTGACCAGCACCAGCGCATCCTTGGGGAGAGGCTTGATCTGAAGCTCGTGGCCACGGGCATCGGGCAAAGACCGGACCAGGTCGCCCAGATCTACCAAAATGTGGTTCACCCAAACTTTGCCATTCTCACCCGAGGTCGGATTCAGAAGTTTCAAGTAGCGCCGCGAGATCTCGATGCAGTTGGTCACCTGGCGCGTCACACGCTTCATTCGATCCTTCATCAGATCGAGATCCTCCGCGTACAAGGAGGCCTCCTGGTTCAAGCGCTGATTCACCAACTGGACCAAGCCAGAGATGATCGTGAGCGGGCCATTGATGTCATGGATGATGCTCGCGTAAATCTCCCAGCGAGAGCGCATGGTCTCCTCCTTCACCCTCAACTGCTGCACCTGCTCGCGAATCTCGGCGAGCCGACTCAGGTTCTCCTGCTCCTCCCGATGGCTCGCGCGGCGCTCCATGGCGGCAGTAACCACCATCCGAATGTTTTTAATGTCGAACGGCTTGTTCAGGTATTCGCAGGCTCTCAGACGTAGCGCCTTACGAAGATACTCCGGCGTTTCAAAGGCCGTTAGCATAACGACCTCGATCGCGGGATCCACTAAACGTAATTGCTCCAGCAACTCCAAACCCGTCATGTCTGGCATGCGGATATCCAAAATGGCGACGTCGAACTTCTCCGTCCTCAGCCTCTCGAGCGCCATGGCACCCGAGGAGGCGATGGTGATCCGATAGTCGTCTTTGAAGATCAGACGAAGGGATTCTCGCGGTCCCTCCTCATCATCGACGACCAGAAGATGACACACCCTGTCCATATCCGTGGAAACGGTTTCCGAATCCGGTGGGGATTGAGATGGCTCGTGGGACTCAGCGCGGTGGTCCGCAGGCATTGAGGTTGGCATGGGAGCGGTGGTATCCAAGGGAAGCCCGAGTGCAGATAGCCGAAGGACCACTCGGCCACTCGGAGCAATCGGACCTCCCAAGGCGGGAGGGTTTTGCTGATGGAGGACTGTTACGACGCCGCGAACGAAAGAAGGAACCCTCACCTCTCAGATAACTGAGACGAGCTGGGGGGACACCTTCCACAGATCGGCATCCTAAGGCTCTCAGGGGAATGAGGCCGAAAGATCCCGACCGGCAGCGGGAGCAAGGACCACTCACAGGAAGGACGCTCCGATCCATCCCTTTGGGAAACATGAGAAGAAGAGCCTGCGAATGAGTCGCGTTGGCTCGCAGCGGGCGCGCGCCAGACTCTATCCATCGGGCCTGATGAAGGCGCGAATGAATAGAGTTCATGCCTGGGGAAAAACCAGGCAGGTCCATCTGGCACGAAACTTTCTGTGCCAGCTGACCAACCATAATAACATCCATGATCACAGGTTCAGCGGTTGCAGTTGGTGGCGGCATATTAGGCAAAGCCCTCTCCGGCTCAAGTGGAATTTCGCTAGCCCCACCCTGGGGCTTGTGCGTAACCTGCCCTTGCCGCGCAGACTCCCCGGATGTGTCATCCCCGAAGTCACCCGGTAATTCAGGATGAAGCGCCAGCTGCGAGTGTTGGTGGTGGAAGACTCAGAGTTCGACGCCCACGTGATGGTAAACCTGCTCCGACGAGCCGGCTACGATCCCTACATGGAACGCGTGGAAACCGCGCAGGCCCTCTCCGAAAGCGTCGCTTCAAAGCCCTGGGACATCATCCTAGCCGACTACAATCTCCCCACGTTCAACGCCCTCGACGCCCTCAAGCTCATACAAGCCTCCCATCTTGACGTTCCCTTTATTATAGTTTCAGGCGGGATCGGAGAGGACATCGCCGTCGCGGCGATGAAAGCAGGGGCCCACGACTATTTGATGAAGGGCAATCTCCAGCGGCTGGCACCCGCGGTAGAACGCGAACTGCGGGAGGCCTCCATCCGATCGGAGCAGCGCCAGGCAAAGAAAGCCCTGCAGGAAAGCGAAGAGCGCTACCGCCTTTTGTGGGAGACCTCTCCCGACGGGGTGATCCTGATGGACGAGGGCTGCCACATTCTCTTCTTGAATCCGGCCGTGGAGGAGATGTTCAGTTTCACCCAAGACGAGCTGATTCAGAAACCCTTCGCCATGCTGCAGCCGGAGCGTCTGCGAGGCCTGCTTCGGACGCGCCTCGAGGAGACGCTGCATGCCGGTGCGGTGCGGGTGCGGTGGCGCAATCTGGAAACCCTAGGGCTGAGGCACAACCAATCCGAGTTCCCAATGGAAATCAGCATGAGCGACATGCTGCTCGACGGCCGACGCCGCTTCGTCTGTTTCATCCGAGACATTACGGATCGAAAAAGAGCTGAGGCTGAAATCCGGGAAAGCCAGGAGCAGTTCAAGGCGGCCCGTGAGATCCAACAGCGCCTTTTCCCAAAGTCCGCCCCTGCCCTGCCCGGCTTCGACATCGCGGGTGCCTCCTACTCCGCCAACGCGGCGGGTGGCGACTACTTTGACTATCTCCCGCTGCCACGCGGACAGCTTGCAGTCGTGGTCGGCGATGTCAGCGGCCACGGCGTCGGACCCGCGCTTCTCATGGCGGAGACTCGAGCCTATCTCCGCGCACTCACCGGCCAACCCGAGAACGTCGGCGAAACCCTCACCCGCGCGAATGCCATACTGGCAGAGGACGTGGGAGCTTCCCGGTTTATCACCCTCTTCATCGCTCGCATAGATCCTGAAAGCCGCTCCCTGCGCTATGCCAGCGCGGGTCATCCACCCGCCTACGTTTTGAACAGCGCAGGCGAGGTCAAATACACTCTTCCCCGGACCGGCCTACCTCTGGGTCGGCGCCCAAACACACACTATCAGGAGTCGGAGCCGGTCCCACTCGAAACGGGCGATCTGATCCTGATGGTGACGGATGGAATCGAGGAAGCAGAAGGGCCCGACGAGAGCCTCTTTGGAACGGACCGCATCCTCGAGGTGGCAAAGAGAAACGCCAGCCAGTCAGCGGCTCGGGTTATTCGGGAGATCTACGAGACGGTGAGCGCCTTCGCCGGAAAGGGACCTCAGTTGGATGACGTGACAGTAATCGCCATCCGCGTCTTGCCCGCCTCCACTCCCGACCAAGCCAGCTAAAATAAAAAAGGGGCAGGTGGTTGATGCCTGCCCCTTAGGAACCCGCCTCCCCCTCGGAGGAGACGCCGCCCAGGTACCGGACGGACTGATCTAGGTTGTGCTTAGGGTTGCGTTCGCCCTGCGAGCCCTCTGTGGAGAGGCCCGCGTTTCTGGAAGAGGACCTTTTCAGTCATCCTTCCGAAATTCGACCGTCCCACAGTTTTCCCAGGAGAAGGAAATTCGATCGGCACCGAGGATTATCAGCTTTCCCGGAACAAAACAGGGGTTACGAAACTCTTTCTCCGCGACCTGCCCTTCACCGACGAGGGTCTTCAGATTCGCGCGAAAGGTCACCTCGCCCGCCGGCACGTGATCGTCACCCGTGACTTTCACGGCTTCGATGTCATCCCCCCTCTGAACGATTTTCACCACCTGGTCAAAATGACCACGATAGTGACCAATCCACTCCCCATCCAGGCTCATGACACTGTCAGAAGATCCAGCCTTGGCCGATGTCTGGGTAAACGAAGTCTGATTATTTGTTGCGGGGCTCATGACGCCCACACAATGCACTCGTTTGCCTCGGTTGACAATCGGGGCAACGCTCATTTGGGTACGAAAGAAACCCTCGGGGAATCCCCTAGCCCGGATTTTTCAACAACCCATTCCATTACAATAGGTTGCTATTCAATCAGGCCCAAGACTCCTTCCAAGAAGGCACGGAAGATCTTTCCAGAGTTATCTGGAGGCTTTCCATTCCTTGGGACAACTCCTAGTTTCGGAACTCCGCCGCAAAGCGCGGATGTTTACTCATGCCAGAACGCATAATCACCGATGTCCTGACCAAGCCCGAGGCGGCCCTGGAGATGACCCTGCGGCCGTCCTTGTTTAGCGATTTTGCGGGTCAGGCGAAGGTGAAGGAACGTTTGGAGATCTGCGTCGAAGCCGCTAAACGCCGGAAGGATCCCCTGGATCATATCCTTCTGTGCGGCCCACCCGGACTGGGCAAGACCACTCTCGCGAACATCCTGGCGAAGTCGATGGGCACCAATCTCAAAGCCACCAGCGGTCCCACCATCGAAAAGGCCGGAGATCTTGCGGGGTTGCTCACCAATCTCGAAGAAGGAGATGTGCTGTTTATTGATGAAATCCATCGCCTGCAAAAAACCATCGAGGAATATCTCTATCCGGCGATGGAGGACTTCAAGCTGGATATCATCATCGACCAGGGCCCCAACGCGCGCAGCGTTCGCCTAAGCCTGCCTCGTTTCACACTCATCGGGGCCACCACCCGCAGCGGCCTGCTGACTTCGCCGCTGCTCACGCGTTTCCCAGTTCGTGAGCGACTGGACTACTACAACGCAGACCAACTTCAAGGGATCGTGCAAAGAGCGGCCGGACTGCTCAATGTGGATATTGAAAAGATCGGTGCCATGGAGATCGCCCGACGCAGCCGCGGAACGCCTCGCATCGCCAATAATTTACTCCGACGCGTTCGGGACTATGCCCAAGTCCGAGGGGACGGGCGGATCACCCTGGAGATTGCGGACCGGGCGCTCGCAATGTTGGAGATCGATCAGGACGGTTTGGATGAGATGGACAAGCGACTCCTTGAAACCATTGTGATCAAGTTCGGAGGCGGGCCCGTAGGTGTGAACTCGCTGGCAGTGGCGGTTGGAGAAGAACCCGACACCATTGAGGAAGTCTACGAACCCTATCTGATCATGGAAGGCTATCTGAACCGCACGCCACAAGGACGCGTGGCCACCGACCTCGCCTGGAAGAAACTAGGTCAGCAGAGACCCTCCAACCCGGGACAAGGAAGCCTGCTTTGACGGGAATGGGTGTTGATCTAAAACTTGAGCCCTAAAGGCATTCGGTTTCCGGGCCCCGTCCTTCTCGTTCGCGTCTTTCCGGCGTTACCGTAAAACGTGGGAAACCTTTGGCGTTACTTTCCTCCCGGCCCAGCTACCGTCATCGACGCAAGAGCGCGGGAATGACGGTAGGCGCAAGATGGACAAAAGAATTGGGCCAGAAAACGCTCGCTATCTCGCGCACCCAACGGCCTCGAGCCAGCTAGGAATAAGGCGGCTCCAATCCAATGTTTCCGCGAAGGCTCTGGCTTTGACTCCATACTCACGCCGCAGGGCCTCGTCGTTCTCTAAGGCTAGGATGCAGTCCGCCAAGTGGGATTCATCCACAAGTGCTTGGCTGATGAGATTCATGCCGCATGTCATCGTTGCGGCAACCCGTGCCAACATCCCTCGTCCCTGAACCAGTTCGGAGCAGGCGCTACAATCCGTTGCGATGACAGGAATTCCCGCCGCGAAGCTTTCCAAGATCGGCAATCCGAACCCTTCGCCCATAGTGGGCAGAACCATCATATCCATTAGATTATAGATTTCGTTCAGGTGCGCGTCGGGCACAGGGGTGGTCACACCAATCTCTGGATGGCTGACATCCGCCCTACCCTGGAGTCGGTGTCGGTGCAAAAGTGTCACGAGATCAAGCCCAACATCGCACGGGTTCATGTGGAGGTAGAGATGAAGCTTCGCGTCCACCGCGCTGGCACGTGCGAATGCGGCCACGAGCGCAGGAATGTTCTTTCGCGCCTGGTTTCGAGCGACACATCCGACCACAGTCTTCCCCGCAACACGGGCAGGACGTCGGTCTCGGTTTTCGAGGGGTCTGAAGACCGAACAATCGACGCCATGAGGGATCATCTGGATTTTTCGATTGGGAAGTCCACCCTGTAGAATACCACGACCATACTCGGACATAGCGATCAAGACATCGGCATCGCGCAGCATAGGTTCCCAGGGAGGGTAAAAGGGCCCCCCATCCACGGGGATATACGCTGCCCAGGCAAACTTTCGGCGTGCTGGGTGAGATGGCAGCCAATCGAGCATCCACAGTTCCCCAAGTGTAACCACGAGGTCCGGCTGAAACTCATCGACGGCTCGCTCCAAAACAGATCGTCCCTGATCCTGTGCACCTGTTGGGAAGATCGTGGGTGCGAAGCGTTCTTTGGAATGAGGCCATCCGTCATGGCTCCAACCGAGGCAAGCTACCTCGATCCCAGGTTCCGTGCAGAGCCGGGACACAACCTCGCGAGTGACGCGTCCAAATCCCGAGGCCACGAGCGGACTATCACTCATCCAGAGAATTCTCATGACGGAGCAAGTGAATGGGAATCCACTACCCGCGCCGCCAGAATCGGCAGGGGCGAACAGCAGCGATGAACCATGGCGCGGGCACAGCGCTCACAACGAGAGAGCCGCCGTGTAGGACACCTCCCACCAGCCCCATGGCTCATAATCCAGACCCGACGCTATCGAGGACAGTCCTCGCGGCTCTGTCCAGAGTGCCTGCACGGTATCAGGTACATATAGGCAAATAGAGGGAGAAGACATGGAGTCACCTCACGAACGTTCCATCCCAGAAACCACGAAGTCTATTCCTGTTGCGGATGCGATAGCCTCCAGGGTATCCCCGGTCGCCATAGTGATCTCTGGCTTGAGCACGACCAAGTCTCCGGCTGGGATTGATTTGTTTAACTCCAGGAGCCGCACCGTCGCCGCCCCGCCCGCCACAGGGTTATAAGAAAGGTTCAGAGTGAGGGCGGATCCAGTGGTATTCACGAATCGCACGTTGCTGACAATCGCTCCTCCAGTCGCCCCGGCCGGCACGGTATATATCACGGTTTGAGCCGTGTGGTTGACGACTCCGGTGGCGAGAAGTTTCAGTGTGAATGGCATGGGTGTATCGAGATTAGGTTGTGGATGAAATGGACAGTTAATCGGCGACGACACCCTCAAGCGACCAGTCCACCGCCGGAGCAGAGCCGGGCGTCGTGGTGATCTGTCCAAAGCAAACAGCCGTCGATTGCAAGGACTGGAGAGGGTTGAGGCTCATGGCTAGTCGCGCTCCACACCGAAGATGGAATAGTGAAGGTCGTAAAGGCCGGGAAAAACAATTGAGATCTGGATGGCATCGCCCTGTCCGAGGGTAACGGAGTCCTGAATAAGTTGCAGAGCAGATAGAGGGACATCGAGATTCTTGGTAAGGCTTCGAGCCACCGAGGCGGCTCCAGAAGGCTTTACCTTCACGCTGGCTGTCGGAGCTTCCAATAGAAACCCCCCGTTGACCAGCCTTATGCTGGTAACAAGTGCAGTTCGATTTGCTGGAACAACGTAACCGTCAACCGTGCCTGAGGTTGTGAGTACCCCTGTTCCCAGTGCTTTGATAATGAATGCCATGTCTAATTTTCTTTCGTGGAGCGAACGCGTAACGAGCCAAGGATTTGATCACTCGATCCAACACTCGGTTCGTCATCACGCCCGTTTAAAGAATCCTAAGATGAACGCTTCCTCCGCTTCGGTGGCCAGCTCGTTGTAGGGTAAATAAACAAAGCTGGGCGTGGTGCCGGTTTGCAGCTGACCTCGAATCAGTGCTCCGCTGGAGGTTAAATTGTTAAAGTATTTGACGGCTGTGCATCGGCGATCTATCAGCTGAAAGGTTGTCGCAAGCTCCAGAATGTTATCCCGGACAGCCAGATTTTTAGTTCCGAAAATCTGAACCCCATTCCCCCAATTACTCGCACCCGTCGCACCATTAAGGTAGCGAATGCGATTATTGCGCACCACTACATCTCCGTGAGGTGGGCTGCCGGCCGCATTGTCCTCAAGTTGCACGCCTAAAAGCCCCAAGGTGCCAGTCGCCAGTTCAATGGTGTTGCCCTCCACGAGCAGTTTCTGAATTCCAGCAGTGCTCATCTGCCAGAGGATCGCTTTGGTCACATTCTGAAAGACATTATTCCGGACTGTGATTTCATACGCGCCCTCCGACGTCTGGTAGGGCCCACCAAATTTCACGTTTCGGACCTGGTTTCCCTCTACCACGCCCGCCTTGCACCAGGACATTGAGATCGCTCGTACGTCATGGCCAAAAGAGTTCACCTGCCCGGCGTCGAGATAGCAGTTGCGAATGTAAGGGGCATCGCCACTGGCTGCCGCGCCACTGGGGACTTCCTTGGCTCCTACCTGGAAGACCGTAACAGGAGCGGTCGGAGGCGTGGGCGGCAAGGTAGGGGTAATCGCGAGGCATTGGTCTATCCCACAGTTGACAACTCCCGCCACTCCCACCCCAGCACTCAGATCCCCGGTGATCAGAAGAAAGACGAACCCGGGTGTCGGGGTGGCATCGTGCTTATTCCCCCAGTTGATCGCTTTCACAAAACTGACTCGGGAATGGTTGCCCATCATGCGTACAGCCCCGGCCGCTACCATCGCTCCGCTCTGACCGTTCAGATTGCAGTCCACGGTAAGTGACTCAATGGAGGCGAAATCGACGAGGTTGGCCGCACCGCCAACCCCAAGGTCATGCCCGAAGGCGTAGACAGCTTTCTGGGTGTTGGCCGTGGTGTTTACCAGAGTCACTTTCGTCACATCCACCCCCGATCCAACAATGCGCATCCCCGGCTTCAATTGAGCCCCCCCGCTGAGACCTTCGTAATATCCAAGGGTCTTAAACTCTCCGGGACCCAAATAAATGCACACGGGACCGGCGCTTGCCAAAGAACGCATCACCGCATCAAAACGATAGGGATCGATTCGGACACTGAAGGTGCCAGCCGCGTTGGCGGATGGAGTCCCCACCATGATATAGGTGAATGTGTTGGTAGCGATCGTCGCAACGGTGAAACTGCCATTGTAGAGACTTCCATCCGCACCCGTTGCCCCCGCCACCAAAACGCGGTCGCCCACCTTGAACGGGTGCGCGGTGAGTGTAACGGTGGCAGTGGTTGTTGTGCGGGAGATCGCGCTGGGA